>DATLZB010000065.1:0-26660 GCA_035574175.1 Hyphomicrobiaceae bacterium
GTTGAGAAGCGGTCGAGCCGGGTATCGACGTAGTAGCGCAACTCGCCGATCGGTGCCCGGCCGTTACGGGCCAGTACGTAGAGCGCATAGGCGCGATCCTCGCCGCCCTTCTCGAAGTCCTGCACGTAGCCGATGAAGTTCTGCAGCCGGTCGAGCGCCTGGCTGAAGCCCTGCGGCTTCACCGTGTAGCCCGCCTCCTTGGCCCGGGTCAGAAAGTCGCTGACATAGCTCGTCAGCCACATATTGCCGTCGCTGGGGCGCCAGCTCCCGAAGGCGCCCGAGTAGTCCTGCATCTCGAACACCCGGTCGATGGCCCCCTGCACGCGCTGCTTGAGGTCGGCATCGGCCGCCATACCTGCCTGCACCGCAAGCTGGTTGGCATAGAGCAACGGCAGCGCGCGGCTCACGATCTGTTCGGCGCACCCATAAGGATAGCGGTCGAGCTGGGCGATGAGCCCCGGCACGTCGAACGCGGCGAGCGGACCGACGCTGACGTTGATGTGGGTACGGGTGGCAATCATATCGGCGAGAAGGTCGGCCGACAGGGTCACCTTGCCGCCTTTGGGACTGAGACGGCTGACCGTTACCCGACGGATATCGCCGCCGGGAGGCTTCACATCGAACGTGAGCTGGCGCTTGATATCGACGCCCGCCGGCCCCGTCAGGCGCACGTCGTAAGTCGTTAGGCCGACGGTATCGGGCTTGAGGTCGAAGCGTTCCGCCTTGCGCTCGCCGCTGGCAAGCGTCACCTCGCGCGCCAAGACCGCCCTGGGCCGGCCCTCCGCCGGGGTCGCCTCGATCGCAAGCTTGTAAGCGCCCGCCGCGCCCTCGACATTGTGTAGGTCGAGCTGCAGGCGCGCCTCGTCTCCGAGCGTCAGGAAGCGCGGTGCGGACGCGATGAGCGCCACGGGATCGCGCACGATGACGTCGCGGCTGGCGCTACCGAGCTTGTCTGCGCTCCAGGCGACCGCCATCACGCGCACCGTCCCGTTGAATGAGGCAAGGTCGAAATTGACCGTGGCCGCGCCGTCGGCGCCGACCCTGACGATGCCAGAAAACTCGGCGACTGTGGCCTCAACGGGCGGGCTACCCTGCATCGACATGCCGCCGCCACCGTCGCCGCCCGCGCGCAACCGCCCACGCTCGGCCCGCATGCCGTCGATCAGCCGACCGTAGAGATCGCGGATTTCCGTGCCAAGTTTGGCCTGCGCATAGAACCACTGCTCGGGTCTCGGTGGCTGGTAGCGCGTCAGGTTGAGAATGCCGACGTCGACGGCGGCCACCGTCACGTAGGCCTCTTCGTTGGGGCGCAGACCGCCAAGCTTCACCGGCACGGTGAGTTGTGCGCCGGACCTGATCCGCTCGGGGGCCTCGAGCGCCACCTTGAGCGTGCGTGGTGACTGATCGATGGCGAGCCACTTGAGCCCGACGGCGCGGCTGGGCATGCGCTTGGCGGCCTCGTCCATCGGCCTGTAGAGCATCGCCATAACATAGGCGCCGGCCCCCCAGCCGCCGTCGACCCGTATGGCGACCTCGCCGCCACCCTTCGGGATGTCGGCTTCCGCGTGCTGCATGAGTCCGGAACCGATCACCGCTATCAGCGCCTTGCCGCCCTGGCGCGATGCGATTTTGAGCTTGGCCGTATCGCCCGCCGCGTAATTCGGCCGATCGAGCGCCACCTCGAGCATCTCAGGCGTGTCGATGGTCTCTCCGCCGTACCAACCGGCGCTGAAAAGGACGCTCGAGGACGGGCCGCCGGGCTCCGTGCTTGTCACTTCGAGCCGGAAGCGTCCCCAGTCGGGACGCACGGTAATGCGCGCCGCATGCTCGGCCGTCGTGGCAACACTGCCGTTGCCGACCTTGCGCGTGAGCGTGACGGGATCGAAATTCCACACGCCGTCGCGGTTATACCACTGCCAGCTTTGCTCGAGCCGGTAGAGCGTCCAGGTGAGGCCCTTGGCGGTTGTCCGCCTGCTGTCGGCGTCGAGCGCGATCACCTCAAAGCTCGCCGTCTCGCCTTCGCCGACCATGTCGTTGGCAAACAGCGGCTTGATGCCGATCCGTGGCAGCTTCGGGTCCACCGGCAGCGTCACTGTGCGTTCGATACTGCGGCCGCCCGGCTCGACCATGCGCACGATGACATCTGCTTCGAGCGGCCGGCCCGTGCGCGGGATGGCGGGCAGCGTCACGTCGAGCGCCGCCTTGCCTTCAGCGTCGGTGGTGGGCTGCGAATCCAGTGGTTTGCGCACCGCGCTGATGAGCTCGCCGGCAAGGCCGAAGCGGTAGCCGGGAAAACCTTCGAGGTCTTTGGCCGAAGGTTTGACGATGATCTCGCCTTCGACCGCGAGCTTCGCTGCCGGCGGCCCATAGAGGTAGCGGCCGGTGACGTTGATTGTGCTCAGCTCTTCCGGCACCAGCGCCTTGACAGTGGGCTCGAGGGTGAGCGAAAGCCGCTCGGGCACGAAGTCCTCGACCAGGAAGGCGACCGAGGCGAGCGGATCCGCCTTGGGATCGGTATGGAGCCGCGCGCGCCAAGTTCCCGTCATCGCCGAGCCGGAGAGCGCCAGCGTGAACGTGCGCCCGCCGAGGCCCTGATCGGTCAGCGTCGTTCGCACATGCTCCACGCCATCCGGACGCGCGATGATGAGCGTCGTCGGCACGGCGGCCGCCTTGCCGGCGCGGTCACGCACGAGCGCTGTCAGGTGTACCTTCTCGCCGGGCCGGTAGACACCGCGCTCGGTGGAGAGCCAGGCATCGAGCGCGCCGGCCGGGGCCCGGCCCTTTACACCGCGGTCTGACAAATCGAACGCCGATGTGGTGAGATCGAGGAAGGCGTACTGGCCGCCGTCGGCCTCCGCCACCAGGATGGCGGGCTGCAGCCCGCCTTCGCCGCGCGCCAACCCCGGCTCGAACCGCACGTACCCGCTGGCATCGGACCGCCCTTGCCCCAGCACTTCGTTGTTGCGCGCAATAAGCCGCACGACGGCATTGCGGACGGGTTCGGTGGTGGCGAGCGAACGCACGAAGGCGTGGATTCCGGTATCGCCGGTGAATGCCGTAAGCCCGAGGTCGGAGACGATGAACCACTGCGTTGCCTGTTCCTCGCCGTTATCTCGCCCGTCCATCGCTGGCCTGGCGATCATGGCATAGACGCCGGGCTGGAGGTTGCCCAGCGCTTCGCCGACCGGCACCGCCGTCGTCACCTCCTCGTTGAGCTTGGACCTGACGTCGAGCTCGCCCGCATAGACGCGGGCTCCGGTGCGGTTGCGGATGGTCTCGATGTCGTAGCTCGAAAGCTGGCGGGCGATATCGCCGTCGCTGAGCGCCGAGGCGAGCCCGCGGTCGCCGATGCGGTAGATTTCGATGGCGACCTTGTCGGTGTTGACGCTGATGAGCGGGATGCCCTGTTGGCCGCGCGACGGCAATACATAGCTCTTGCCGGTGAAGCGCACGGCGGGCGCGCGGTCGCGCACGTAGACCGCAATCTCGGCCTGCCTGAGCAGCGTCTCGCCGACCTCCGAGGGCAGGCCCGCGCGCACCAGCACTTCGTAGCGCTTGCCGTGGGCGAGGCCCTCGATGCAGAGCTGTCGGCCTTCGCCGCTGACCCCCGACGGGTCGCGGCCGTCAACGGCCACGAACTTGGCAACGTCCACGCCGGCTCGCTGCAGCGGCTCGGAGAACTGGATGCACAGCCGCGGTTCGGCCGCGTCGCTTTCCACCGTGTAGTCGATGAGGCGGAACCCGCGCTCGTTGCGCAACGCTTCATAGGCGTGACGGACGTCGGCGTTGTCGACGAGCTCGAGGCTCATTTTGAGTGCATCGATCGCCGGCCGCCAGTAGGACCGCCTCTTCAACGCTTCGCCGAGGATTGCGAGGGCGCGCGCCTTGAGTTGGGAGGTTTGCGCCCGCTGATAGCCGAGGTAGGCCGCCGCGCTGGCATTCACCGGCAGCTCATAGCGCTCCGAGCCGATCCTCGCATCGGGCGTGACGGCGAGCAGCGCGCGCGCCAGCCCGATCCACGCTTCCGCATCGTTTTCGTTGGCGACCACCGCGCTGGCGAATTGCCGCGCCGCGCCGCGCGCATCCGTTGGCAGAAGCTTCTCGGCCGCGGTCCGCACCTCCGCACCCTTGCGCGCCGGATCCGGCGCGATGTTGGCCTTGAGCCAAGCCTGGTAGCGCTGGGCGTCCTTGGCGAGACCCTGGTGCGCGAAGCCGGCCCCCTGTGCCCAGGCGAGGCTCCCCAGCAGGCTCATGAAGCCCAACAGCAGAAAGCGAAGCATGTGTCGCCCCTTTCGTCGCTCGGGGCGCTCCCGCGCGCTGATCATCCCACGAGCACAATGCGCGAGGGAAACGCCGCCCGCCGCCTACAATTGGCCAAAAGCGTCATCGCGACCAGGGGCCGCGTACGTCCGCTTATCCGAGGATTGGGGGAAAATGCGCTCAATTTCTGGCAACTGCCGCCCGGCGCCGCCGAAATCGGAACGGCGAGCCGAAGGCTGTCAGCGCGCGCTTGCTCGTAGCCGCGGCGGTCCGTTGTGTGGTTCTGAGATCGACCCCGCGCAGGGAGCTTCCGGCCCGGCTGCGACCACATCGCCGGCCACCGGCAAGGCGACCCGCCACAGCCGCTCGAACGAGGCGATGGCGCGCAGTGCCTTGGCCCTGTCGTCGGGCGCATAGGCCTCGTAGGCGTCGCGCTTCAACGGATCGCGACGCATGGAGTCCCCGGTCCAGCTCGCTCTGACGCCGAGTACCAACTGTTCATGGGCCTCGAGCAGCCGAGGATCGCGCACCAAGCGGATCTCGACCGCGAAAAGGGGCAGCGCCGCCATGTGCTGGCCCGTCGGCTGGGTGCTCGCTTCGAGCGTGGTGAGAATGGCGCGCACCGGCAGCTGCAGGCGCTTGCCGGCCGCATACTCGGCGACGACCCGCGCCACCGGGCTGTCGGGCGAGCGGGCGAGCAAGAGGCATGCGCGCGCGCCGTCCTCCGCCGCCGGCGATGTGATGACGCCAGCGAGATAGGCATCGATGAATTGCCTGAGCCCGCGCTCCTTCAGTTCACGCTGCGCAACGTCGTTTGCCGCGGCACCGTATGAGCGCATCTGCCTGATCCCCCAATGCTGTCCGGAGCTGACCGCGAGGCCCTTGGCTCTCTCGTTGTGGCAAGCAATAAACAGCCTTCAGGGTTAAATTAGTCTTGCCGCGTGCCCGGATTTTGACGGCCGCGCCGTGTTCGTGCAGTCCGCGGAATTGCCAGCAGAAAAACTCTCCGCCGCGGAGCGCCCGACGCTACGGATTGGGACGACCGTTGGCGATGCGTTTTCCATGCCGCTCGAATGCGGCCTGCCGAGAGCGGTCCCGTAAGTTCCCTCCGCTAGCCTCCCTGTCAAAAGCACTCAAAGCCTTGTCTGGGAGGGAAGGCTATGAAGACCACGCTCACCGTCGCCCTGGCGACCGTCGTGCCGGGCGGGTTCATCATCCTCGCTGCGATTTTCCTTTGGCACGCGCTCGCCCGCCGCGCTGGCGCACTGCATCCGCTTCCGGTGCTTACCGCCCCTGTCGCCCTTCAGTTCGGACGGCATCGAATTCAATAGGGTTGGGGTGCGGCACCGATCGCGGCAACGCCATTAGCGGAGGATTCCGAACTCGCTGAACGGGATCACCGTGAGCCGGTCGCCGGCTGCCACCGCCGGGACCTCCTCGGGCACCTCGATGAGGCAGTCAGCCGCACGCAGCCCCGAGATTAGCCCTGATCCGTCCCGTGCGAACTTGTCTACGGCAAGGCCTTCTGCCGTCTCGCGCAACATGCCGCGCCAGTACTCCCGCCGGCCGGTCTTCCGGTTCGGGAAGTCGAACGCCGCGCGCGCCTCGAGGCGGCGTGGCTCCGGCCACGGCGCGCCGGCCAGGCTGCGCAATAGCGGCCACACGTACATGAGGAAGCAGACGAACACGGCAACGGGGTTGCCGGGCAGTCCGATGACGACCGCCTCGCCGATTTGCCCGAACATCATCGGCCGCCCGGGCTTCACTGCGATCTGCCAGAAGTGTCGCGAGCCAAGCGCCGCGAGAGCTTGGGCCACGTGATCCTCCTCACCGCGGCTGGCGCCGCCCGTGGTCAGGATCACATCCTGTTCGCGCGCGGCCTCCCCCAGCCGCTTCTTCACCTCCTCCAGACGGTCGGGCCAGACGCCGAGGTCCTTGGCCTGCCCGCCGGCGAGGCGCACCAGTGCCACCAGCATGGGCGCGTTCGCGTCGAACACCGAGCCGTGCGGGAGCGGCGCCGCGCCGGGACGAACGACCTCGTTGCCCGTCGAGCAGATTGCCACGCGGAGCTGCCGGTAGCAGGTCACCTCGCAGAGCCCGATCGATGCCAGCGCGGCCAGATCCTGCGGCCGCAGGACATGGCCCACCGACAAAAGCGTCTCGCCCTGCCTCACGTCTTCCCCGGCCTTGCGCACGTTGGCGCCGGGCTTGATGCCTGCGGGGATGCGCACGCTCAGGCCGGGCCCGGCCAGTTCCTCGCAGTCCTCCTGCATGGCGACCGTATCGAGGCCAGCCGGCATGACGGCGCCCGTGAAGATGCGCACCGCCGCGCGCGGCGGCACCTCCTGCGCGAACGGCCGTCCTGCCGCCGCACGTCCTGCCACCGAAAGCACGCTGCCCTGCCTACGATCATAATCGCGCGCGGCGAAGGCATAGCCATCGACCGCCGCGTTGGTATGGTTGGGAACGGGATGGGGCGCCACCGGAGCGGTCGCCAGGATCCGCCCTGAGGCCGCCTCCAGGGCAACCGGCGCGCTGCCCACAATGGGCCGCGTGCGGCGCTTAAGCTCCTCGATCGCCGCCCCGTGCGCCATCAGGCGGAAATCATGGCGAAAGCAGTCGTCGCTAAGCTTGCCGGACATGCCGCCAGCTTACACCATCGGGCATCCGCTTGATGCCCGTGAAATGAGCCGCCCCTCCCCTGGCCGACCCAGGGCGACCGTGCAATGGTCCGGGTTGGAAGGATGTGCCCCTGCTGCCGCCCAGTTCAGAACGTATGCAGCAGCATGAAAAGACCGACACCCAAAGCCGGTGCCAGCAGACTGGCCAGCACCATCACCACAAATGGCTTGACGAGCACGACACTTACCCCGCTTACAACGCCGCCTCTAGGGCCGCTCACCAATGGCCCGCCGCCCCACGAGCCACCCGCCTTGTCGGGAACTCCACCCACTTCTCCCGACAGTGGCAGTTTATCAAACAAACCTGCGTTCTGCATCTTGAAAATGCCGGGCAGGCAGTCTCTTGTCTCGCGTCTGCAAAACTCGATGGTAACCGGCGCCGCTAACGTCGCCACCCTCAGGTCGCAAACTTTCCCTCGCATCATCAATCGGTTCGCCATACGCGCTGCGCTTTCGAGCGACGGCCGTGCGCGCAGCTCCCCGGCCCGGGTGTTCAACCCATCACAATGTAACTGTGGGCGCGTTGCTCAGTCTCAACAGTTCCCGCAAGTGTTAACCATTCAACGCAAGTCGAACAGCCGGAGCTGGCGCTCGTCCTGCCCTTTCGTCTCGCGGGCAAGCTGCTCGATGCGATCGAAGGGCACCTGCTCGGCGCTGATCAGCGAGCGCTGCGCCTTCATGGCCCGGACCAGGCCTTCTTGGACGAGATGGAACTCGCCGACCGTCTGGCCGGGCAGCACCGCCGAGGGATCAAGACCGCTCTCGCTTTGGAACGCGGCTTTGAGCTTCTTAAGCGCGGTGTCTTCCCGTACGCGACCGATGAACCAAGAGGTGATCTGATCGCGCGATCGATAGTCGAGGTCGCCCGGCGACTGCGTGGCGAGCATCATGCCGAGGCCGGCCGAGCGGGCCCGCTTGAGCAGGCTCTGCAGGGGCTCTGCGGTTGCCGGCTTGGCGTTGGCCGGGATGTAGAGATCGGCCTCATCGAACATGACCACGGCCTGCAGCCCGTCGTGCGGGTTCCTCTGGCAGAAGCGCAGCGCCTCCGAAAGGAACTGAGCGACCCAGAACAGGATGTTCTCGTTGTCGCCGAGAAAGCCCGTGTAGATCACCGACAGACGGGTCCGGCCGGGACGGGCGTAAGGCCCGATGCCGAGCAGTGATTCCATGCGCAGGCTCTCGCCGGCGCCCTCGAACAGGGCCGAGTTGCGGTGGCGCAAGCTGTCGAGTTGGGCAACGAGGTCGCGGCGGATCTTGCCGGACGGGTCCATGCGCTGAGTAAGGTCGCTGAGCTCTGGGTCCTCGTCTTCGAGCAGCCTGATGAGGTCGCTCAGGCCGACCTCTGCCCGGCTGCGCGAGCCGAGGATCTTGAGTGCTACCGAGAGCGTGCCCGACTGTTTCTGGTGGGTCGCCGAGGTTTTGAGGTGCAGCATGTCGCCGAGCGCCGCCGCCGACAGGTTGGCAAGCAGTTGCTGCTCGTGTTCGGGCAGCTCGCTGATGCCGGTCGGCAGCAGCGTGATCGAGATCGGCCGGCCGGACCTGCGGCCCGGCGTGTAGACGGCAACGTCGATGGCGTCGGCGAGCTTCTCGCGCTCTCCCCGTCGCTCGGTATATTCGTTGTCGTTGGCGCGCCACACGTCGGGGTTGGCGTAGCTGCACAGGTCTCCCTTGCGGTCGATCAACACTGCTGGGATGCCCCGCAGCAGAAGCTGCTCGATGAGACACAGCGCCAGCGTCGTCTTGCCCGAACCCGAGCCGCCGAGCACGGCCGCGTGGCGCTTCAGCACGTCCTTGTTGAGGGTAACCGGTTTGGCGCCGTCCAGCGTCCGGCCGGCATAGATGCTGTTGACGTTGTCGCCGTTCTCGTTGAGCAGCACCGACAACGGCAGTTCGTCGTCGTTGGCCGGCAACCGGTTGGGCTCGTAGCCGCCGCCCCAGCCGGTCCAATCGGACCAAGCGGCGCCGGCGCTGGCGGCGAAGCTGCGCAGGAACGTCACCTTCTTTGGCGCCTCGGGTTGGGCTCCGTTGGCCCCGCTGCCTGCTTCATCGCCTTCGGTGCTCTCCTCGATTTTGGGCAGCGGCTTGCCCAATAGGTCGAGTCGCAGCAGCTGCACGACAGGCAGCAGAGCCGACATCAGCCTGGCCCGCTCAAACCACTCCTTGAAGCCTGGATCCTGGCGGTGATGGGCGTGGAACTCGCGCACGGCCATCATCCGCTCCCAGTCGGGGATGGGAATCATGATCGTGCGCCCGCCGCCGTCTCGGAACTTGCGGAAGGCCTGTGCGGTCAGGTTCTTGCGGTTCGGAGGGAAGTCGCTGGCCCTGAGCAGGAACGCGGCGCGACCACGGGTCGCGGTCAGCACCTTGTCGAGCTGGCGCTTGAGGCCCCCGCCCTGCGTCGGCCGGTTGCAGAGGAAGACGCGTGCCTCGAAGGCGTGCCCCGAGGCATGCTTGACCGACAAATCGACGGCCGGCACGTCGTCGGCGATCTCGAGCCGCTTCACCTTGAGATCGGCGATGCCGTCCGGCCACTCCTCGCGGGCGCGCTCGAGCGCTGCCACCAGCACGTCCATGAGTTCCTGGTCGTTGGACGGCATTTCCGCTTCGCAGGCGCTTTGAAAGCGGTCCCACATTTGGTGGAAGTCGAGTTCGGGCGAGGATGCGGGTGTAGCCTCCGGCTCGTCGTTGTCATGAGCAAAGCCCAGCGCTGCGGCGAGCGTCGAGATGAAGCCGGTTCGCGCTTCGGGCTCTTCGTGGCTGGCCTGCTGGCGGGATCTGATCTGGTTCTGGGCGTGCTCGAGTAGCCGCCGGGTGGAAAGTCCTCCGAACTCCTCGAAGAACTGCGGGCCGAAAAAGGCGGACGCGTCGGGATAGCTGGCGCCGCCGCCGCTGGTTTCTGCGTGGTAGGCGAGCCGCCGCGCGATGATGAGCTTGGCTTCGGCTGGCGTGCGCGCTTCGATGAGCCCGATTGGGCCCGCCTTCTCGATCCGGTCGATGTAGGACTGCGCCAGCGTCCCCCGCGCCTGCCCGTAGAAATCCTCCAGGCATGAAATCAACATGATCGAGGTCGGCACGCGATTGGCGATCTGGATGAGGTCGCGCACAGCCCGCTGGAAGCGCTCTTCGGCATCCTCGAAGAAGCGCAGGTCCTCCACCTGATCGATGCAGAACACGAGCGCCGCCCGATCGACCGACCACATGAGCTTACCGAGGCTTTCGATGATCTCGAAGGAGCGCCCATCACCGGAGCTGGCATCGAGCGCGGCGACCGCCTCCTTCGACAGCTCGTTGAGCGGCCGCCCCTGCAGGTAATGGCGAACGCGCTGATCGATGCGGGGATCGGCGCGCTGCAGGTAGAGCAGGGCTCTTACCACGTTGATGTCGATCTCCTGCTCTGCGAACTTCGGCGCGGCCACGATGTCGTCGGCCAGCTCGTGGATGAGCCGGGCGAGTTCGTCGCTGGTGAGGTCCGCCTCACGCAATTTGTCGAGCTCGGCGACCGGCATCACGTCGGCATCGGCCACCAGCCGGCGGGTCAGTCGCGACAGAGCGCTTTCCCCGCCGTTATCCGGGTCGTAGGGCTTCTCCAGCGAGTTGATGAGTCGGCGCAGGTAGTAGTCGGCGTAATTGGCGATATCGGGCGTCATCTGGGCGTAGCCGAAGTACGCCTTGGCCGACCGGTGCGCGCCGGTGCGGAGCGCCCGGATGAGATGCGTCTTGCCCGCGCCCGATTGGCCGTGAAAAAGCAAGATGCGGGGCCGTGACGCGCTTGCCTTGCCGAGCGTGATGGCGTCGAGCAGGCCGTAGAATTTGCGACGGGCCTTTTCGTGGATCTGCTCGACGTCGACCGGGTCGGCGCGCCAGATGTCATCTTCCCAGGTGATCGAATGCTCGAACGCCGCGGACAACTGATCCGCGACCGGCGCCGGGTGGTGCTGTGACTGCATGGAATATCAACCCTTGAACGTGAAACCGATCTGACGTGCGCCTCAGTCCTCGACCCGCACGAAGTGCCAGACCATGTTTTTGTAGGGGATGGCCGAGGCCTGGAATTCCTTCATCTGGCTCCGGTCCTTGAGGTCGGCGCTGGCGAGCGCGAGATGGCCGGTGCGGTGCGCCTCGGCGAGCATCGCCTTGAACTCGATCTCGGACAGCCCCCAGCCCGGATGCCGCGCTGCGATCGCCTGCCACACGTGGCAGATGAAGGCCTTGCGGTTGCCGGGCCAGCCTTCGGCCCTGGTGCGGGCGGCAACTTGCACCTCGCGCGCAAAGCCGGGCAGGTCGGGGCGGGTGGCGACGGCCGGTTTTGCGGGGGCCTTTGGGGCCGGCTGGGGTGGCGTTTCGACCGCACCGCTGCCGGTGGTGGCGGGGGCTCGGCAAAACTGCCGGAGTACGGCAAGCCTGAGCGCCGGTGCGCCGGTCCCGCTCGCGCCGACCTGCTCGGCGGCAAGCAGGGCGATGAGCCGACTGTCGGTGCCGACATTGCGCGGCCGCCGCAAGAGCTGCCCGGCAAGCAGCCGCGCCGTTTTGGCGGGCAGGCCCGAGCGCGAGCCGAGGCCCGCCTTGATCCGGTTGCCGAAGGCGCGCTCGAGCGCGACGTCGGCGAGCCGCGCCCTCACCTGCGCCGGGCTGGCGCTGCGCCGCAGCTTGAATCCGAAGGCCTGGGCGAGGACGTGCGCCCTGAGCTGGTCCGCTCTCGCGAGCGCCTTGAGCTGAGACGGCGCACCGGGGTCGATGCCCAGGGCGCGGGCGAGCAGGCGGCTGTCCCGCACCTCCTCCCAGGCACGGCGGCTTGCATTGGCCCCGAGCTCGGTCTCCACAAGCGCGATCCCCGCCGGCGTCGGCTCGAGCACGCCCTGTCGCTGCACGACGAGATCCTCGTCTGCGAGGGCCTTGATCTCGCTCTCGATGAGAGGCTTCTGCTCGGCGGCAGACCGGGACGGCAAGAGCAGCTCGCCGAGGCTGCGCGAGAGTTCTGCGCAGGTGACGCCTTGCTCGCACGCAACGCGCGCGAGGATGGCGAGGCGCCAGCCGGTGAGGCGCTCGGCCGAACGCGGCACGGGGCGCGCGCGGGTCCTCGCCAGTGCCATCGTCGAACCCCCCTGTGGAAAGTAAGTCGGCTGTGGGCAGTCCTACCCTCAAGGGGCTGGCGGACCACCGCCCGGACAGCTTCTCCAACGCACGAATCACTGTGGGAACACGCATCATTGTGCGGGAGAGGGTCCACACGGCCAAGGGCCCCGCCATGCTTTTTTGGCGGCTCCCGCCTCTACCGATGCCGCGGCGACTCATCTAGCCGCCGCCGTGCTGCCCCGAAGGCGCCAAACTGGCGTCAAGGTCCTTAGGCCCATTTACAACTTGAGCCGCCGAGCCCCGCAGTGGAGCGGCTTAGGAAGGTCTCTAAAGGGGGCGCCGTTGGGGAGCGGCGGTAAGGGACGCTTAACCTATTTACGGAAAACTAACGTCGAGGCCCTGCCGGGCCTTTGCGGAGTGGTTGGAATGTATCGCGTAGCACTGCCGGCCGTGCTGTCGCTCGGGCTTGCCGCTTGCAGCCTGGGCTTTTCGCAGCCCTTCAACTTCGGCTTCGGCAGTTCCGAGTCGACGCCGTCCCAGACGGCCTCGCTCAGGAGCTCGACCAGCACTGGCCTCGCCGCCGACACCTCCCGCACCGCTTCCTCGCGCAGCGGCTCCGATCGGCTGGCGAGTCTCGACGACCGCGCTCCGAAGGGCTCCTATGATCGCGCACCGAGCGGCGCGCTCGCAGGGCGCGACTACAGCGCCACCGCGCTCAACCCCGAACAGGCGCGTGATCTCATCAACGCCTATCGTCGCGAAAAGGGTTTAAAGCCGCTCACCCTCAGTGCGGAGCTGACCGCCGCCGCCAAGGATCACTCGCGCGACCTTGCCAAGTGGGACCGCATCTCCCACTACGGCTCCGACGGGTCAAATCCGTGGGACCGCGTCAAGCGGGCTGGCTACAACGCCCGCGTGGCCGCCGAGAACGTGGGCACCGGCCAGGCCTCGTTCGAGGAGGTGCTGAAGGGCTGGAAGGCGAGCCCGGGCCACAACAAGAACCTGCTGCTCCGCGATGCCGAGAACATGGGCATCGCCCTGGTGCACGACCCCAAGACCGAGTTCAAGACGTTCTGGACCCTGGTGCTGGCCTCTCGGCTGTGAGCGGCCGGCCAAGCTATTGCAAGTTATTTGAAGTGCTTGGAGAGCTTCAGCCCCTGCCCCTGGTAGTGGGATTTGATGCCGCGGCCGTAGACCCTGATCGGGGCCTCGGCCAGATGCTCATAGACGAGCCGCGCGATGATCTGGCCCTCCTCCAGCACGAACGGCACATCGAGCGTCCTCACCTCGAGCACGGCCCTGCTGCCTAGCCCTCCGTCGTCCGTCGCCCCGAACCCCGGATCGAAGAAGCCGGCATAGTGCGCGCGGAACTCGCCCATCATCGGGTCGATGGGGATCATCTCTGCGGCGAACGCCGGAGGCACGTAGATGCGCTCCTTCGAGGCCAGGATGTAGAACTGGTTGGGGTTGAGGATGAGCCGCCCGCCGTGACTGCGCATCGGCTCCCAGAAGTCCCTGCGCTCGTGCGCGCCCTTCCCGTCCACGTCGAGGACCTCCGTGTAGCGCAACGCCCGATAGCCGATCACGGCCCCCTTGCTCTCGCCCTTGAGGTCGACCCGTATGTTGAGCCCGAAGCGGATGGTTGCCTTGCCCGCTTCGCCGTCGATCAGCGGCGTGCTTGCGTCCAGCGCCCGCAGTTCGCCGTCCGACAGCGACGGCCGCCAGTAGCGGTCCTGGCTGCCCGTCCGCCGTAGGAACCTGATCTGGTTCAGCCTGGAGCCCTTGCGCACCTTGATGCTGAACGTGCGCGGGAAGATTTCGGCATAGAGCGGGCCGCGGTAGCCGGCCTCCACCCAGTCGAAAGCCTCGCTGTGGTCGGTGATGAGGCGGGTGAACACGTCGATGCGGCCCGTGGAGCTTTTCGGGTTGGCGATGGCCGCGATTGTCGCCGGCAGTTCGAGCTGCTCCTGCAGCTCGACGAGGTAGACGCAGCCCTGCTCGAGCACGGCGCCGCCGTCGAGGGCGATCTCGTGCTGCTTGAGGGTTGCGAGCTGCTCGAGCACGCTGCGCTCCCGGCCGGGCAGGAAGCTTGCCCGCACGCGATAGGCCTTGGCGCCGAGTCTCAGATCGAGGCTAGCCGGCTGCACCTGGTCTGCCGCGACATCCTCCGCGGCGCGGATCTTTCTGCGCTTCAGCAGCGCCTCGATGTGCTGGGCGGGAAGCAGCCCGGCCTTGCCGCCGACCTCCGACCTCGGCAGCGTGTCGTCGTCCATGGCTCTGCCACTCTTTCCGGTTCCGAACAGGGATAGTACATCCTCCGCCATTTGGCGGTCCCTCGGGTGTAGGGTAGGGCCCTCGTAGGGTGAGGTCGCGAATCAGGCTTTGGGACTGATATTGCACCATGAGGCGCCGCCGCTCGGCGGGTGCGATTGAACCTTGCCCGCAATCCACAGGGACGTTCGAGGACCGGTTCTTGCGGCGCTTCCCCGCCTGCACGGCGTGCGATCCAGTGCCCGGCGCACGGCTGGGACTTCCGGTTGCTCAGATCTGTGTCCGCCCGAGGATTCGCAGCACAATGTCCCTGCCGCCGCGCATATAGGGATAGAGCAGCCGTGTACGGCCCTTCGATGCGAATAGCCTCTTCAGGAGACCGCTCGACATCCCCTCCGGCTCCGAAAGCGTTGACAGCAGGTGAACGCACTCGTGCCCATGATAAAGACGGCCTTCGTATTTCGCTGCCATGCCTTCGTTCAGATCAAGGCCCGCAGCGACGATCTCGTCAACAAGGGGATGCGGGTCTCGGGCGTTGATCAGATCGACTTGGCCAACCGCTTTGCGCAGCCTGACGAGGCGGACATACGACGTGCAGAATGGGCACTGCCCATCATAGACGATTTGAATGCCCTTAGGGCGGTCACTCATTGCCAACCTCGATCAAAGCCTCCGAGCGGTGCAGCACCCGTCGCCGCATTTTACCGCCTGAGAAGTCCAGACAGACAGCCTCCACCACGTAGCGGTAGGCCAGGATGGAGCGGATATCGAGCGTGGCAAACGGCCGAAATAGGAAAGGGTTGCTCCAGATATGGTGCGGGTACCAGTCGTACGCAAAGTGCCCATCGGCGTCGACGTGGCTGAGCATCGTCTGGTGGTGCCGGCGAATGAGCTGGGTGAATTGGGACGCTTCGAACGGATATGGATTGCCGAGCGGCATATGTGTAAAATCGCAGGCGCGCGCCGCGCGTACGATCTTGGGGCTGGTTGTGCTGCCCCACGTGAGCGTCGGCAGGTGTTGATCCGGCTCAGGCGATCCAAGTCGCATCTGGGCAAAGCTGACGGATGCGCCAAGAAAATAGTTGGTGGGCACCGCGACCTCCTGGCCCGACTTGGTCACGGCATAGATCGAAGCACGGTTGTAGGCCGAGGTGTCGTACCAACCGAGGCGCGCCGCGAAGAAGCATGTCGTGCCAAGAACGACGGCCAATGACGCCGCGACGATCTCGGATCTCGAAAGTTCCGACCCTCTGAGCTTCGCCGCAGCGGCGACAATCACGCCATTCAGCAGAATCCACTTCCAGAACAGAATTCCGGACACCAGAAAGATAACGACATGCGTAAAGTCGTAGAAGACTGTGATGCCAATGATCCAGCGAGCTCGCAGCACGGCGACCACCGCGGCAAGCTGGCCAATCAGAATTATCGCGTTCGACAGAGAGACGATTTTTGCGAACGTGTCATATGTCCACGCACTCAACACTGGCCAGTGGCCAATCGGAAGAAAGCCGCCATCGAGCGTAACCGGAATGAGATTATGTGTCGCGTTATCAAAAACCCAAAGAATGGCCCCGCCTGGCAGGAGCAATTTCGCCATCGCCGAATGAAAGTAGTTGCCCAGATGAATGCCAACAGCAATCAGAAAAAGCATTCGTGTTGCGGCCTCCTCATCAACCCGGGAAAGGCTCCTACTGAATAACCATTGCCTCGAAAGTACACGGAATGCGATCAAGCCCAGACTGAGGAAGGCAACGCAATCGACCAGCGGCATGTAGTCTGTGGCCGAGAGCTCCGGTAGCGGGGCCAAGAGCTTGGTCCAAGCCTTTGCAAGAAGGACATAGACGCCTGGCACGAGCGCCAAGACAGGGCGCCACAACGCGCCAATGCCCGAACAGACGGCCACGGCCTGCGAGACATAGAGAGCCATGACGATCTGCCATTCCGCGTCAGATGGAAAAAGCCAATAGGCAGTGGCGCAGTAAAAAGCGAGCACGAGCGCCGTTCCGGACAGGAGGATTCGGTAGGCCGGGCTGAGACCGGCGTACGTCCATCGCGCATGCGCGAGACCCAGCAGGAAAACGCCGCCAAGCACCGCAAACAATCCCGGCGGCCATCTGTTTTCAATGACCAGCATCGCGTGTTTGAGAAACTGATAGACAAGTGCGGTGATAGCGACGACTATGGCCAACTGAATAAGATCGCGCCCGCCAAAGGGGCTGAAACATCTGGCTGTGAGCGCCTGTACACTTGGTGACATGATTTCCTGATTACCCATGCTCGTACGCCACTCTGAGTTGATTTCGCGGCCTCGGTGAAGCACCTTCAGCGGTCATCGCGAGATCGTCGAGCAGCGACGGCAGGTCGAAGCGGCGGTTGAAGCGGAACTGGAACTCGGCGAGCTAGCCCGCTTTTCTCACGCTGGGTGAGCGCATCGGGCCTTCGAATCAGCGAAAGTTGTTTTGTGAGAACGACTTGAGCCGAGACGAAGGGGGTTCCCGATGCCGACACACTGTAGACCGGATTCGCTCGATTTTGGAACTGTCGAAGGCCGCGCCGTCGTGGCCGGATTCGATGGCGGCGTGATCAGCTCGGATGCGGGCGGATTGCTGCTCGGGGCGACCGACAAGGCAATCGGACTCAAGCGAATTTGCGCCGTTGCGAATCACGAAAAGTCCAAACGATACTGCACCGGCAAGGCGACGCCGCTTGGCCGCTGGCCCGAGCCGTGCCCGCTATCCACAGTATTGCCCGGCTTCTGTGCGATCGCGGCCGGCAACCCGTCGGGTCAGCTCTGCGCCAGCACGGCTAAGCCACCGAAGAAGCGACGCCCTTGCCGCAGGGCACCTGTTTGGGCCAAGACCTCGCTGTCCTGACGGGTGCGACAGCCAAGAGGGTGCTTCATACCGTGTGCGGTCTGTTCGGGTTCATCAAGCTCGGTGTATCCGCACTGGGTCCCGAGGACATCGCGAAGGGGTGCGCGGCCCTGAACGTGCTCGCACACCGGGGCCCGGACCACGTTGGGCACACGGTAGAGGGCAACGTGTTCCTTGGTCATCGCCGGCTCAGCATCCTCGATCCTTCGCCGGCAGGTCATCAGCCACTCGTAACATCTGACGGCGGCGTAGCACTGACGGCCAACGGCGAGATCTACAACTTCCGCGAATTGCGGGCCGAGCTAGGTTCAACGCAGTGGCGTTCTGGCTCCGATTCGGAGGTGGCGCTTAGGGGCTACGCGCAGCTTGGGATCGAGCGGCTGGCCGAGCGCATGGACGGCATGTACGCGCTGGTCTTTCACGATCGCCGGCGTAATGAAGTCATTCTCCTGCGCGACCGTGCGGGCATAAAGCCCCTCTATTTCGGGCGGCTCGGCCATTACTTCCTTTGGGCCTCCGAGCTGAAGGCGCTGCAAGCCTTCTTGCCGCCTAACGATCTCGTTCTCGACGCGACTGCGCTCTACGACTTTCTCGTGCATCGTTACGTGCCGGCGCCGAAGAGCATCTATCGCGGCATTGCCAAATTGGGCCAAGCCGGTCTCCTCACCGTATCCACCTTGAGCGGTGCGACGTTTGAGCGGAGGTACTGGACGCTTCCCGCATCGGAGACCCCCATCTCGCTCCAGGATGCGAAGGAGCGATTGCGCTCTCTTCTTTCCGACAGCGTGAAGGCTCAGCTTGTGAGCGACGTACCGCTCGGCGTTTTCCTGAGCGGCGGGGTCGATTCGAGCATCGTTCTTGCACTCACGAGCCGGTTCCTCGACCGCGCCCAGACCTTCGCCATCGGCTTTGAGGAGGCGGAATACGACGAGCGTCCCTTTGCGCGCACGGTGGCTGCGCGTTTCGGCGCTGATCACCGCGAGCGGCTGGCACGTAGCGAGGATATCGACGATCCCCTGAAGTTTCTCGAACAGCGATACGACGAGCCGTTCGCCGACACTTCGGCGCTGCCGACCTATCGGCTCTCGCGGTTTGCGCGCGAGTATGTCACCGTTGCCCTCAGTGGCGATGGCGGCGACGAGCTGTTCGGAGGCTATCACCGGTACGACCGGTTTTTCTGGTTGCATCGCCTCCAAGGGCCGCTGTCGGGGCTCAAGGGAACGCTTCGGCTCCCGATCAAACGACCGCCGCACAGCCTATTGCAGCGGATCGGCAATACCCTGGCCCGCTTCGGTCAGTTCGATGCCTGCGCTCTCTACTCGGCCGTCAACGCCAATCCGCTGCCCCATGAGCTCGCCCGTTACCGAGAGCAGCTTGGCATCGCGCGCGACTATGACCCCTTCTGGAATTTCCGCGCCCACATGCGTTCCGACCTGCCGACCCGTAAGGCACTACAGTATGTCGACTTTCATACCTGGTTGCCGGACTGCATGTTGACCAAGGTCGATCGGGCGAGCATGGCGGCATCGCTCGAGGTTCGCGTTCCTTTCCTGTCGCGCGGCGTGATTGAGTTCGCCTTCTCGCTGCCGGAAGAACTGATCTACCTCAAAGGCCGCAGAAAAGGCCTGCTCAAGGCGGCCTTTTCGCATGATCTGCCGGCAAGCACGCTGGCGCGACCCAAGAAGGGATTTGGCGCGCCGACCAGTCACTGGCGGCCGGCAGGCGACGGGCCCCAGACCCTCCAGGAGCTGATCGCCTGCCGTCGGTACCCGGAGCATTTGAGCGCGGTTCGAGCGTCGACCGCGGCCGAATGACGCCCGCGGTTTGCAACCGAGGCGCTGGGCTGGCTGAGGACCATCCCCATCCGTCAGCGAGAAGCGGGCCCCCGCCGGCGTAGGCAACGATCTGCGCGCCCGGCGGGGCGTAGGCGCGGGACGGATGGGTGGCAACCGGGCGCTACGGGCGGTATGGCTACTTGGCTGGATACGTCTTCGCGACAGGTGACATCAGAGGTTGGGGGGAAGCTCGGTTGGGGAGCCGGACCGACATGGCAGAGCAGGCGCCGCACGGTTTGCGGCGACTGTTCACTAATGCGTCCTGGCTCCTCGCGGGCAATATCGTGGGAGCCGGTTTCGCCCTGCTCAGCATGGTGGTCGCGGTCCGTTCGCTTACCACGCAGGAGTTCGGACAGCTTGCCATCGTCACTGCCTTTGGAGCGGTCGCGGCCCGCCTCGCCAATACCGGCTCATGGCAGCTCGTGGTGACGTTCGGCACTGCCGCCCTCCATTCCAGCCAAGCCTCGTCGCTTCGTCTTGAGACGGTTCTGAGGCGCACCGTGATACTGGACGCCATGGCTGCCATCGGCGCAGCCCTCGTGGTCTTTTCGGCTACGCCGCTTGTCGCGCGCTGGTTCGGATGGTCCGCCGACGGAGAGTCGATGCTGCGCCTCCAGTCCGTCGTCGTCCTGGCCGGTGCAACCGGCAGCGCCATCGGCGTGCTCCGTCTCCTGAACCGGTTCGACCTCGCCTCGCTGCACAATCCGGTAACGACGGCCTGCCGTCTCTGCATGGTACTGCTGGCATGGTGGGCCCACGCCGGCCTTTGGGGCTTCGTTCTGGCTTGGGCATTGAGTTTTGTTGCGGGCAACCTAGCGTTGGCGGTCATCGCGCTTCGCACTTATTTGACATCGCCGCCGGAAGACACATCATCGACGCCAGCCTCGAGCGGGACAGCATCATCGGCGCTGTGCGCGGATTGGGACTCAACGTGGCCCGCCGAATTCTGGCGGGCGGCACGGTTGGCTTATTTCGCTGGGCTTCTGCGCATGGGACGCGAGTTCGACGTGTTGATCGTCGGCTCCCTCGTTCCTTTGAGCGAGACCGGCTTTTATCGCTTGGCCCGGACCATCTCGGCCACCATGGCCCCCTTGATCGATGCCTTTGCGCAGGCGATCCTGCCCGACCTGTCTCGCTTGTGGCATCAGGACCGGCAGGAGCACCTGCTGCGTCTCGTTGCTCACTCCTCCCTTTTCGTCGGCGGCACTGTCGCAGTCCTCGTGGCAGGATTTGCCGTCGCTGGTGACACGGTACTCGTCCTGGTTGCGGGCAGTGCATACGTGTCGGCACACGCGACCGTCATGTGGTGCCTCGCCGCTACGGCGACGGCAGCATTCACCCAGCCGCTCGCACCGGCGGTCCTCGCGACGGGTGGCTTCCATCGGCTCATTGTCATCGACGGCGTCACCACACCGTTTTACTGGCTGGCGCTCTTGCTGATGACGCTGGGTTGGGGCATCGAAGGTGCCGCTGCGACGTATCTCCTTCTGCACTTGACGTGGGGGGTAGCGGCACTGGGAATGCTAGGCGTTGCCGTTGCGGCGCGACCTTCGCGCCGGAACAGAGTTGTGCGGTAATGGGTTGTGAGATGAAAGCTGGAACTTTGAGAGCTGGATCGGGGTACGCGCTGCGTGCCGTGGCGGGACTTTGCCGTCGTGCACATTGACGTCGATCTCTACCAGCCCACGCGCGACTCGCTCGCCTTCTTCTATTCGCGCATGAGCCCGGGGGGATTCATCGTCTGCGACGACTACGGGTCCGCTCTTTGTCCGGGTGCGAAGCGCGCGTGCGACGAGTTCATGGCGGACAAGCCTGAGAAGATCATTCGCCTGACATCGGGTCAGTGCCTGATCGTGCGATCGGCTTGACGCCCGCATTTGGCGACAACGACGGAGTCTCCCGAGTTGCGTCTCTGGTACTTCTCCGCCTCCAGAATCCCGTCGCGCGCGGCGAACTCCGTTCACGTCATAAGGATGGCCGAAGCCTTCGGCGAAATCGGTGTAGACCTCACGCTCTTTTCGGCCCGAGGCGACGACCGAATAGCCGACATCGAGGCGTATTATGGCATTGCCCGCGGCAGGTTCTCGCTGGTTCGCCTGCCGAGGCCGCGCATTCGCGTCGCGGGCGCCCTCGTGTTGGCTCGCAGGATGGTGCAGGCGGCGGCTCGCCTGCCGCTTCCCGATGCCTTCTACGGACGCAACCCGTTTGCGCTTGCCATGGCCGCTCGCAGATGGCCGGGCAAACCGTTCGCCTATGAGGCACACGCGCTGCCTCAGTCAGCCCTTCACGCCCGTTTGGAGCATTGGTTGCTCCGGCAAAAGGGTTGTTGTGGCTTAGTAGCAATTAGCGAAGGCCTGGCGGCGGACTATCGCAGCCGGATGAAGACGCTCCTCGAACCGGCGCAGGGCAGGCGCCGCGTCCATGTTCTCCATGACGGAGCCACTCTGCCGGCGGGGCCTGGGATGGAGCCGATGCCGTGGCCGGGCCGCACCGATGCGCTGCAGATTGGGTTCGTCGGGAGTCTGTTCGAAGGCAAGGGCGCCGACATGCTCGTTCGGCTCGCCCGTATCGTTCCCGACATGGACTTCCATATCGTGGGCGGGGCTCCGGCGGATATCGCGCGCCTCAACCCACGCCCGCGGCTTTCAAACCTCTGGTTTCACGGTCACCAGCCGCCTAGCAGTCTCTCGGCCTATTACGGCAGGTTCGACGTCGTGCTGGCTCCCCTTTCGCGGCGCGTCGCTCTCGAAGGCGGCGGAGGCGACATCTCGCGCTGGACCTCGCCGCTCAAAGTATTCGAGGCGCTCGCGCACAGCAGGCCGCTGGTTGCATCCGACTTGCCCGTGATCCGCGAGGTGCTGCAGGACGGGGTCACGGCCCTATTGGTGCCTCCGGACGATGTTGTGGCCTGGCGGGCGGCCCTCGAGCGGCTGCGCGACACCCGACTGCGCGCGCGGATCGCGAGTGCCGGTCATGAGCGCCTTCGCGAGCACTACACCTGGGTGCACCGCGCTCGAGCCATCCGAGGGCTCCTTGAACGGCGGGACAACGAGTGGCCCGCAAATGCCCCGGTGGGGTAGAAGGCAGAATGAGCGCGGCGCGGCCCGCCATGCGGTCGAAGGCTTGCCTCCTCCTAGGCCCTCCCCTATGACAGGCTGCCTCGGAAGGGGTCGCCGGCAGGGGCGGCGCGACCGTGGGGTTCGGACGGACTTGAGTGCATCACCGATCACCAAGACCAAAGCGGCGAATGAAGACGGTCGAATGCACCCATTAGGGCGCCCATCAAACAAGCCACAGGAGAGGTGGCAGAGTGGTTGAATGCACCGCACTCGAAATGCGGCAGACTGGGTGACTGGTCTCGGGGGTTCGAATCCCCCCCTCTCCGCCATTTGCCGACGGTCGGCCCCGACCCATGGGATTGCCGTTCCCTTCGCACCGGGCATGCCGAACTCCCGCCGCCGCGCCTTCTTCTTCCCGCCGGGAAACCCGGTCAGACGGCCCTTGCGCTCTTGCGGCCCCCTGCCGGCGAGGCCAGTTAAACGGTGCGGGCGGCGACGGTGATGGGCGGGGGGTTGCGCAAGGTCTGATAGACGACGCAGTAGCGCTCGGTCAGCTTCAGCAGCGTGGCCCGCTGTTCGTCCGTGAGATCGCCCTCGATGTCGAAGGCGAGGCGAATGTCGCGGAAGCCGACGGGTGCCTCCTTGGCCACCCCCAGCGTGCCGCGGAAATCGAGATCGCCCTCGGCCCTGATCCTGGCGTCGCGCACCGGCAGGCCGAGGGCGGTTGCCACCGCATTGAGCGTGACGCCGGCGCAGGCGACCAGCGCCTCGAGCAGCATATCGCCCGAGCAGGCGTGCATGCCGCTGCCCCCGGTCGCCGGATGAAGGCCGGCTTCGATCAGCGCCTGGCCGGTTCTGACCGAGCACGTCACCCCTTCGCCGATATGTCCCTCCGCGCGCAGCGTGATGACGGCCGCATCGGGCTTTTCGCGATACTTGTCCTTGAGCGGCGCCTGCAGCGCTTTGAGCTTGTTGGCATCCATGGGTCGACCCTCCCGTTCCGGCACATGCCCACTATACTGGCGTCCGCATGCCGGCACGAGACATCGACGGGCTCTTCGCCGAGCTGGGCAGATCGCCGTTCCGGCGGCGCTTCCGTCTCGGAAGGCGCGAGCGCGTCTATCTCGAAGCGAAAGGCCTTGACGCGGTGATGGCGCACGCCCGCCATTTCATTGCTGTGCGCCTTGCGCCTGCCCGTCCCGTCAACGACGGCAAACAAACGCCGTTCCGCGGGCATCCCGTGTTCGTCGCCCAGCATGCGACCGCCACCTGCTGCCGCCGCTGCCTTGAAAGGTGGCACGCTATCGCGCGCGGACACCCACTCGAACGGAGCGAGCAGGAGCACGTGCTTGCCGTGCTCGAGCGGTGGCTGCGGGAGCAGAGCGGGCGGCGGGACGGCGCCTAGGATTGCGGGGCGAGCAGATTGGCATCGCGCACCAGCCGCCACCTGCCGTCGCGCTCCTTGCGCAGGATGGTGAGCGTGTAGCCCGCCCGCCGCACGGGTTCGGGGGCGTTGAGGGTCATCCTGCGATGGCGGCTTAACCCAGCGCCTTGTTGGCGGCCTTAGCCTTCTCCGCGTCCACATACACTTCGCTGCCCAGCTCGCGGAAGCGCCGGCTCATTTCCGCCATGCCGGCTTGCGGATCGATGACGGTCGTCTCCTCGGCGATCTCCACGTCGCGCTCATTGAGCCTGGCCGCATAGTCGCGCACCTGCTGCGTGATCTCCATCGAGCAGAACTTGGGCCCGCACATGGAGCAGAAGTGGGCGACCTTGTGCGCCTCTTTCGGCAGCGTCTCGTCGTGCATGGAGCGCGCCGTATCGGGATCGAGCGAGAGGTTGAACTGGTCCTCCCAGCGGAACTCGAAGCGCGCCTTGGAGAGCGCATCGTCCCTGAGCTGCGCGGCCGGATGCCCCTTCGCCAGGTCCGCCGCATGCGCCGCGATCTTATAGGCGATGACGCCGGCTTTGACGTCGTCGCGGTTGGGCAGGCCCAGGTGCTCCTTGGGCGTCACGTAGCAGAGCATGGCCGTGCCGAACCAGCCGATCATGGCCGCGCCGATGGCGCTCGTGATGTGGTCGTAGCCCGGCGCGATGTCGGTCACCAGCGGCCCCAGCGTGTAGAACGGCGCCTCGCCGCATTCCTTGAGCTGCTTGTCGACGTTGACCTTGATCTTGTGCATCGGCACGTGGCCTGGGCCCTCGATCATCACCTGGCAGCCCTTGGCCCAGGCGATCTTGGTCAATTCACCCAGCGTCTCGAGCTCGGCGAACTGCGCCGCGTCGTTGGCGTCCGCGATGGAGCCGGGCCTGAGGCCGTCGCCCAGCGAGAACGAGACGTCGTATTTGCGCATGATGTCGCAAATCTCCTCGAAGCGCTCGTAAAGGAAGCTCTCCTTGTGATGGGCGAGGCACCACTTGGCCATGATCGAGCCGCCGCGCGACACGATGCCCGTCACGCGCCGGGCGGTGAGCGGTACATACCTGAGGCGCACGCCGGCGTGGATGGTGAAGTAGTCGACGCCCTGCTCGCACTGCTCGATCAGCGTGTCCTTGTAAACCTCCCAGTCGAGCTTGACGGGATCGCCGCCCACCTTCTCCAGCGCCTGGTAGATCGGCACCGTACCGATCGGCACGGGGGAGTTGCGGATGATCCACTCGCGCGTGGTGTGGATGTTGCGCCCCGTGGAGAGGTCCATGACCGTGTCGGCGCCCCAGCGGATCGCCCACACCATCTTCTCCACCTCCTCCTCGACCGAGGAGGTGACGGCCGAGTTGCCGATGTTGGCGTTGATCTTGGTGAGGAAGTTGCGGCCGATGATCATCGGCTCAAGCTCGGCGTGGTTGATGTTGGCCGGGATGATGGCACGCCCGCGCGCCACCTCGGAGCGCACGAACTCGGGCGTGATGTGCTCGGGGATCGCCGCGCCGAAGCTCTCGCCGTCGGCCAGCGCTTGCCTGGCGCGTTCGAGCGCCGCCTTGCGGCCCAGGTTCTCGCGATGGGCGATATAGATCATCTCCTTGGTGATGATGCCGGCGCGCGCAAATTCGAGCTGCGTCACCGGCTTGCCGGCAACTCCGCGCATGGGCTTGGGCTTGTTAGGAAAATCGCGCGCCGCGTGGCGGCCGGAGACGTTGCCGTTGTCCTCGGGTCTCACCTCGCGGCCGGCGTACTCCTCGACGCCGCCACGCTCCTTCACCCAAGCCGCACGCGTGCGCGGCAGGCCCTTCTCGACATCGATGGCGGCCGCTGCGTCGGTATAGGGGCCGGAGGAATCGTAGACGCGAAACGAACGCTCGCCCGCACCCTCAGACAGGGCGATTTCGCGGAAGGGCACACGCAGCTCGCCATGTCCTTCCGGCGAGGAATAGACCTTGCTCGAGGCCCTGATCGCCCCCGTTGTCACCTTCGGGATGGTGAGGTCTTTGGCTCGCGCAATCTTGTTCATGTGTCTTCCTTCCTGCGTCCCGACATGACCGATCGCCGTCACGGCGTCAGGTTGTAGCCTCTGATGGTAAGAAAGCCGCCGACAAGCGCGGAGACCACCGCGCCGCCGACCATCAACCGCTCGCGAAGAACCATGCTCTCGCCGATGGCGGCCATGCGTGCCGGAAACATCGTGCGCGCGATGCCGCCGACGATGGCGAGCCAGCCGATCAACGTGATGATGAGCGGCCAGCCCAGGGTCCAAACGTTGTGAAACTCGACGATGGTGAGGCCGGCGAGCAGCGTGAGGAGCCCGGCGAAATAGATCACGGCCGGGTTGCGGGTGGCGCCGGAAATCATCTCTTGAAAGCCCTTGCGGTTGATCAGGATCGCCAGCGCATTGACGAGGAGAAGCGGGCCTATCAGGCGGGCGATGAAGGCCGAGTCGCGCATCGCTTCCTTCCTTTCCGATGCCGCGCGGGCAGCGACTCCCATGCGAACAAGCTCACGGCTGATCAGGGCAGGTCGAGGGGAAGCGCGCCTTGTCCGTCCCTTCGCCGGCATGACCCGGATCAGGTTCTAAGGGTGGCCACCCGGGCTTTCAGGGTGGTCTCAGCCGGCTCACCACCGGCCCCCCTCGGAACAACCTGCAATGTGCGCCCTCGGGCGGAAACTTGCAAGGGGAGAGCCCCGGGGCGCCTCAGGCGGCACGCGCCTCGGCGGCGCTCGCGATCCAGGCCATGATCTTCTCCAGATCGGGCGGGCTGCCGTCGCGCAGGATGCGCTGGCCTTCACGCGTGCCCGCAAAGCGCAGGATGGCGGCGAGCAGCCCGCTCGCATCGGCGCCGGCAAGCGCCTCCGGCGTGCGGTAACCGGCGCCGACGATGAGCTGGCTGTGCGTGCCGCGCAGCCCCGGCACCGCCATCATCAGGCGGGCCTGGTCCTGCCAGTCGCGGACCACGGCGGCGGAGATGTGGCCAACGTCGAGCCTGGCCGCGAGCGCTCCGGGGTCGGCGGCAAGCAGATCCGCAACCGTCCGGATGCCGGCCGCGCCGAGCCGGGCCGCGGTCTTGGCGCCGATCGAGGGCGCCCGCTCGACCGCATCGGCAGGCGCGAGATAGGTCCGGCGCGGCGCAATCCCGCCCTTGGCGGCAGGCGCTGCTGCAATCGGCCGGGCGACG
>DATLZB010000066.1:0-8035 GCA_035574175.1 Hyphomicrobiaceae bacterium
GGCGGTGGCGGCGGTGGCGGCGGCGATGGCTCTGGCGATGGCGGCGACGGCGGCCAGGGCATCATCGTGATCACCTACGAGCCCGTGCGGCCGATGATCACGACATACATTCTGGGGTAGGCGCATGAGCCTGATCAAGGGTAACACCGGATCGCAGCAATCCGTCGATCACGCGTTCGGCCCGACCGCGGCCATACCGCACACCGACGCAGAGCGCGCGATCAAGCAGGTGCAGAGCAATCTCGAAGATCACGTCGCCGACACCACGGCGGCTCATGCCGCCTCGGCGATCAGCGTCACCCCGGCGGGCGATCTCGGTTCGACCAATGTGCAGGCGGCGCTCGAGGAGTTGCAGGGCGATATCGACGCAAGCGAGGCGGTGCTTGCCGCGCACTTGGCCGACGCCACCGATGCGCACGACGCAAGCGCCATCTCCGTCGTGCCGTCGGGCGATCTCGGTTCGACCGACGTGCAGGCGGCGCTCCAAGAGTTGCAATCCGACATCGACGCGGATGAGGCCGCGCTTGCCGCGCATCTGGCCGATGCCACCGATGCGCACGACGCATCCGCGATCAGCTTGGCCGATGCCGGCGACAACTATGCGGCGACCGATGTCGAGGGCGCGCTTGCCGAGGTCATGGACGCGCTGCAAGCCCATGAGGCCGACCCCACGGCCGCGCACGCGGCATCGGCGATCAGCGTCACGCCAGCAGGTAACATCGCCTCGACCGACGTGCAGGCGGCGCTGCAAGAGCTGGACGCTGAGAAGGCGGCGGCGAGCCACACGCACAGCTCCAGCGACATCACGGATTTCGCGGAAGCGGCACAGGACGCCGTGGGGGGCATCCTCTCCGACGGCGGCGATGTGGATTTCACCTATGACGATGCCACACCGGCCATCTCGGGCGCGGTCAAGTCTGATAGCGTGAGCAACGCCAAGCTCGCCGATATGCCGGCGTGGTCGGTCAAGGTGCGCAATGCGGGCACCTCGGGCGATCCGTCCGATGCCGCTCTCGCCGACATCACGGAGGAGCCGACGCCTGCGAGCGGGGATTTCCTGCTCGGGTTCGCCGCCGGCGGCGAGCTGCGCAAGTTCGACGTGGGCAATCTGCCGGGCGGAGGCGGCGGTTCATCCCTGCTCGCCGTGACGGTGTTCACAGCGAGCGGCACTTGGACCCCGAATGCCAATACCACACTGGCGATCCTGCGTGTGCAGGGCGGCGGCGGTGGCGGTGGCGGTGCGGCCGGCGCCACAAACTCGTCGAGTCGCGGGGCCGGCGGTGGTGCGGGCGGTTACTGCGAGCGCTGGCTGACCGGCGGGTGGGGCACGTCGGAAACGGTCACTGTCGGGTCCGGCGGTTCCGCAGGCCCAGCCGGCGAAAACAACGGGGGCACCGGCGGACAGTCGTCGGTGGGCACGCTTGCGGTTGCCAACGGCGGCGGCGGCGGCGCTGGTGCGGCAGCTCAACTAGACAACCTCGCTATAGAGGATGGCGGCGAGGGCGGCACGGCATCGGTATCGGGCGGCACGTCGTTGCTCAATCTGGCCGTACAGGGCGCGCACGGCGGCGATGCCATGAGCTCCGATGGCACTTCACTGGATAATGAGCGCTACGGTGGCGATGGGGCCAATTCACGTTACGGCGCCGGCGGCAAGGCGCAAAATACCGCCAACGCGGCCGGCAACGCAGGCCAAGGGTTCGGCTCCGGCGGCAGCGGCGGCAATGTAGTAAACAGCACCACATCCCGCGCCGGCGGCGCCGGCGCGCCCGGTCTGGTCATCATCGAGGAGTACGCATGATGGAGGCCACGCGCAATCTGCGGACCGTCTTTCGCGCCGTTGGCGGTCCCACGCAGCGGTGCGCCGTCGTCAAGGATGGCGTGGTCGTCAATGTGGTCGAGGTCGGCGACGCTCCATGGCGGCCGCCGGCAGGATGCTCGCTCGTGCCGAGCACGGACGCTGGGGTCGGCGATCTCTACGATGGCGCACGCTTCTCCCGGCCCGCCGCCGCCGCGCCCGCGCCCTCGGTGCGCGAGAGGCCATCCGTCGCCGAGCGCCTAGCCGATGTGGAGCGCCGCTTGGCCGAGCTTGAGGTGCGGGTAAAGGCTTAGAGGGCCATCAGCACATCGCTGCGGCCGCGCCATGCGATGCGATAGCCGGACCCGGCAAGAGCCGCCAGGCAATCGCGGCGCCAACGTTCGGCGTGGCGCGTCTCCATCAGTATCGCGCGCGGCCACATCCGGCGCGGCGCGGATGCGATGTAGGGCAGCAGCGCCTCGTCCTCGTATCCCTCGATGTCGATCTTCAGCGCGTCCACGCGCGCCAAGTTCGCACGCGCCGCGATTTCCGTCAGGGGCAGCATCGGCACGGTGACCGCAATCGAACCCGCAACCGGCGCCAGGCTCGATTGCCCGCGCTGGCGCGGCGTCACATGGAGAACAGCGTGGCCGACGGACGGTCCGGCCGCGACGGCAAGGGCACGCACATTGCTAAAGCCGTTGGCTGCGATGTTGAAGGTCAGCCGGCGGTGCATCTCGTCGGCGGGCTCAATGGCGATGACGCGGCCGGCCGGCCCAACGGCGCGGGCAGCCATGAGCGTGAAGAACCCACAATTGGCGCCCACATCGACGAAGGTAGCGCCGGGGCGCAGATAGGGGGCGAGGCGACGGAACAGACGGAGGTTGTCGCCGCCGCCGCGCTCGACAATGCGCAGCTCGGCATGGTTGTCGTTGGTGTTGCAACGGAAGCGGAGCCCGGCAGCCTCTATATCGCAGATGGGCGCGAGCCGCCGCAGGCAGGCGCGAAGCGGTCTGCGCAGCTTGCCCCGCGCAACATAGCGCATAGCGCCGACACAGAGGGCTGCGGCCTCGCGCGGACGGTATGTGCCCCAGGCGGCCATGGTCAGCGCCGAAGGCCGCGCACCCACGCATGCCAGAGCCGCAACAGTCTTGCGATCATCCGTTGGTAGTCTGCCTCTGTCATTTCAGTGCTTCCTCCTTCCGCCCCGGCGGGCCGGGGTGTTCCACCAAATATGCCGTCTGCGGGCTGCAGGGGTGGTGTCGCGGAAGACACCACGGTGGTGTCTTTCCCGCTTTTGCCCCGGCGGGCCGGGGTGTGCCACCGGAGTCGGGAAGGCAAGTTCAATCTGCGCCACTCCCGCTTTTTCCCCGGCGGGCCGGGGTGTTCCACGTTGTGGTGCGACCGCCCGCCGACGGCAAAACCTCCTCCCGCTTTTTCCCCGGCGGGCCGGGGTGTTCCACGGCTGAGCAGCTAACGTCCTGAGCCGGATGCGCTTCTGTCGCCGTTCGCGAGCGCCATCCGCCACGCCCTGCGCCGCCCATCGCTACTCACCCCCAATACGGGGATTGTCCTGTGCCGTCAAGCCGAGAGCGCGTCCAGCCCCCCTCTCACCACGCGCGCGCTCGCTGGCAATCAGCTTCGCCTCTTGCGCCGCCAGCCGCGGCTCAGCCAGGCGCACCCGCAAATCCTGCCCGACGGCCCGGATCAGCCCGTTGGCGGCGGCCACAATGTCGCGCGCCTGCGTCCCCTCCATGCTGCCGTCCTGCCGGCCAGCGATGACGGCCCGCAGGGCCTCGACCGCCTCGCACAGCACCGGCGTGCGCACCTCGAATGATTTCATGCCACCGCCTGCGATCTCGCTCGCCGCACCAGCTGCCCGGCCAGCCTCAGCTCGCGGCCGATGCCGATCTCGGGCGCGGCATCCTCGAGCACCTGCACCGGCACGCCCAGCTCGGCGGCCTTGTAGCGCAGCATCTCTATGCCTCTGCCCGGGGCATAGGACCGCACCGTGCGGTTGAGCGCGGCGATGGCCGCGACATTGGCGCCGCGCTGGCGTGCTGTGCCCCTTCCGCTCGCCGTGAGCGCGGCGATGGCCGGCCGGTAGATGGTGAGCGCGCTCGCCGAGCGGGCGAGCCGCGTGGTCCAGATATGCAGCGCGTTGTCGCGCACGCGCGCGGCGCGCGCCGCCAGTCGGGCTATCTCGGCCCACTCCTGGCTGCGCTCCGCCCATTCCTCTTCCGAGAGCCGCTGCCCGCGCGGCCAGCGCTGGTCGAAGGCCGATTGCAGCGCCGCGCGCCGCTCATCGAGCCGGCGCGCGTGATCCAGTCCCTCCGGCGTCAGGATCACGCCGTTGACCTCGGCCAAACCGTCGAGCACGCCGAAGCGGACCGTGATCGGGCGTCGCACCGCCGCCGGCCGCCGGCGCGGCTCGACCACGATCGCGACGGAGAGGAGCCAGCGCCCGGCGGCATAGCGGACGTCGGCGTCGGTCCACTTCTCGGGCCGACAGGGGAGCTGGCCGCGCGCCCAGATATCGCCCGGCACGCCCTTGAGTCGGACCAGCCAGCTGGTGGCGTGGCGCTCCGACTTGCGCACCGCGCAACCGCTGGCCGATCGGTACGGGATGGCGGCGGCGCGGGCCAGCGCCTTATAGCGCGGATAGCCGCTCGCGCGCCCTGCACCCGCCTTGGCGCGCCGGAAAAAGGCGCGGTAGGCGTCGGCCAGCGCGCCGGCGACGCGGCGCGGCGTCCATGTGGAGAGCTCCCGCCATTCTGGGCACTCCCGCAGCATGTCGGTGATCCAGTAGCTCATGTCGTACTCGGTGGGCAGGCGGTGCTGCTCGCACAGCATGATCTTGCCGGCGGCGGCGGTGGCGGCGGCGCACTCGCCGCAATGGAAGCTCACCGAGCGGCCACGGCGCTGCACGCCGTGGCGCTGGCGGGCTTCGCACATGGCGAGCAGGGCATTCCATAGGTCCGCGCACATGCGCATGTGGCGGGCCATGGCATCGGCCTGCTCGGGCGTCGGATAGAGACGCCATACGTAATGGCGCTGCACGTCAGCCATCGCATACGTCCGGTTGGCTTGGTGGGCAACAGAGAATCTTGGGGCGCTCCGTGGCATTCAATCTACTTGAACGATTTGCGATTGTCAATCGTTATGCCGTCAGCCTCATATCGAGGCAAAACAGCGTGTCGTCGCGCTCGGCAATCTCAATGCCGGCGCTCTTGCAGGCGGCGCTCAGGTCAGCGGCGAATTGGCCGCCGGATACAGGTCGCAGCCCGCCCTTGGCGCACCATGCCTTGTATGCGGCGTATAGCCCGCGCACATCGACGGTCGAACCTGGCGCGGCCTCGAGGCTGTGCGCCAGAAAGGCGAGCACGCTGCCGGTCCTCTCGGACGGCTCGACCAGCCTCAGCGATGGCCGTTGGCGGCGCGCTGGCGGCATCTCTGGCGCTTGGTCGTTGGCCGCCGCCGCCGGCGCCGGCCGGCGTGCCGCAAAAATCGGATGCGCGCCATAGGCCAGCAGCAGAATGCCGAGCAGTGAGATGGTCATCGGCAGGATGAGCGGCTGATAGAGTTGCACCTGTGCCTCGGTGAGGGGCAGGACGGCGGCTATCCGCCGTGCCTGAGGATCGACCGGCGGCGGGCCGATCTGGGCCAGCGCGTCGCGCGCCTGCGCCAGGCGCGCCCTCGCCGCTTCCGCCCGCTCTTCGAGGCCTCGGCAGATCGGCCCGCGCCCAGTACTGCATTCCCTGGCGGCAGCGGCCTCGCGCTCGGCGAGGGCCGCTCTGGCCTCGGCGACTGTGGCCTCCGCGAGGCGGATGGAGCGCGCGATGGCATCGCGCGCGAGCTGTTCCGCATCCCGCGCGCCGCCGGTGCGCTCGATGGCAGCGCCAAGGACCAGGGCGAGCGCCGGAAATACTGCTAGGCCCAGCATCACGGCGAGCCACCGCCGCCGCTCCCGCCACGCCCGCGCGGCCAGGATCGGAAGGACTGAGGCGCACCCGGTCACGAATGCCCCGCCGGCCACGATGTAGGACCATCGGCCCTGCTGGCTCAGTAGATATTCGACGCAGCCGTAGATTTCGATGCCCGTGAGCGCCGACCCCAGGATCAGGGCCAGCAGATGCCCGAGGCTCATGTTGCATCTCCCCCGTGAGTGTTCACCAGATGCTCGATGTACTCGGTCATGGACATGCCGGCGGCGCTCGACAGCGCGAGCAGCCGCTTCTTGAACTCCGGCTTGAACTTGAGGTTGGTCTGCTCGGTGCGCCCGGTGCGGGCCATGGCGCGCCGCTCATCGTACGGCGGATGTTCTCGCTTATGCTTTTCATCTCAGTCGTCCTTTTCCTTCCTCACGATCTGCCAGCCGAGCACGGGCAGCGCATTGACAATGCGCACCGCTCTCGGACGGAGGCCGAATAGAAGGTAAGTCGTTGATTTTGCATCGTTTACTCCTCTTTGTTACCATCTTGGTCGGAATCGGAGTAAACTGTTTAAGATCAAACAGTTAGGCTTGAGGCCGACCGCGTGCTGTCCTCAATCATGTGCCGCAGCGTCGCGTGCATGGCGTCATAATCGACATTTCCTCTGGCGTCGAAAACAACCGGCACCAGGCCCCCGAAACGTCGGCCGTCAATCCACCAGTGCACCGTCGGGCCCTGCCTCTCCACCCGACGCGGTGGTTCCCAGATAAACCGACCCGGCACGACGGTGCTCGCAACGTATCGTGCAGATGGGTCATCAACGAGCATGATACGGTCAACGCCCAGCTCCACGGCCATGATCGTGATGGGTGCGGCGCGCAGTTCGTCAATCGTCATCGGTCTGGCTCCTGCGTCGCATCAGCGGGATGGCGGGGTAGCCGATCTCGGCGGATTTCGCGTTGAAGGTCTCGATCACGGCATCGACCAGTTCAAAGCCGAGCGATTGGCAGAACAGGTCCAGATAAATGAACGTGTCGGCCAGCTCCCGCCGCAGCTTGGCACGCAATGCGGCATCCTCCTCGTTGTTGCCTCGGATGCCGTCCCTGGACCGATTGAGCTTTTTCACGATGTTGGCGGCTTCGCCCATTTCGCCGAGCAACGCGGTCATCCAGTCCGAAGCGGTCCACCTGTTCAGTTGATGATGGAACCCTTGCGGACTCTCACAGCGCGCGCGGTTGACGGCGGAAAATTCCTCGAATGTCATGGCTTGATCCCCCTGCTGTCCGGTCATGCTCATTTCACTCCGCTGCGTTGAGCTGGCGCTGCTCGTTCTCACCCGTCATCACGTCCAGGGCCTCGCGCAGGCGCCGCGTTGCCCGCTCCATCTGCGCATGCAGGCCGCGCAAGCCATCGTAGTTGCCGGTCACGCCGGACATGCGCACCATCTTGACGGCCCGCGCAATGTCGTCGGCGTCGAGCATATCCCAGTCGGCCGTACCGATACGCGTCTTGAGCCTCTCCAATTTCTCAATGGCCGCCCGTGCCTCGACCGTCAGTCGTTGCACCTCACTCTGTACGCGTTCATTAATCCTCGCCGTGTGCTCCGCGACGACCCGCCTGACCGCTGCGTCAAATTCAGCCTGATCGATGGCGTGGGCGCGCCGCACCATGGCCGCCAGGAACGCACGATCAATGGGCTTGGCCGCCAGCCGCGGCGCCGGCTTGACTGCGCGCAGCCGATTCGTCTCGACCGCCAGCCACCCCCATGCCTCAGGCAGCAGGGTAACGTCCACGGCGCTCTTTGGTGCAACCAGCCACCAATAATCGCAGTACTGCTGCACGGCTACGGATTTGTCGGGGTCGCGCACTTCGGCGAGAAAATCGGATTTGGACACCTTGATCTCGAAGCCGTGCAACGTGAGCCCGCGCGAGGGGTAGAGGTTCATGGCAACGGCATCGGCATAGCGGTCGGCCACCCCGCCCGTAGCGTTGGCGACCTCGAAGCAGAGCGCCCACTCAGGGGGCGCATAACGCCGCCGAAGCAAGGCCTTCACTTCTGCCGCCGTGGTCATGGTCTCACCTCGATCATGCGGTCGATGAGCCGGAGCGCCGATTGCTGCTGGGCCTCGACGGTGGGGGCGATGTCGGCGCCAAGCTCCATCGCAGCCACTGCGGCGTTGTGCACTATGATATGAGCGGCATGACGAATGGCGTTATTGCGCCCACCATTCCGAGCGGCGACCCGAGGATCAGGGCCAGCAGATGCCCGAGGCTCATGTTGCATCTCCCCCGTGAGTGTTCACCA
>DATLZB010000067.1:0-12804 GCA_035574175.1 Hyphomicrobiaceae bacterium
CGGTGCTGGTCGGGGCGGCGCTGGCGGCGGCGGGCGCTGCCTACCAGGGGCTGTTCCGCAATCCGCTGGTCTCGCCCGACATCCTCGGCGTGTCGACCGGCGCGGGCCTCGGCGCGGTGCTTGGCATCTTCCTGTCGCTCCCGGTCGGTGGCATCCAGCTCTCGGCGTTCGCAATGGGGCTTGCCACGGTCGGGCTCGTCTACTTCATCGCCACGCTCGTCGCCAACCGCGAGCCGATCCTGGTGCTGGTGCTCTCAGGCGTTGTTGTCGGCTCGCTCGCCGGTGCTGCCGTCTCGCTGCTCAAGATCCTCGCCGACCCTTACGACCAGCTCCCGGCTATCGTGTTCTGGCTGCTCGGGAGCCTATCCAGCATCCGCAAAGGCGACGTGTGGTCCTCCGCGCCCTTCGTCCTCATCGGGCTCGTGCCGCTGGTACTGCTGCGCTGGCGCATCAACGTGCTCTCGCTCGGGGACGAGGAGGCGAAGGCGCTGGGCGTGGAGGCCGGGCGGCTGCGGTTCGTGGTGATCTCGGCGGCAACGCTGATCACGGCCAGCGTGGTGGCGATCTCCGGCGTGATCGGCTGGGTGGGGCTCGTCATCCCCCATCTCGCCCGCATGCTCGTCGGCCCCAATTTCGATCGCCTGCTCCCCACCTCGATGCTGATGGGCGGCGGCTATCTGCTTATCGTCGACACGCTCGCCCGCACCGTGGGCCGCATCGAGGTGCCGCTCGGCATCCTCACGGCAATCGTCGGCGCGCCATTCTTCCTGTGGCTGCTCGTGCGCGGGAGGACGGGATGGTGAGAAATGGCGCGGCCGTCGAGGCGCGGGGCCTCGGCTTCGGCTACCCGGACAAAGCGATCGGCCGCGACGTCAATCTCGAGATCCGGCCCGGCGAGGTGCTGTGCCTGCTCGGCCCCAACGGATCCGGCAAGACCACGCTGTTCAAGACGCTGCTCGGCCTTCTGCCGCTGCAGGCGGGCGAGGTGCTGGTCAGCGGGGAGCCGATCGCTCGGCTGCCGCGCGCGGAGATCGCGCGGCGCATCGCCTACGTGCCACAGGCGCACGCTGCGCACTTCCCCTACCGGGTACTCGACATGGTGGTGATGGGGCGCACCGCGCACATGGGCCTGTTCGCCGCCCCGACCGAGGCCGACCGCGCCCGCGCGCGGAAGGCGCTGGAGGCGCTCGGCATCGCGGAACTCGCCGAGAACGACTACACGCGCATCAGCGGCGGCCAACGTCAGCTCGCGCTGGTCGCTCGCGCGCTCGCCCAGGACGCGCCGGTGATCGTCATGGACGAGCCGACGGCCAGCCTCGACTTCGGCAACCAGGTCGTGGTGTTGTCGGAGGTCAAGCGGCTTGCCGCCAAGGGGCTCGCCATCATGCTTTCCACACATGATCCCGACCACGCCTTCAGCATCGGCACGCGCGTCGCCCTGCTTGACGACGGCCGCATCGTGGCGCAAGGCGCACCGGCCGACGTGCTGACGGCCGAGCGGCTCGCCTCCGTCTACGGCGTGAGGGTCGCGATCGAGCGCCTTGCCGGCGGGCAGGTGGTGTGCGCGCCGGAGTACGAACGAGCCTGACGTCGAGCGGAGCAGACGACGCCGCCCCGCATAACGCATAAGAGGAGCGTAGGCGTCGTACCGACAGGCACAGGTCACGCCTGTCCGATCGCACACCACCGCCCTGCTGCTATTGGCGGCCAACAAAGCCGCCAAGCAGTTACTCGGCAGCCAGCGCGCTCCGGGCCGGTTCGCTTTCGACGAGCTCAATGGCCGCGCGCAAAACGTCGATGCCGGCGCTCTCGCGAACGGCGTTCTCGCTCAGAAGCCGGCGGAAGGCACGGGCTCGCGGGCGGCCGTGGTAGAGGCCGAGCACGTGACGCGTGATGCTGCTCAGCCGTCCTCCCTCAGCGAGGTGGCGCTCCGCATAGGGAATGAGCCGCTCAAGCACCCGGCGCCGGCTGGGCGGCGGCACCGCTTCGCCGAACAACCGCCGGTCCGCCTCGGCCAGAAGGTAGGGCGTCCGGTAGGCGGCGCGCCCCAGCATGATGCCATCGACGTGCGCGAGATGCCGGCTCGCCTCATCGAGCGAGACGATGCCGCCGTTGAGGACGATCTCAAGGTGCGGGTTCGCCTCCTTCAGGCGAAAAACGCGGGCATGGTCGAGCGGCGGGATCTCACGGTTCTCCTTCGGAGATAAGCCTTTGAGCCAGGCCTTGCGGGCATGCACGATGAATGTACGGCAGCCGGCCGCGGCAACGGTCGCAACAAAACGGTTGAGGTCGGCCTCCGCGTCCTGCTCGTCGATGCCGATGCGGCACTTCAGCGTGACGGGAACATGCACGCGCGCCTGCATGGCGGCTACGCAGCGGGCGACGACCTCGGGCTCCGCCATCAGGCAAGCGCCAAATCGGCCGCCCTGGACCCGGTCCGACGGGCAGCCGACATTCAGGTTGATCTCGTCGTAGCCCGCCTCCTCGCCGATAGCGGCTGCGGCGGCGAGCATGGCGGGGTCGCTGCCGCCGAGCTGCAGGGCGAGCGGGCGCTCCTCGGGGCTGAAGCTGAGCAATCGCGCCCGGTCCCCGAAAAGGATCGCCTGCGCGGTGATCATCTCGGTGTAGAGCAGCGCGCGCCGCGTCAGCAGGCGATGGAAGAACCGGCAGTGCCGGTCGGTCCAATCCATCATCGGCGCGATGCAGAACCTATGAGCTCGGACAGTCATTCGATTCCAGGGCTTGCGCAATCGGCGTTCAGATCATTCTATGGGCGCCGGCGCAGCGCGCCAAATCGTCCAACGCGAACATTGCAGGCTTCCAGGAGCGGGCATGCCGTACAGCTCGGCCAGCGGAGTACGCATCTACTACGAGGTCGCCGGCGAAGGCCGGCCGTTCGTGTTCGTCCACGCCAATCCGTTCGACCACAGGATGTGGCTGCATCAGGTCGCGCACTTCTCGCCCTATTATCAGGTGATCAGCGTGGATTTGAGAGGCTACGGGCGCTCGGACAAGCCGGAATCCGCCTTCACGCTCGCCGACATGGCAGGCGACGTGATCGGCGTGTGCCGGGCCGAGGGTATCGAGCGAGCGATGTTCTGCGGTTGCAGCGTGGGATCCGGAATTGCGCTTCTGATCGGTCTCGACCAACCGCAAATGGTCGAGGCGCTGATCCTGGTCGGCGGCAACAGCCGCGGCAGCGCCAACGTGGCGCGCCGCGTCCTCGATCTGAGCAAGACCACCGACCTGCCCGGCTTCCTGCGCGGCTATATCCGCGAACTGGTCGCCCCCGACTTTCCTGCAACCGCGCGCGGCCGCTGGCTCCTCAATCTGTTTACGGAAAATGCGCAAACGCTGTCGGCCAAGTGCATTGCCAATATCCATCTCGCAAGGAACGCCGCGGACATGAGCGGCAGGCTCGCCGAGCTCGACGCGCCCACTCTCGTCATCAACGGCGCGCACGACAACTCGCTCGCTGCCGGCACCGAGACCGCGCGCCGCATCAGAGGGGCGCAGCACGTCGTACTGGCAGGCACGGGTCACGCCTGCCCGATCGAAGACCCGGAGAGTTTCGACAAGGCCGTGATCGACTTCCTCGCCGCCCACGGCCTGTGGTCGGGACCCGGCGGTAGCAGCCGCTGAACAAGGGGGCTATCCTGTCGTCGCAGACGCGCGTGGACCAGCCAACGGTGAAAGGCCCCGTATCGATGAAGCCAGAGCGGCCGCGCCCCATTCGGCTCAAGGACTATCGACCGCCCTCCTACCTGATCGAGGCGGTGCGGCTCGATGTCGTGCTGCATCCGACCCACACGCGCGTGCGCTCGCGGCTGGGAATCAGGCGCAACCCTCAGGCCGGGGATGAGAACCGCGCGCTCCGCCTCGACGGCGAACACCTCGAGCTCGAGCAGGTGGTGCTCGACGGGCGTGTGCTCGCGCCGGCCGACTACGAACGCACGCCAACGCACCTCACGCTGCCCAAGGTACCGGGCGCGGCGTTCACTCTGGAGACCACCACCTACGTCAATCCCGACGGCAACAAGGCGCTGCAGGGGCTCTACCGCACGCGCGGTGTCTACTGCACGCAGTGCGAGGCGGAGGGCTTCCGGCGCATCACCTACTTCCTCGACCGCCCTGACGTGCTGGCGCGCTATGTCACGCGCATCGAGGCGGACGCCGAGGCGGCGTCCGTGCTGCTCGCCAACGGCAACCCGGTCGAGCACGGCACGCTCGACCGCGGACGACGGCACTACGCAGTGTGGCACGACCCCTTCCCCAAACCCTGCTACCTGTTCGCCCTGGTCGGCGGCAATCTCGTTTCCATCGCCTCGACCTACACCACCATGTCCGGCCGCAAGGTGGATCTGCGCATCTACGTCGAGCCCGGCAAGGAAGACCGCTGCGGCTGGGCCATGGATGCCTTGAAGCGTGCCATGCGCTGGGACGAGGTCCGCTTCGGGCGAGAGTATGACCTCGAGGTGTTCAACATCGTGGCCGTGTCCGACTTCAACATGGGCGCGATGGAGAACAAAGGGCTCAACATCTTCAACGACCGGCTGATCCTCGCCTCGCCGGCGACCGCCACCGACGCCAACTTCGAGGCGATCGAAGCGGTGATCGCCCACGAGTACTTCCACAACTGGACCGGCAACCGCATCACCTGCCGAGACTGGTTCCAGCTGTGCCTCAAAGAGGGGCTCACCGTCTATCGCGACCAGGAGTTCTCCGCCGACGAGCGCTCGCGCCCGGTGCAGCGGATCGCCGACGTGCGCCAGCTCAGGGCCCACCAGTTCCCCGAGGATGCCGGGCCGCTGGCGCATCCGGTGCGGCCTCAGTCCTACATCGAGATCAACAACTTCTATACCTCCACGGTCTACGAGAAGGGGGCCGAGCTGGTGCGCATGATCGAGGTCCTGCTCGGTCAGCAACACTTCCGCCGCGGCATGGACATCTACTTCTCACGCTACGACGGCAAGGCAGCGACGGTGGAGGACTTCGTTTCCTGTTTCGAACAGGCTTCGGGAAGAGATCTTACTCACTTCCGCCGCTGGTACTCGCAGGCCGGGACACCCGAACTTGTATGCGCGCTCAACTACGACGCGGTGCGCAAGAGGGCCGAGCTCAGCGTCGAACAGGTGTTGGCGCCGACCCCAGGCGAGCCCAAGAAGCAGCCGCTGCACATCCCGCTCAAGCTCGGTCTCCTCGGCGGCAACGGCCAGGACATCGAGCTAAAGCTCGAAGGCCATGGTCCTCTCGACAGAGACGTGATCGAGCTTACCAGGCGCAGCGAAAAGTTTCGCTTCCTCGACGTGCCGTCCCGGCCGGTGCCCTCGCTGCTGCGCGGCTTCTCCGCCCCGGTCAAGCTCACCCTCGACCTGTCGGACTCCGACCTCGAGTTCCTGATGGCCAACGACAGCGACCTGTTCAATCGCTGGCAGGCCGCCAACGAATACGCTACCCGCTCGCTCCTGCATCTGGTGCGCATGCGCCAGATCGGGAGGCGCTCGAATCGCGGACTTGGCTATGCGCGCGCGCTCGGGGCGAGCCTCGGCGATGAAGCGCTCGAGCCGGCATACCGGGCGGAACTCTTGCGCCTGCCATCGGAGGGCGACATCGCCCGGGAGATCGGCAAGAACGTCGATCCGGCCGCCATCCATGCCGCGCGACGCCAGCTCTTGCGCCTCGTCGGAAAGACGCTCGGGGCGCAGCTCGAGGCCCTCTATGAGCGGCTGGAAGACCGCGGACCCTACTCCCCGGACGCTGCAAGCGCCGGTCGTCGGGCGCTGCGCAACGCTGCGCTGACGCTGCTTGCCGCCCGCAACCAGAAGGCCGACCGCACCCGCCTCCTAGCTCACTTCCGCGGGGCCTCAAACATGACCGATGAGGCGCACGCGTTGTATCTGCTCGCCGCCAGTCGCGACCCGGAGCGCGAGCGCGTGCTCGAGAACTTCTACGAGCGCTGGCGCCACGACCACATCGTCATCGACACCTGGTTTGCCGCCCAGGCCATCTCTCCGTCTGCGGGCACGGTCAGCAGAGTGCGGGCGCTCATCAATCACCCGCTGTTCTCGCTCGCTGCGCCCAACAAGGTGCGGGCCCTGATTGGCAGCTTCGCCAACCTCAATCCGGTGCAGTTCAACCGACCCGATGGGCAGGGCTACGCGCTGGTCGCCGAGCAGGTGCTGGCTCTCGACCGCTTCAATCCGCAGGTGGCGGCCCGGTTGCTCGGATCGTTTCGCAGCTGGCGCACGCTCGAGCCCGCCCGTCGCAACCAGGCAAAGATCGTGCTCAAGCGCGTCGCCAGCACCAAAGGGCTCTCCCGCGACGTCTACGAAATCGCCAGCAAGATGATCGACTAGAGGGGCGACTGTGGCCGCGCTTCCGCGGCCCGCATCTGCCTTATCTTTGCCGCATTTAAACTCCCTCGACAGCCGACTCGCGCTCAGGCGACACTCAAGGCTGCGATTCGAGGCGAGGGCATGCGCGCGGATCGCGGGTCGGGCACTTATCACAATTCGGTCAGAGGCTTGGAATGGCGTCGTTAACGTGCGCCTCCCCGCGCGAGGGCTTTGCGCGGGCGCTCAAGGCGCATTGGGCAGCAGCGATGGGCCGTCTCATCCGCAGGGCGCGCGACCGCGTGCGCCGGCGGCCAGAGACGGGTTCCGCGGTCGGCGCCAGCCGCCGCTGCGGCGCGGGGTCGCTTCCTGCCGCGGGCGTCGTTGCCGCACCGCAACCGCCAAAGCCGGCGCAAGCCTGTCCGCCGGCTCTCGGGCACGCAGCTCCTGCGCAGCATCCCTTCTTCAACTTGCTCGCCACCATGAGCCACGAGCTCAGAACACCCCTCAACGCGGTGATCGGCTTTTCGGACCTCATGGAGCGGGAGCTGTTCGGACCGCTCGGGAACTCCCGCTATCAGGAGTATGCCCGCTACATTCGCGACAGCGGCGACGCCCTGCTGCGCGCCGCCGAGGACGCGCTGGCGATGACGACGTTGGTTGCCTCGGCATCTCACAACGATCAGGACCGCGTCGGCCTTTGCGCGATCGTGGTTGCCGCCTGGATGGATCTCTGCTCACGATCCGCGGCACGCAATGTCGGCCTCGATCTCCAGGTGGCGCCCGACATCCTCGTTTGCGCCAATGCCCGCGTAATGCGGCAGGCCTTCAAGCACCTGCTTGCAGCAGCGCTGATGCGGGCGCGGGCGGGAGGAAAGGTGCGGGTCGCCGCGGTTGCGGCCCACGGTCGGGTGCGCATCGAGGTTTTTGTGGCCACGGCCGAGACCTGCGGTGCGCCAACGCCCGGGCGCGGAGCGGTCGGCGCCGAGGAGCTGTCGCTGGCCCTGGCGCGCGCCCTCTTCGAGGTGCAGGGCGGCCTGCTCACCGAGCACGTCGGGGTCCGCGGCTGGGCCGCTCACACGGAAGTGGAGCACGCCGTGCAAGGAGACTTCTTCGCACGCGCTTGCTAAACCGCTCGCCTCAAGGCTGCCTGGCCGGCTCGCGGGCCTCGCCGAAACCTCGCTCGCCACTGCCGAACGACCGGCGCTCGCGCCGACGCGCCTCACGCCAATCGAGATAAGCGTTGCGTTCCTCGGCGGTCATACGAGCGGCAACCTGCGCCAGGGACCGGTGGATGATCCGGCGCATCTCAATCTCGGTATCGAGGAGGCGCGACTGGGCAACCTTCAACCGCTCGGCATCGAGGGGATCGGCTCGCAGCGTCTCGATGATCTCGCCCCGAAGGTCGCGCAGCTTGCCTCGCAACGACCGCAGTTCGGGGCGGTCGGCCTCGTAGATCCGGCGCAGTTCACTGCTGCGCTCCGGCGGCAGCGACGCAAGGAAACTGCTGAAGCCAGCCGGCCCCCGATCGCCGCTGAGCGCCTGCACCTGCCCGATGTGCCATACCGAGCGGAACACGATGCCGAGCACCAGGCAATTCACCGCCAGCGAAGCGATGAGCGCCACCCACATCCAGCGTGGTGCCCTGGCATGCCAGGGGGTGGCTCTCGTTCGGACCTCGCTCATAACGTGTCCTCCTCCAGGCTCTCATCGAAGAGAGCATAGGCGGTACTGTCGAGGTCGCCGGCGACACCGAGCGACTCGGCGAAGTCCTGGACCACGGGTGCCACCGCCGGTGAGGCCCCAAGATAGACCCCGGCTACCAGACACGCAGCGAGCAGCGCCGCGGTCTGCCACACGGTGCGGTCGGCGGCAACTCCGCGCCGCACTTGCTTGAGGACGGCCGGCAGTGCGATCACCCGAGCCCCGCCGACGGGCGCCGACCTCTCTCGCTGTCCGCTGCTTCCTGCCGCGGCCGCGACGATGCGATCGGCCATGGCATCCATGGCTTCCCTGCTCGGGCGCGGCGCACGGTCGAGGACACGCTCGAGCGCCCTGGCCTCGGCGACGAGCGCGCGTGCCGCCGGCACCTCCACGAGCAGCGACCGAAAGCGGTCCGCAGCGCCTGCCGGCCATCGGGACTGGTCGGAGCCAAAAGCGTCGAGCACGCGGCCCAGCGCCTCCAACTCTGCTGCCCGGTCGTTGCGTGCGATCATCGTTGCCTCACACCGTTATCCGCGGCGTCACTCGGTTTCGGTCAGGAGCTGACGCCATTCGTCCTTCAAGAGTTCTTTCAATGTGCGTCTGGCTCGCGCCAGCAGCGACTCCACGGCCTCGTCCGATACCCCCAGCACCTTGCCGACCTCGACCTGGCTCAAGCCCTCGTAGTGAAAGAGGGTCAGCGCCAGGCGCTGGCGCTCGGGGATCGCCTTGAGCGCTGCATCGACCCGCTGGGCGAGGTCGCTGTCCAACATGCCCTTCAACTGCTCTGGGTCCACTTCCTGCTCGGGCAGCTCGCCGGTGAGATCGGTGCGCCTTCCCGCCCTGATCCGGTCGATGCACATGTTCGAGACCACGCGGCGCAACCACGGCCGCGCCCCGCCGGGACCGAGCTCCAACGTCGCCGCCGACTGCCACAGCCGCAGCAGCGCCTCTTGCGCCACATCCTCGGCCTCCGCGTCGTCCTTCAGCATGCGCCGGGCGATGACGAGCAGCGAGGGAAGGTGCCGCTCGATAAGCGTGCGAAAGGACGACGCGTCGCGCTCGGCCACACCGGCGAGCAGCTCGCTGTCGTCCGGATCCGCCGTTGCGGACCCTCGGGGGGTGGGGGCTCGTGCCGCCCGATCGATCGCCCTGCCCGGCACTCCTGTCCTCACAAAGCCCAAGCCCACGCGCCGATGGTCCGCCAGCGAGGCCGGTCTCTGCGCGGCGTCCGGCATGGTGAGGACGGCGGCGCTGGCGGGCCTCGCTGTCATCGGTCCTGGCCCTGGCGATGCTAGCGCATATGCCTGCGGCCGTGCATCCCTGGAAAGTCTTCCCGGTCAAGCTTGCCATCGTTGTTCACGTCCCGCGCAGCGAAGCGCTCCTTCGCCACCTTGTAGAACTGCTCGCGCGTGACCTTGCCGTCCTGAACGGCGCCGTAGCGATGCAGGAACCGCTGTGTGCGATAGGCGGTCATCTCGTTGCTCAGCGCGCTGGCGTCGGCCTGATCGACGGCGCCGTCCTTGTTGCGGTCGAGCGCATCGAAGCGCGATGCCGCGCGTGCGGTGACCTCATCGAGGGTGACGATGCCGTCCTGGTTGGCATCGGCCTGCCGCAGAATCCCGAGCCTCGCGAAACCACCGCGCTCGAAGCGCGCGCCAAAGCCCGGCAGCACGCCGCCCTTCAGTGCCTCGCGCCCACGCATCAGGGGCGGCAGATCTTCATCCGTGATGCGGCCGTCGCCGTTGAGATCGAAGGCGGCAAAGCGCTTCTTCACCTCGGCGATGAACTCGTCTTTGGTCGCCTTGCCGTCGCGGTCCGCATCCCAGCGCGCGACGAGGCGCTTGTGGCGCTCGCCGATGCGAGCGAAGCGGTTCTCCCGGCCCTTGAGGACGGCACCGATCTCCTCGGCGTCGATGACGCCGTCGCCGTTCACATCGAAACGCGCGAAGCGCTCGCGCGTCCTCGCATCAAACTCGTCCTGTGTGATCTCACGGCCCCCTCGGCGCAACCCGTGGCGAGCCCGCCGGTGGCCGTCCCCGCGCATGGCGTGGCCGTCCCTCCATTCTCCCATCATGGACCGGTCGCCGTGGCGGCCGCGTTCGCCGACATGGGCGACCGCAACGGCCAGGCCGCCGGTCGCCACCAGAACGCCGGCTGCGATCAGCAAGGTCTTCCTCGACATTCACGTCTCCTGTTGATTGCTGGCGCCGGCTGCGCTGAGCGCCGGCTTCATCCCCAAGAACGGCGCCAGAGCGCAAATCCGTCGGTGGCGGGCCCTTCTTACGAGGCGGAGTCGGTGGCGTTTGAGGCGCCTTGAAGCAGCTCAACGCAAAGCGGCGCCGATGATTTCGTCGAAGGCTGCCGCACTGTCGGCCAGCACGGTCTTCAGGTTCGCCTCGAGGTTGGCAAAGCTCGGCGCCTCGGCCACGCGCACGAGCAGCGCCTTCAAGCCATCGGGCGCCGACTCGGGCGCGAACGGGCCATCCAGGCACAGGCGCAGCACCTGAGTGAGGTCGTGCAGCAGGCGCACCGCCGGAATCAGGACCGCGGCATGTGCTGGCCTCAACAGGCCCGCGGCGGCCAGCTTTTGCAGCGCGCGCGCCGTATTCTGGTCGAGAACATCGGGATGGCGGGCGGCGTGGATCAGTTGCAGATACTGGGCGATGAACTCGATGTCCACCAGGCCGCCGCGCACCTGCTTTAAGTCCCACATGTTGTCGGTGCCCTTTTCGGCAGCGATGCGCCTGCGCATGTCGAGTACGTCGGCGGCAATGCGGGCCGCCTCGCGCGGCTTGAGCAGGGCGGTGCGCACGGCCTGCTCCACGCTCGCCCGCAGCTTGCGCGAGCCGGTAATGACGCGCGCGCGGGTCAGCGCCATGTGCTCCCAAGTCCAGGCCTCCTTGGCCTGATAGTCGATGAAGCTTGCAAGTTGCGTGGTGACGGGGCCCTTCTGTCCGGAGGGGCGCAGCCGCAGGTCGACGTCATAGAGCCGACCCTCGGCGGTCGGTGCGGACAAGGCGCTGATCAGGCGCTGGGTGAAACGGGCATAGTACTGAACGACGGGAAGGGGTTTGGGGCCGGCCGACTGCCCATCGCCGGCGCCGCCATCGTAGACGATGATGAGGTCGAGGTCGGAAGCGGCCGTCATCTCACAGCCGCCGAGCTTGCCCATGGCGATCACGGCAGCCCCGGCGCCGGGCGGCCTACCGTGCGCGCGCTCCAGGTCCTGCTCGACGAGCCGCTGCATGGCAGCGATGAGCTCCTCGGCGAGCAGCGCATAGGCGCCGCCGGCCTGGTTGGCGCCGATCATGCCGGACAGCACGCGCACGCCGATCAGGAACGCCTGCTCGTTGCCGACCACGCGAGCGCGATCGAGCGCCTCCTGGAAGTCGGCGGCGTCGGCGAGCTCGCCGGCGATGAGCGTCGCCACCTCCGCCTGCGACGGCAGCGTGCCGATCACGCGCGGGTCGATCACGGCGTCGAGCACGCGCCGGCGCCGGCTCAGGATGCTGGCAAGCCGCGGAGCGGTGCCCATGATGTCGGCGACGAGCCGCAGCAGGTTGGGGTTGGCGCGCAGCAGGGAGAAAAGCTGAACGCCGGAGGGCAGTTCGGCGAGGAACCGATCGAAACCGGCAAAGGCGGCATCCGGGTTTGCGGTCTTCGCCAGGGCCTCGATCAGCAGCGGCTGCACCTCGGTCAGAAGCTCGCGGGCCCGTGCCGAGCGCACCGCCGGGTAGCGGCCGTGATGCCAGCCGCGCACGGTAGCGATGACGTGGGATGGCTGGGAATAGCCGAGGCCGGTCAGCGCCTCCACCGTCGCCGGATCGTCGACCGCGCCGGCAAAGACCATGTTGGCGCCGTCCCGCGTCAGCTCCGGCATGTCCTCGAAAAGGACTGAATAGTGCCGCTGGACGGCCTCGAGCCTGGCGGTCAGCGCGCGGGCGAGCTCGGCCTCGTCGCGATACCCGCAGAAGCGCGCGAAGCGCTCGAGCGCCTCGGCCGACTCCGGCAACTCGTGGGTCTGCTCGTCGGCAACCATCTGCAGCCGGTGCTCGATACTGCGTAGGAACTGATACGCCTCGGCCAGCTCCTGCTCGACCTCGGCCTTGATCCAGCCGCGTTGGGCCAGCCGCTTCAAGGCGTCGAGCGTGCGCGCGCATCTCAAGTCAGGCTGACGCCCACCCGCGATCAGCTGCTGGGTCTGGGCGAAAAATTCGATCTCGCGGATGCCACCGCGACCCACCTTGATGTTGTGGCCGCGTACCTTGATGACGCCGAAGCCGCGGTAGGCATGAATCTGACGCTTCATGGCGTGGATGTCAGCGATGGCGGCATAGTCGAGGTACTTGCGCCAGATGAAAGGTGAGAGCTCGGAGAGGAACGCCTGGCCGGCGGCGAGATCCCCGGCGACGGGACGCGCCTTGATCAGCGCGGCGCGCTCCCAGTTCTGTCCGAAGCTCTCGTAGTATTGCAGCGCCGCATCGTAGGAGAGGGCAATCTGGGTTGCGCCGGGATCGGGACGCAGCCTCAGATCGGTGCGGAACACATAGCCCTCGGCCGTCGGCTCCTGCAGAATGCGGATCAACTCGCGCGTCAACCGCACGAAAAACGACTGCGGCTCGACGCCCGGTCGCAGCGCAATCCTGTCGATCTCATAGAACACGATGAGGTCGACGTCGCTCGAGTAGTTGAGCTCGAAAGCGCCGTACTTGCCCATGCCGAGCACGATGTAGCCGCCGCCCGGGCTGCCGGGCCGTTCATCGGTCCA
>DATLZB010000068.1:0-14883 GCA_035574175.1 Hyphomicrobiaceae bacterium
TCATCACCGCCGTACCGCGCGTGTCGGTCAGGAGCTCGCCGTGATAGCCGATGAGGCCGCGGCTCGGCACCAGGAACAGGAGCCGCTGGCGGTGCCCGCCGGAGGGACGCACCTCCTTCAGCTCGCCGCGCCGCTCGGCGAGCTTCTGCATCACAACCCCAGCGTGCTCCTCATCGACGTCGATGATCACCTCCTCGATCGGCTCGCGCCTTTCGCCCGTCGCTTCATCGACCTTAAACACCACGCGCGGCCGCGACACGGTAAGCTCAAACCCCTCGCGCCGCATGGTCTCGATCAGGATGCCAAGCTGCAGCTCGCCGCGGCCCGCCACGTCGAAGGCGTCGTTCTCACTCGACGGCGTGACCTTGATCGCCACGTTGCGCTCGGCTTCCTTCAAGAGGCGCTCGCGGATGACGCGGCTCTGAACCTTGCTGCCCTCGCGGCCGGCGAACGGTCCGTCGTTGATGCGGAAGGTCATCGACAGCGTCGGTGGATCGACGGGCTGGGCCGGCAGCGGCCGCTCCACCGCAGGGTCGCAGAGGGTGTCCGACACGGTCGCCGTCGTCAGCCCGGCGATGGCCACGATGTCGCCCGCCTCCCCCACCTCGATCGGCTGGCGCTCGAGGCCGCGGAAGGCCAGCACCTTGGTCACCCGAGCGGTCTCGGCAAGCGTGCCGTCGTGGCGGAGCACCTTGACGGCCTGATTGGCCTGAACGGTCCCGGAGGTGATGCGGCCAGTAAGTATGCGGCCCAGATAGGGATCGGCCTCGAGGGTCGTCGCCAGCATGCGGAACGGCCCGTCCTCGATGGAGGGCGGCGGCACGTGCTGAAGCACAAGGTCGAAAAGCGGCGCCATGTCGCGCTTGGGGCCGGCTGCATCGCTCGCCATCCAGCCTTCGCGCGCCGAGCCGTAGAGCACCGGGAAATCGAGCTGGTCATCGCTGGCATCAAGATTGGCGAACAGATCGAAAACTTCGTTCAGCACTTCACCGTGTCGCTCGTCCGGCCGATCGATCTTGTTGATGGCAACGATCGGCTTCAAGCCCCGGCTTAACGCTTTCGACACCACGAACTTGGTTTGCGGCAGCGGACCCTCCGAGGCATCGACTAATACGATGACCCCATCGACCATGTTGAGGATGCGCTCCACCTCGCCGCCGAAATCGGCGTGGCCGGGGGTATCGACGATGTTGATGCGGGTGCCGCGCCAGACGATCGAGGTGCACTTGGCGAGGATCGTAATTCCACGCTCCCGCTCCAGCTCGTTGGAGTCGAGCGCCCGCTCGGCGACCCGCTGGTTGTCGCGAAGCGCGCCCGATTGCTGCAGCAGGCGGTCGATCAGGGTGGTCTTGCCGTGGTCGACGTGAGCGATGATGGCGACGTTGCGCAGGTCCATGGAGCGGGATTCGGTTGGAGAAGTGGCGGTCCGCCTAGCACACGCTCCCGACGGAAGCCAGGGGGCGTGCCGACGGGCCCGAGCGCGGCATCGAAACGGATGAATCGAGGTTGAACGGCAGCATGCGCGGCGCGAACGAGTATGTACCAGAGCGCAGTCCGGCGCTGGTGGAGATCAGGCTGGCCGACGGTACGGTGCTCAAGGGCAAGCTGATGGTCTCCATCGGCAAGGGGGTTGGCGAGCTGCTCAACGGCCCGGGCCCCTTCCTCGCTTTCGAGAGCCACACCGGCGAGCGCAGCTTCGTGTGCAAGTCCCAGGTGGCCGTGGTGCGGGAGCTTGAGCTCGCAAAACCGGCGCCGCTGGGCCGCAGGCTCAACGGCCAGGACGAGCTCGAGCCGCACAAAATCCTGGGCGTCGAGCCCGGCGCCGAGCAGGAGGAGATCAGGCAGGCCTACCTGCGGATGGCGAAGGGCTATCATCCGGATCGTTTCGCGAGCGTCGATTTGCCGCCCGAGGTTCGTGAGTACCTGGCCGCGATGGTGCGGCGAATCAATACGGCCTATGCCGCACTCGAGCATGGCAGCGGAGCGGGCAGCGAGGCGCCCGCCAGCAGCACGGCGCCGTCGAGATGATCCGCGGCCGGTCGGCTCGCTTTGTCCGCCATCGGCTGCCCTCCGTCTCCGCCACGCAACCCGAGTGCACGGTTCGTGCATGAACCCGTCTCGTAACCGGCGCGTGTGCCGAAACGACACAGGCGGGTAAACCAGATGTTCGAGTGCAACAAGATCGACAATGCTCCGGAACAGAGCACCGTGCCGGTCGAGATCGCCCTCACCGACGGGGCCGTGGTCAAGGGCAGGCTTTCGGTGGCGGCGGGCAAGACGCTGATCGACATTCTCAACGGCAGCGGCGCCTTCGTCGAGTTCGAGCCCTACGGGGGCGAGCGGCAGTACCTCGCCAAGTCCCGTATCGACTCGGTCAAACCGGTCGGCGTGCCCAGGGGTCAGTGCCTGCGGCAGCGTTCCCGGCTCGACGACTTCGATCCCTATCAGATCCTGGGCATTGCACCCGGTGCGGACTGGGAAGCCATTCGGCAAGCCTACCTTCAGCTCTCCAAGGTCTATCACCCGGACCGTTACGCGAACGCGGTGCTGCCGGAGGAGGTGAGGGACTATCTGTCCGTCATGGTGCGGCGGATCAATGCCGCCTACGCCGCGTTGGAAGCGCCGCGCCCGGCAGCAAAACAGGCTGGACGCTGGGTGAGCACACCCATCTACACCTCGCAGCCCAGAGCCTGAGCGCAGCCTGTTTGACGAGGCGTCAGGATGCGCCCTGCTCCCTGGCGTAGAGGTCGGCGAGCAGCTTGTCGATGTCCTCCCGACGACCTGTATCGTCCCTGGCTTGGCGCCGCTTCTGCTGCTCCTGCAGCGATCTCGCAAGCCGTGTCGAGCCCGGCTTCTTGAGCCGGCGCCCACCGGAGATCAGCAGCGGGTTGTCCGGCGCTTCTAGATCCAGCTCCTCGAGGAAGTTCTCGCGGAGCGCATAAAAACTCTGCAGGATCGCGTCGCGGACGAGCCGGCGATACTCGGGCGTGATGTTCTGGTTCTTGCGCGGATCGAGCGTCTGCAGCGCCCGGCGCATGTCGTGCAAGGGCGCATAAGGGTAGAGGCCGACCAGCTCCCTGGTCTCACCGGCGTTGGCATAGACGATGCGCATATTGTCGAGCGTCTCGCTGATGCGGCAGAAGGCAGCGATGTAGTCGTCGGCCGTCGGGAACGACTTCTCACAGAAGGAGTAGAGCGCCGACTTGGTGCGCACGATACCGCGCCACTCCTCTTCAAGGCTTTCGACGAACTTCGACCGCTTCTGGAAGACGTTGGCGAGATAGGCGGCGATCACGGTGATGAACACCAGCGCCATGTCCCGGATGTACTCGTAGACGCTTTGCGCCAAGTCCAAATAGGCAGGCGGAAAGCCGGGGATGTGCCGCGCCAGCCGCGCGATCAGCGCCGCGAGGAGGAGCAAGATGAGCAGGAAGTAAGCGCGATGCAGAGTGCGGTTGAGACTCGATCGGGTCATCGGGGCGAACCGACGCGACGTTGGGACTGGTCCGTCAACTCTCTAGCGCGCCGGCTGGGCGGATTCATGTACGATCGGCCCATAGCCCGCTTTCAGGACCGCTATGATGCTCGGCGGTGTCAGTACGTCGACATCGAGATCGGGATCGGGCGGTTGCGGATCGCGGTAGCCGTCGGGCGTCCACGCCCAGGTCCGCCCGCTCCAGATGAGCCGCGGCGCTGAGGGACCACGCACGAGGACCCCGTCCGGCAGATCGCCGCTCCGCGCGCGGACCGTGCGCTTGCCGCCGCCCGCATCCAGGCGCTCGGCGTGCAAAAGGCGGTCCATCTCCGCCGCCGCAGCCCGACCCGTAACGATACCTGCCTTTGCCCAGCACGCCGCGAAGCGCAGCGCATCCGCACGCCGGCACTCGAAGCACGGTCGATGCCCGGCGGCGAGCGCGGTCGCTTCGTCCAGAAAGAACAGTTCGGTGTAGCCGTTGGGCGCCATGACCTCCCGATGCCGGCCGCGAAAAGCGAGGCGGCAGGCGATCCAGCTCTTGGAGATCCAGCGGCGGGGTCCGAGCGTCTTGGCCGTGTCGTGCAGGCGGCCGCCGCGGTTGCCCATCAGGAGACCGCGCGCCGGATGGCTGATCACCTCACCTTCCGGTGTGACACGGTTCTGAAGCGGCATCACACCCCCGACGATGGTTGGCTCAAGGCCTGGAATCTTGATATCACCAATTGTGATATCAAGATTGGCTGTAGACGGATGGATGGTAGGAACGCGCAACGTCACTCGCTCGAAGTCCTTCCCCTTGCCGTGACGCCAGCCTTCCTCGCGGCCTCCTTGAAGTGCTTGTACTGCTCGGCCGGCGTCAGTAGTGGTCGCTTGCGCTTGGGTATCAGTTCGCCGGCCGACGTCGGGGAGAGTACATTGCTTCGTAGAACTCTATAGCAGCTTCACGCTCATCGTCGGTTTTAAAGTATTTCCACTTGGTAACGCTTACGGGCGTGCCATCCTGCGCACGGCAACGAACTGAGTCGCCGTCTGCTATATCCTGTTCAGGAATAAGTGGGATGCGCTTAATTCGCTCCCAGTACTCTTTTTTTCGTCGGCACCGGTTAGCGACGCCTTGGCGATGAATGCAGGTGGTCCAAAGTCCGACAGCGGAATGTCTTCTTCACGACGAAGTGTCAAGGAAACCACCTTGAAGCCCTCCGCCTCAAGCAAGTCGCGCACAACGATTGCCAGCTTTCGCTCCAACTCTTCATCGGAGCGGGCATGAACAACAAGACCTGGGAGGTCATCGCTGATGGCCATCATCAGGTCCTTGCTCTTCTTGTGGTTGAAGACCCTGATTCTGATAGATTTTGTGATCATCGAAAGCGGCTTGATCCGTAACGTTGCGTTGGATCTGAATTTGGCCGCTTCAGTGCCTCTTGACAAGAATCACAAACCGAGTCCGTGCGGGATTCCTCCTTCGTAGTGCCTCGAAAGTGGGGATCGACGCACCGCGTCTCACGCAGACGGCGGGTTGAGTCGGCCAAGGCATCGCAGAGCGTCCGCCGCGAGCCGCCTGGTCAGCTCGCCCGCCGTCAGCTCGCGCCCGAGCGAGGCCGCTTGCCCCGCCCACAGCGGGCTGAAGTCGCCCGAGCCCTGCGCCTCGGCTTTGGCGCGCAGCGGCGTCAGAGCGTCGGCCGCGCGCGGAAACGCCGGCGCATCGGGCGACATCGGCCCGATCTCGCGCGTGATACGGTTCACGATGATGCGGGCGGGCCTGCCGGTGATGACGTTGGTGAGCGTGGTTGAGTCGTCGCTCGCCGTGCGCAAGGCCTGACGGTGCGGCGGCGACACCTTCGCTTCCGGGCAGAACAGGTAGGCCGTGCCGATCTGGGCAGCCGCGGCCCCGAGCGCGAACGCGGCGGCAATCCCTCTGGCATCGCCGATCCCGCCCGCGGCGATGACGGGTACCGAAACCGCATCAACCACCTGCGGCACCAGCGCGAACGTCCCGGCCTGGGTCGCGATGTCCTCGGATAGGAACATGCCACGGTGTCCGCCGGCCTCGTAGCCCTGGGCAATGATCGCATCACAGCCGCGCGCCTCGAGCCAGCGCGCCTCCTTCGCGGTCGTCGCCGACGAGATGACGACGGCACCGGCCGCCTTCACTCGGTCGAGCAGCCTCGGGTCGGGAAGGCCGAAATGGAAGCTCACCACCTTGGGCTTGAACTCCTCCACCAGCGCGCACATGGCCTCGTCGAACGGGGCGCGGTTCGGTCCGCCGTCGGCCTGGGCGGGGTCGAGCCCTAACTCGCGGTAATACGGCGCAAGGCGCGCCTTCCATTTCGCTTCCCGGGCAGCGTCGGGCTCGGGCGGCACGTGACAGAAGAACCCGACCGCGAAAGGGCGCGAGGTCTGCTGGCGGATCAGCTGCATCTCGCGCCGCGCCTGCTCCGCGCTGAACATGGCGCAAGGCAACGAGCCGAGCCCGCCCGCTTCCGAGACGGCGATCGCAAGCTCGGCGGTTCCCGGCCCGGCCATGGGGGCAAGCACGATCGGATGCTCAACGCCAACGAGGTCGATGATCCTGCGATCTGGCCACATGCTGAGCTCCTGCTTGGATGCTCTCGGTTGTTGGCTCAGAGATTAGCAGCCAACCCACAGTACGTTCGATCAAGTTGATCTCAGGCAGACATGAACCGGCCTCAAGCGCGCGGCGCCAGGTCCCGCCCCGGCCCCGCATGGCGGCGAGCTCAGTCACAGATCCTTTAATTAGGAATCCTCTTGTTAAAGGATATCAAGTTATCCTTTAATAACGCGACCGCGAATTAAAGGATGTCCGGGCAACTCATGGACCGCAATCGATCCCGCCGACCCGGCACGTACGTCACCACAACGACCGCAGGCGAACAGGTCCGGGCCTATGTTCCACGGCCGCTTCCACCGGCGCCGCCACTCGATCTCGAGCGTCTGCTCGGGTCAATGGAACGAGCGAACCAGGCGCTCGGGCGGCTGGACGGCATGACATCCGTTCTTCCCTCAACCGACCTCATTGTCTTCATGTATGTGCGCAAGGAGGCTCTGCTCTCATCGCAGATCGAGGGCACGCAGTCCTCGCTGTCGGATCTGCTCCTCTTCGAGAACGAGGAAACCCCGTTCGTTCCGCTCGACGATGTGCAGGAGGTTTCGAACTACATAGCGGCGATGAACCATGGACTGCGCCGATTGGCGGGTGGCTTTCCCCTGTCGCTGCGGCTCATCAACGAGATGCATCGTGAGCTCTTGTCCAAAGGTCGCGGGAGCAACAGGCAGCCTGGCGAATTTCGCAGGAGCCAGAACTGGATCGGTGGGACGCGGCCCGGCAATGCGTTGTTCGTCCCGCCGCCGCCCGATCGTGTCATGGGCTGCATGCGCGATCTCGAGCGATTTCTCCATGATCGAATGACTTACCCCGTCCTCATCCGAGCGGCGCTGGCCCATGTGCAGTTCGAAACGATCCACCCCTATCTAGACGGCAACGGCCGCCTCGGCAGACTTCTGATCACGCTCATGCTGTGTGAGGAGAAGGCCCTGAGAGAGCCGATCCTCTATCTCAGCCTCTACTTCAAGAAGCACCGCTCTCTCTACTATGATCTCCTGCAGGCCGTGCGTGAGAAGGGCGATTGGGAAGCGTGGGTCAAGTTCTTCCTCGATGGTGTCACCGATATATCCGAGCAGGGCGTCGCGACCGCTCGCCAGCTCATGGCGCTCATCGCGGAGGACCAGCGCAAGATAGAAACGCTCGGTCGGGCGGCGACATCGGCACTGCGGGTCCACACCGAGCTGCAAAGATCCCCACTTCTTTCGGTTCCTTCGGCAGCCAGGAAGCTCGGCATATCTCAGCCGACAATCCAGAAATCTCTCGACCATCTGCGAGCGCTCGGCATCATCCGCGAGACGACCGGCAAGCAGCGGCGGCGCCTGTACGAATACACGGCGTATCTCAAAATTCTCGACGAGGGCACGGAGCCGTTGCGGAGCTAGCGGGCCTTGTCCCGCATCGCTAGTGTCCTCAGCCTGAGCGCGTTGAGGCGGATGAACCCCTCCGCGTCCTTCTGGTCGTAGGCGCCTTTGTCGTCCTCGAAGGTGACGAGGGTGGTCGAGTAGAGCGACTTTGCGCTCTCGCGCCCTGTCACCATGACGTTGCCCTTGTAGAGCTTCAAGCGCACCTCGCCCTCGACGTGCTCCTGGCTCTTGTCGATTGCCGCCTGCAGCATCTCCCGCTCGGGCGAGAACCAGAAGCCGTTGTAGATGAGCTCGGCATAGCGGGGCATCAGCTCGTCCTTCAGGTGCGCGGCACCTCGATCAAGCGTGATCGACTCAATGGCGCGGTGTGCGGCGAGCAGGATGGTGCCGCCGGGCGTCTCGTAGACGCCGCGCGACTTCATGCCAACGAAGCGATTCTCGACGAGGTCGACGCGGCCGATGCCGTTGGCGCGGCCGAGCTCGTTGAGCCTGGCGAGCAGGCTCGCCGGCGACAGCTTCTCGCCGTTGACGCTCACCGCGTCGCCCTTCTCAAAGCCGATCGTAATCTCGGTGGCCTTGTCAGGCGCCTCCATCGGGGAGATGGTGCGCTGGTAGACGGTGGCAGGCGCCTCCTTCGCCGGATCCTCCAGCACCTTTCCCTCCGATGAAGAGTGCAGCAGGTTGGCATCGACCGAGAACGGCGCCTCGCCCTCCTTGTCCTTGGTGATCGGAATCTGATGCCGGCGGGCGAAGTCGAGCAGTTCCTCGCGCCCCTTGAAACTCCATTCGCGCCACGGCGCGATCACTTTGATCGAGGGCTCGAGCGCGTAGTAGGCGAGCTCGAAGCGGACCTGGTCGTTGCCCTTGCCGGTGGCGCCGTGGCAGACCGCGTCCGCGCCCGTCTGCCGTGCGATCTCGATCTGCTTCTTGGCGATCAGCGGCCGGGCGATCGAGGTGCCGAGCAGATAGACGCCCTCATAAAGCGCGTTGGCGCGGAACATAGGGAACACGTAGTCGCGGACGAACTCCTCGCGCAAATCCTCGACGAAGATGTGCTCAGGCTTGATGCCGAGCATCTCCGCCTTCTTGCGCGCAGGCCCAAGCTCCTCGCCTTGCCCCAAGTCGGCGGTGAAGGTGACGACCTCGGCTTGGTAGGCCTCCTGTAGCCACTTGAGGATGATCGAGGTATCGAGCCCGCCGGAATAGGCAAGCACCACCTTGGCGACCTCGTTCTTGGCTCGTTGCTTGCTGGGCATGGGACAGGGCCTCGGCTCGGGCACGGGAAACGCGGGCGCACTATAGGGAAGATGGCGGTCGCGGCAAGCTGCGCTGCTCAGCGCCCGGGTGCGGCGCCAAGTTCACACGAGCGTCATCAAATGGCTTTTGCGGCTCGCCCGGCGGGGCGCTGCTATTGACGGGCCATCTGAGGGTATCCATGCTGGCCCGCACATCATGCAGCTGACGGCACAGTTCCAGAACCATGCAAGCGGGCGCCCACGCGGGCGTAGGGGTGGGGCATTGTTGGCCGCCGCGTTATTGGCGCTCGGCACGGCGGCCGTCGCCCAGCCGCCGCCATCTGCCGGATCGGACGGCTCTGCCGCCAGCCCCATCGGCAAGCGGCCGATACCGAAATGCCAGGGTCTCAAGGAGCCCGAATGCAACGCCAATCCGGACTGCATGTTCGTGCCGGAAGGCGTGCGCAAGGATGGCCAGCCGATACCTGCCTATTGCCGCGCCAAGCCGCTGCTTCGCTGAGCGTCGCCGCGGCGCCGTTCAGGGCACGATGTGGCGGCCTTCCCCGTCGGCGCATGGACCTTCGGCCCTCACCGGCATCGCCGCCATCGCGATCTGCGCCGCGGCGTGACCGCCGTCCGTCCGATAGGCCGAGTAGGGGGTGACGGCCACGCTCGGCCGCCGGCACGGCTCGCTGTCCCCGGCGTCCGCGCGGCCCGTCCCAAACGGGGAAACGTGCGGGCCGGTCCATGCCCGCATCACCTCCAGGCCCGCCGCCATGAGGGAACCCCAGGCACCCGGCGCATTATCCCGGAAAGCGAAACTGGACGTCGCCGCCGACCACCAGGGGCCCGAGTCGCGCCAGACCCCGGGCCCAGTCATCGGCCAGGACCGCTCCGTGGTAATGCCGCTCCAGTAGTTTGCGGCCGAGCGGACCGCGTTCGCGCCCAGCAACATGGCCGAACCCGTGAGCGCCAGCGCTGCGCGCACCGTCGCCCAGTAAACCTCGAAGGGTGAGGCGGCCCGCTCCTTGTCCGCGGGAACGATGGCGTCCGAACGAAGCATGGCCTCGAGCCTCCCCCGCAAAGTTTGCCTATCCCGCCATGACGTTGAGCATAGCGGCATTGCGGCAACGCAACAAGAAATTTTGCGCCGCACGCATGGAAGATGGTTGAAAGGGCCACAAGGCCACAGTCCATGCTGCAAGCGTTCGTGGAACGTGCAAGGAACGTGCAAGAGCGATCTTAAGGGGTGCTTTGGTCGGCAACCGAGCGGTTGGGAAGCTGGCGTGAGGCGGGCCTGTTACCGGCGAAGCGTCCGGCCAGCATCCAGTAAGCGATGCCGCCGGCAAGCCCGGAACTCAGGTAGGCGGTGAGCGCGTAGGTGTTGAGGATGGTCGGTTGTCCGGGGCCCTCGTTCGCGGACTGGGCAAAAAAGCCCGCCGCCGAAATGGCCACGCCGGAGAGCCCATAGAATTTCGAACTGCGGAGCGACTGCCACTCGCCGACGATGGCAACAACCAAGGCGAACGAAAGGGCGAAACGGGCAAGTTGCGTTGCCGTTCTGAGCAGCAGGATGGCCAGAGCGGCGAGCTCGTCGGCGCGGTCGGTGAAGAGTGCCGCCGGGGTCAGGGCAAAGCCGATTTGAACGACGGCCGCTACGACGCAGGCGAGCACGAAACCGAGCACAACGCGGAACAGTGATACAACGATCATTGGCTCCCTCGCTGCACACCGTCGCGTAACTTGCCCGTGAGTTAAGCGCGCCGGCCGGCGATTAGCCAATACACAAATCCGCCGGCGAAGCCAGCGGCGGCCAGCACCTGCAGCAGCATGACGGACGGCACGGCCAGTGGTTCGTTCTGCCCGAACCGGAAAGCGAGCGGCATGAGGGCCAGCGCCAGCCCGCCGCCAATGACGTAGTAGAGCAGCGAGCGGATGCGCGCCACTTCGCCGACGACGATGAGCAGGAGGGCCGGCAGCACGCTGAGCCCCGTGGCCAGGATGAGTGCCTCCTGCAGCAGAATGGCGATCTGGCCGAGCCCCTCCTCCTCGCTCCTTGCCGCGAACAGGACTTGTGTGAATCGCTCCTGTCCGAGTGTCAGGAGGACGAGAACGCTGGCGACGGCCGAAATCACGAACGCGATTGGGACCCAGATCAGGCGGCCGAGCGTCGAAAGGAGCATGATTAGGTTCCAAGAGCGGCGGCGCGCTCTCGTGCGGTGAGGCGTTTGCTGTCTGAGCGCAGCTGGCCGCAGGCGGCCAGGATATCGCGTCCGCGCGGGGTGCGTATGGGGCTCGCGTAGCCGGCGCGATTGACGATCTCTGCGAAGCGCTCGATCGTGCTCCACTCGGAGCATTCGAAGGGGGCCCCGGGCCAGGGATTAAACGGTATCAGGTTGATCTTGGCGGGGATACCCTCAAGCAGCCTGACAAGCGCCTTGGCGTCAGCGCGGCTGTCGTTGACACCCTTCAGCATCACGTACTCGAAGGTGATGCGTCGCGCATTGGAGAGGCCGGGGTAGGACCGGCAGGCCGCCATCAGTTCGGCTATGGGGTACTTCTTGTTGATCGGCACCAGTCGGTTGCGTAGCTCGTCCCGCGCGGCATGCAGCGAGACGGCGAGCATCGTGCCGACCTCGGCGCCCCATCGCGGGATCTCCGGGACGACGCCCGAGGTCGATAACGTGATGCGCCGCTTTGACACCGACAGGCCTTGCCCGTCGGCTGCGATCTCCATCGCTGCCTTCACGTTATCAAAGTTGAACAGCGGCTCGCCCATGCCCATGAGGACGATGTTGGTGATCTTCCGCTCGGTGGACGGAAGTACCCCGCCGTCGCCCGGCGCCGCGGCGGCGGGCCAGTCGCCGACCCGATCCTTGGCAAGCAGGATCTGGCCCACGATCTCCTGCGCGGTGAGATTGCGCACGAGCCGCTGGGTACCCGTGTGGCAAAAGCTGCAGTTGAGCGTGCAGCCAACCTGGCTCGAGATGCAAAGCGTTCCGCGGTCGGGTTCGGGAATGTAGACGCATTCGATCTCGGGCGGTTTGACGTCGCTCGCCTGGCGTTCGAGCCGCAGCAACCATTTGCGCGTGCCGTCCACCGAAACCTGCTCACAGGCGATGCGCGGCCGCGCCAGCGTGCACGACTGGGCGAGGCGCACGCGCAGATCCTTCGATACGTCGGTCATGGCGTCGAAGGAGGTGGCGCCGCGCGCGTAAATCCAGCTCCAGAGCTGGCTCACGCGCATCGCGAGCTGGGCCTTGGGCACTCCGACGATCGCGAGCTGTGCAGCAATCTCGGCACGGTCGGCACCGGCCAGCGATGGCAAGACCCGGCCGAGCCCTGCGGGCTGGCGTTGCTTCGTCGCGCTTTCGGGTATGGCCGTCATGTTCTTGGTTCGCCGCTCAAGGCTTGTAGTCAATTAGTCCCGAACCGATGCGTACGGAAGTGGGTGCGGCGCCCGGAAAAGATAGATCGGGCGCCCGGGGAGGGCGCCCGACCGTGCTCGCCGTAGCCGCAAGGCGTCAGTTCGCCTGGCTCTTGCTGGCGCCGGGTACTGGGGCCTTGCCGCCGGTCGCAACGTGGTCGAGGGCGAACTGGAGCTGGGTATCCTTCTCAGGCTCGCGCGGCACATAGGCAGAGGAGCCTGACGCCTCCTTGCCGTCCTTGGCCTCGGTTTTCAGATGCCCTCTGAGATTGGCCTCGCCCCGCGGCTTGGGCGCCTCCTTGCTCTTGAGCTCCTCGGGCAGCTCCTGCTCGACCACAATGTCAGGGTCGATGCCCCTGGCCTGAATGGAGCGCCCGGACGGCGTGTAGTACCTCGCCGTCGTTAGCCGGATCGCCCCGTTGTTAGGCCCCAGCGGGATGATGGTCTGCACCGAGCCTTTGCCGAACGAGCGCGTGCCGATGATGATGGCGCGCAGGTGATCCTGCAAGGCGCCCGCCACGGTCTCGGAAGCCGAGGCCGATCCGCCATTAATTAGAACAACGAGCGGCCGGCCCTCGGCGATGTCGCCGGCGTTCGCCTGCTTGCGGTCGGTCTCTTCCAGGTTGCGCCCTTTGGTCAGCACGATGGCGCCCTTATCGAGGAAATCGTCGGCAACCGAGACCGCCTGATCGAGCAGGCCGCCCGGATTGTTGCGAAGGTCGATGACGAAACCCTTAAGCCTCTTGCCGGCCTCCTTCTTGATTGCCTCGACCGCCTTGATCAGGTTGGCGTGCGTCTGCTCGTTGAAGGTCGAAATCTTAATGTAACCGACCTCGCCGTCGCGCTCGAGCCGCCACTTCACCGCGTTGATGCGGATGATGTCGCGCACAATCCTGACGTCGAACGGATCGTCGCGGCCCTTGCGCACGATGGTGAGCGTGATCGGCGTGTTGACCGGGCCGCGCATCTTCTCGACCGCCTGCTCAAGGGTGACGCCGACGATCGACTCCCCGTCGAGGTGGGTGATGAGGTCGTTGGCGAGCAGCCCCGCCTTGGCGGCTGGGGTGTCGTCGATAGGAGCCACCACCTTGACCACGCCCGTGCCCTGTTCCTGGGTGACCTCAATGCCGAGGCCGCCAAACTCGCCGCGAGTCTGCACCTGCATGTCGCGATAGTGCTTGGGGCTCAGATAGGCTGAGTGCGGATCGAGCGAGGAGAGCATGCCGTTGATGGCGGCCTCGATCAGCTGTGCATCGTTGGGCTTCTCGATGTAGTCGGTCCGCACCCGTTCGAGCACATCGCCGAACAGGTCGAGATGCCGGTAGATCTCAGAATTGGGAGTCGTTGCCGAGTAGGTGCGGCTGACGTTGAGGACGGTGGTCGCGGCGGCGAGCGCCGTCATCATCATGAATGTCCAGAATGCGAAATCTGATCTGCGCATCATCCCTGCACCTTCTGAGAACCCTCGAACCACCACGGGTCGGGGTCGATCGGCCGCCCCTCCTTTCGGAACTCCACGTACAGGACGGGGGCGCTGTCCTGGGTCTTGCCGGGCGGTTCGGGGGCCATTGTACCAACAGGCTCGGCCGCCAGCACGAACTGTCCGACCTGAACGTCAATATGGGATAGTCCAGCCAGTAATACATGGTATCCATCGCCGGCGTTGATGATCAAGAGTTGGCCGTAGCTACGGAATTCGCCGGCATACACGACCCAGCCGTCGCACGGCGCCGTGATCTGGGCGCCGTGGCGGGTCTCGATCACGATGCCTTTGGAAGTGCTGCCGTACTGGGTCTTGTCCCCATAGGCGATCACACGCTTGCCCTGGGCAGGCAACGGTAGGCGGGCCTTCGCCAGGTGGAAGGGAATGGCGGGCTTCATGCGTCCCGGGTTTCCGGTGAGGGGGCCCTGCGGCTCCAGCGCGACGGCGGGACCCGGCGCACGCGGTACCGCGGCGACCTTCGTCTCGCCGGAAGACGCCGGCGCGCCCGCCCCCTCGCCCCCATCGGACTTCGGCTCGGCGGCCTCCGCCGATTGCTTCCTCATCTCCGCTTCGTAGTCGCCCAATCCCGTCTTCTCGGCCACCGTGCGGTCTAGCCTAGTGATGAGATCGCTCAGGTCGGATACGCTCTTGGAGATGGCGGTAGCGACCCTGCGCACTTCCTCAAGCTCCCGCTGCCGCTCGGCAAGCGTCCGGCGCTTGGACTCCATGAGCGAGGCGAGCCAAGCCTTTGCTTCCTGATAGCGTTCCTTTTCCGAGCGCAACCGTTCGCTCTCGGAACGGATTTCGGCCATGACGCGGATGAGATCGTTGAGCTTGCCGCTCAGCTCTTCCGCCTCACTCTTCAGCTTTGGGAAGGCCCTCGCCAGCAGCATGGCGCTGCGCACCATGGCAAGCGCATCCTCGCGCTGGGTGACGATCACGGGCGGCGGGTTTCGCCCCATGCGCTGCATGGCGGCCAGCAGCTTGGCGATCTGGTCTCGCCGCTCGGCCAAAGAGGCGCGCGCCCTTTTCTCCTGGGCCTCGAGCTCCCCGCGGCGCGACTCGATTAGGGTCATCTGCGCTTCGCTCTTCTGCACGCGCTGCGCAGTCTCGAGCAGCTGTTGAGTGAGCCGCTCCTGGTCCGCCCTCATCTTGGCCACGTCGTCTTTGAGTGCGCTCTCGCGCTGCTCGGCCTCGGTGAGGGAATTGCGCTGGGCGTCGAGTCGCTGGATCGCCTCCGACCGGGAGGGAAGAGGTTGCTGTGCGCAGGCGGGTC
>DATLZB010000069.1:0-4588 GCA_035574175.1 Hyphomicrobiaceae bacterium
ACGTGGCAGTCACCCTCGGGCCACGCCCAGAGCAGATCAGGACCGTAGAGCAAGCAGCACCTGGCGTGGGTGCCGGCCTGCGCCGGCATGACGGAAGCGGGGTGCGGGGCCTCCGTACTCTCATACCGTCATCCCGGCCCGCGCCTCCCTCCTGTCCCACCCAAACCGTCATCCCGACGCAGGCCTTTCTCCAGCGTCATCCCGGCGTAGGCCGGGATCCACGCAAGCCTCGGTGCGTGTCGGGGCGGGTGGCAGGAGCGCGAGCCGTGTCACAGCGGCTCGGTCACGGCCCGCAGCCGGATGATGCCGTGGTAGGTCTCGCCGTCCGGCTCGCGCCGGGTATCGGTCAGTTCGTGCCGCAGGTTGACGAGGCGATGGCCGGCCAGCGTCAGGGCCGCGTCGTGGAGAACGGCGCGCACCGCACCGATGATCTGCTGCGCTTCTTTCCGCCCGCCGGCTTCCGACCACACGTGCAGCGTAAGCACGTGCTCGGAGCCCTCCTCGCCGCCCGTGCTCCAGTCGCGCTCGGTGCTGAGCCCGAAGGTCAGATAGGGCAGGCGCGTGCCGCGCGGCACGTCGTCGTAGACGTGGGGGCCGCCGAGCAGCGCAAGCAGCGCCGCATCGGCGGTCAAGACGTCGTGTACCGACTTCTGCAACGCCCAGGCGGCATTCGACATCGCTCACCTCCTGCCGCCGTCCGACCGGCCGCGCCCGCGCTGCTCAGCCGCGCGCCGTTTGAGCCGCGCGCCTTCGAGCGCCTCACGCTCGATGCGGTCTTTGAGACGGACCACCGCATCAGCCGCAAGCCTGGAGGCGATGCCGGTCACCGTCACCGCGAGCTTCATGGCAAGCGCTCCTCGCACAGGCACTTGAGCCAGCGACGGCGGCCGTCAACGTCAAGTACGGCGTGGATGGCGAACACGCGCTCGCCGTCGCGAAAGCGCATGGTCGGGGTCGCATCAGCGCGGTAGCGGATGACGATCTCGTGCGTGAGGCGGCCGGTAAGCCCGTCCGCACGCACGATCTCCCGGCCCGACTGAGCGACGACCTCTGCCGAGATGATCGCCACCTCGCTCCAGTCGATCACCGCGGCGCCGCCTTCCTCGGAGGTGCGGACCGGCGCCTCCAGCGTGAGCCGCCGGCGGAGCGCGCCGATCGGCGGCGCGCTCACAGCCGGGCCTCCCGGTACGGCATAAGCAGCTCCGAGACGGATGATGGAATGCGCGTTACCGCCGCGTCGTCCACGGGCTCGCGATGCTCGAACCAATGGGCGATGAGCTGCAGCAGCGCCTGACGGATGGGTGCCGGTACGTCGGCGGCGGACTCGCCATACCCAGCGATGAAGGCGATCTCGATGCCGAGCGCTGCGGCGCCGGGATCGGGGAAGGGGCCGTCCACCGGCACCAGCCGCGGCGGACTGCCGGCGCCGTCGAGCACGTAGCGCTCCGGCGCCAATACGCTCACCTCGCCGTCGGCAGCGGTGACCTTGACCGCGCTCACGCTCTCAACCGGCCGGATCGGCAGGCGTACCGCGCCGTCGGGCCAGGCATCGAGTAGGTAGGACCAGCCCTGCGTGATAAGCGCCAAACCGAGCGCCGCCTCGACGTGGAGGCGCGCGGTGAGAATGAGGCTCGAAATGAGTGCGTCCTCGGCCGTGCCGTCGACGCGCAAATGCGCCTTGGCCTCGGCGAGCGTCACCGGCTCCGTGCCCGGCGCGGCGGTCAGGATCAGTGCCATTGACGAGCACCCTTCTCCTTCTCCCCGCGACGACGGGGGCCCGCGCCGGGAGTGAGGGGCGGCGCGAGCCCCCGCGCTTGCTCGCAGGGAGGGGGAGGGGGCAACCCTGCGAGGTAGGCGGTCTTCCCATCCCCTCGGCTGGCGCGAGAGGAAGGAGTTCCCGATCAGATGGCAAACTTCAGCAGCTTGATCGCAGCGAAGTCCTGCACGCCGCCGCCGACGCGCTTGGTCGTGTAGAACAGCACGTATGGCTTGGAGCTGTAGGGATCGCGCAGGACGCGGATGCCCACGCGGTCGACGATGAGATAGCCGCGGCGGAAGTCGCCGAAGGCGATCGAATAGCTGTCGGCGGCGATGGCCGGCATGTCCTCGGCCTCCGCCACCGGGTGCCCGAGCAGCATGGGCGGCTCGCCGGGCTTGGCGGCCGGCTGCCAGATGTAGTTGCCGTCGGCGTCCTTGAACTTGCGGATCACGCTCTGCGTCGCCCGGCTCATCACCCAGTGGGCGTTGGCGCGGTAGCCGGACTTCACGGAGTAGGCGAGGTCGATCAGCTTGTCGGCCGGATCGTCGACGGGGAAGGCGCCGGCAGCGCCGGTCGAGATGAAGCCGATGTTGCCCCAGCTCCACGAGCCGTTGGCGACCTTGGGATAGTCGAGGAAACCGCGGGGCTTGTTGGTGCCATCGCCCAGGACGAAGGCGGTGCCTTCCTGCTCGGCGAAGGCTGCGCGCACCTCCTCGGCCAGCCACTGGTCGATGTCGACCGCGCTGTCGTCGAGCAGCGTCTGGGTGGCAGCCGGCATGGCGTAGAGCTCCATGGTCGGGAAGGCGAGCTCGGCCAGCGTCGGCGTGCTGGTCTCCGGCCGCGCGGCCGTCTCGCCAACCCAGCCCGAACCCGGTGCAGTGAGCGCAAACGGCTTCTTGTAGACGGAGCCGGACACCTGGCGCACCCCGGCGATGGCGCGCATCGGCGAGACGTCGCGGAGCGCGCGGTTGACGGCGCGCTCGGTCTCCTCCGGCACCAGGAAACCGCCGTCGGGATCGGAACCGACCGACAGCGCCTTGGCTTCGAGGGCGCGCAGCCCGCTCGCATCTCCGTGCCGGACGTAGCCTTCGAAGGCGGCCTTGTGCTGGGGCGCTGCCGCTGAGCGCGGCAACGAGGCCGCAAGCTGCGGGCGGGTCGCCTTGTGTACGAGGTCCTCGACCAGGCGCTTGTGCTCATCGAGCGCGCGGTCGATGCGCTCGAGCTTGTCGGTGGTGATGACGTCGGCCGACATGCGCCGCTCGATCTCGGCGAGGCGGCGGTCGTTTGTCTCCTTGAAGCTCTCGAAGGCGCGCATGAAGTCGTCGAAGGCAAGGCCCAGATCGTCGGCGGCGGCCGCCTTCACCTCGAGCGCGGGGTCTTTCAGCATGACAGACAGGTCCTCGTTTTCAGTGGTTGATGGTCCGCAGCAGGCGCGCTGCCTGCGACATGCGTTCAAGCAGGCGCGCCTCCCAGCCGTTGGCCCGGCCCGCCTCCTTCAGGGGTCTCAGGCCCTTGTGGCCCTCGCGCATGACGGCGCGGGCTTCTCGGCGCGTGAACCCAGCGTCCTGCATGAGCCAGCGCTCGAATTCGCGTTCGGTGGGCGAGCGGCCGCCGAACGGCCCCTTCCCGCTCTTGAGCGAGGCGACTCGCGCCTCGCGCAGCATGGGGAAGGTGACGATGGAAATCTCCCATAAATCGATCTTTTCGAGCCGCCTGACGCCGGTGCGGGGATCGCGCAAGCCCCGCACCACGCGGAAACCGATCGACAGGCCGTCGATGGCGCCGGCGCGGATCAGCGCCAGCACCTCGCGCGCCTTGCCGACCTCGAGCATGAGGCGGCCGCGGGCGAACAGGCCGCGGGCGTCCTCGTAAAGTTTGAGCCACACTCCGATCGGCTGGTTGGGGTCGTGCTGGAACAGCATCCTGATGCCGCTCGCCCCGCGCTCGGCCAGGCTGTCGCGGAAGGCCCCCGGCACCACCACGTCGCGGCCCATGTCCTCCTTGTGGAAGAGGCTCGCGTAGCCCTCGAACACGCCGTCGAGGTCGATGCCCTTCAAATCAAGGGCGGTGAACTTCACCTCCCGCGCCGTATCGCTCGCGCAGCCGTCAGCGTGGATCATGCCGTGGTTTTCCGAAGTTGGATTGCCGATGCCGGTGCGGATCAGGCTACACTTGGCCCTCCCCCGCCGGGCCGTAACCGACGGCCGCGCGCTTCTCGTCGCGGGTGAGGAAGCTCGCCTTCTCGATGCGCGTCCACAGCGCCTCGCGCTCGGCGGAAAGCGCCTCGATCTGGTCGAGGTCGGCGGCCAGCGCCAGCTCGCCGCCGTAGGCGGGCCCGAGCCAGCCGACCAGTGCGCGGGCGGTGCGGGCAACGAGCGGCAGCACGCTCTGGCGCCAGAAGGCGCGGTTTGCCTCCTGTAGATTGGAATAGGTGTTGTCGCCGGGGATGCCGAGCAGCATCGGCGGCACCCCCAGCGCCAGCGCGATCTCGCGGGCGGCGGCGTGCTTGGCCTCGATGAAATCCATGTCCTGCGGCGAAAGACTCATCGCCTTCCAGTCGAGCCCGCCCTCGAGCAGCAGCGGCCGGCCCGCATTGCGCGTGCCCTGGTAGGTGTGCTCGATCTCGCTCTTCAAGCGTTCGAACTGCTCCGCGCTGAGATGGCCGCCGGTGGTGTAGACGAGCGCACCCGAGGGCCGGGCCGAGTTGTCGAGCAGCGCCTTGTTCCACCGGCTTGCGGCATTGTGGATGTCGATTGCCGCCGCCGCCGGCTCGATGGGTGAGAGGCCGTAGTGATCGTTGAGAGGGTGGAAGAACTTGAGGTGCAGGAT
>DATLZB010000070.1:0-21523 GCA_035574175.1 Hyphomicrobiaceae bacterium
CGGCCGCCGCCCGCGGCGGCCGGGAACACCGGCAGCCCCGCCGCGGCGAGCGCGAGCGCCACCGAGAGGTTCGCGGGGGGATCAGGCGACAGGTCGACGGTCATCGCCATCTCCGCGGTCGGGATGGCGGCGCCGCTGGACCTGCGCGGCGCGATGCGCTACACTGGCACCATCGCCCATGTCATCATCATGCTGGCGCCGCCCCTCGCCCGGGCGGCGTCGCTGTTTTTCTGCGCGTGTGGGGCGCATCAGGCGGCCTCGACGCGCTGGCTGCGCAGCCATTTCCGCACGTCGTCGCGGGCGTAGTAGATGCGCAGGCCGATCCGCGTCATTGGCGGGGCCTCGCCCCGCGCGCGCCAATTCATCAGTGTGCGGCGGGTGACGTCCAGCTCGTCCGCGAGCTCCTGCTCGGTCATGTAGCCTGCGAGGATGGTGGAGCCGGTATCGCCAGTCTCGCGGCGGGTGCGGTCCGTCATGGTCGTGTCGTCCCTGTTCGCCACATCGACACCAGACCAACCACAGTTTGCGGGGGGACGCACACAGATCCGACTGCGGAGCACGTGCCTATTTCGGCTTCCGCTTGTCAGTTGTGTCGTAGTACTCCAGGGCGCGGTAGTACATCCGCTCCAGGTCCTTCAGCGGTATGTGCCGATAGCGCGAACACTCCTGTTGATGCTCGGCGAGCAGCGCGATCAGCTTCTGCTTCACACCGAGAGCCTCGTAGTCCTCCCTCATGCACTGGATCTGCTCGACCAGCATAACCCCTTCCGGACCACGCATGCGGGGTGCCGTCCTGTCCGTGCGGGGGGGCTTGGCATCGACGACGGTAAGGGCAGGGTCGCGTTCGCTGGCGAGGGCCACCGCGAGGTCGTACCAGGGACGCCAGCCTTTTTCCTCCCTAATGCCGTAGTATTCCTTCACGCGGCGCATCCGCCTGAACTGCTCAGCCTTGGCTTCTTCGTCGGCCCACTTCTCAAACTGCGGCACCCCGCTGCCCAACTTGATCCGCTCGATCGGTTTGCCGTCGCCGATCTTCCCCCAGGGGGGCAGCTTCTTCCTGCCCATGGCTACGCTCTCTTGCGAGGGCCGATGGCGCCCGCTCCGGTATCGCCCACGATAGCAGCCACGTGCTCCGTCGCTCGCCGCAGAGGATTGCTGAACAGATGGCTGTATCTCGCCGTCGTCGCCGGCTGGGTGTGCCCCAGCAGCGCGCCGATGATCGGCAGGGACAGGCCCGCGCTAGCCAGAATGCTCGCGTAACTGTGCCGCAAATCGTGAATGCGCGCCCCGTGCTTGACGATGGGCCGCAACTCTCCGTTCGTGTTCCTCACCATACTGGTGCGAGTGATCCCAGCGGCCTTACAGATCGCCCGCCAGTCCTTCTTGATCTCGACGCGGTGCCCGGTCACTCCCCTTGACGGGAACACCCAATCCGAGACCGTCTCGCCGTTGGCCGCAGCTGTCGCCTCCGCCTCGGTCCGCAGCTTCTTGAGCAGCCGAACGGCCGCTGCAGACAGCACGGCGTGATGCGGCTTCTTCTGCTTGGTGTGGGCGCTCAGCTTCGTCCAGGTGCCGTTGCCGAGGTTGAGCTGATCCCAGCGCATGGCCTGCACCTCGCCCCGCCGCGCGCCGGTCAGCAGCAGCAGGCGGATGATGTCTGCGGCCTGTTGGTCCGCATGCTCGGCCAGCGCCTTGATGAGCGCGGGCAGCTCCTTTTCGGGATCGATGTAGCGCTCCCTCCTTTCCTCTGAATTGAGCTCGATGCCCTTCGTCGGGTTGTCCGGCCGCATCCGCCACTTGACGGCCAGGTTGAACATCTTGGACGCGATGCGCACCACCCGGTTGGCCTCGTAGGGCGCGCCGCGCCTCGTGATCTTTCGGTGCAGAGCGTCCATGTCGGCGAACGTGACTTCGGCCACCTTCTTCGCTCCCAGCTCGGGCCGGATATCCTTGGCGATGACTCGTTTGTAGTCGGCCTGCGTTCGGGGGCGCTTCCGGGGAATGTGCTCCTCCTCGAAGCGATCACATAGCTCGGCGACGGTCGGTGCGTTGCGTGCATCCTGGCGCTCGCCGAGGGGGTCTTCGCCGCGCTCGACCATGCGTCGGAGCTCGCCGGCACGCCGGCGCGCGCGCAGCAGAGTCCATTGGTCCTTGCCGTAGGGGCCAATCGTGTAGCGGCGCTCGCGCCCGCGGATGCGATAGTTGAACACGAACGACTTGGCGCCGCCGGCCGTGATACGCAGCCCCAGCCCTTTGACCTGATCGTCGTACCAGATGCGGTTGCCGCTCTCGGGCGGTATCAGCCCCTTGAGGAACCTGTCGTTGAACTCGGTCATCAGCCCACTGATGTTTCTGTGTCCGCAGTGTGTCCGCACATGAAACGGTATCGCCATTCCGCCAGTTTCCGTCAACCAGCTAACGATTTCCACAACTTTCCCCTTATTTTATGGGTAGTTGCGCTGCGAACATGCAGAAGGGCGAGAGGCGTCAACTGGTTAGCAGAGGCCCTGAAAACGCATTCGTAATGCGTGGGTCGGGGGTTCGAGTCCCTTCTGCGGCACCACCTCTGTTGTGTCCGGCCCGGAGACATGGGTATCGGTTCGACCCGTGCGCAGAGTGCGGCCGAGTCGGGATTCGCCCAACCACTACGGTTTGGCGCCACGCGCTGACTGCCGCCCGTAGGCCCGGCCATGTACACTGCGGCTCACGTCCCGATCACCAACGGGGCCGCAAGGCGGCGCAGGCTGGCGATCACGCTCAACGCGGTGATGCGGCCGGTGCGCGGGTTGTCCGCACACGGAATATTCTCGATCGTCATGGTGAAATCGGAGGAGTCGGAGTGGACTTCGATGGTGTGCGTGTTGCGTGTGACCTGCGGGTCGGCCCACACCTCGACCTCGGTTCTGTCCGGCCCGATGCCGGCGAGCGCCACGGCGATCGACACATTGAGGTTGGCGGGGAAACCTCGCACTGCTTCCCGTGCGCTGCCCGCAAACAGTTTGACCGGAGCCGTCAAGCCATCGACCGACAGGCCGCGCTCGGCAAGGAATGGAGCGCCGGCGAGACCCTCGGGTGGCTTGCGCGTGATGAGCCGCACGGAACTGATCGAACCCTCTGAAGCCGCCCTCAGTGCGTCGAGGCCAAGGATCGCCCCACTGGGTACAACGATTCGAGCACCTGTCTCCCGGGCGCGGTCAACGAGGTCCATGCGCCCGAGCAGCGCTCCTACCGAGAGCGGCATCAGGAGCCGCCCATGGTTCACCGCGGGCTCCGCTACCGCCGCAAACTGGGCCGCCGGCACGCATTCGACGACGACCTCGGCCTCCTCCGCGAGGGCACCGAGCGGCAGCAGCTTGGGCTTAGCACGCATGGGCTTGAGCCGCGCGCGTGCCTTGGCCTGATCGAGCGCGGCGACCGCGACAAGAGCCATACCCGGAATGCTGCCGCCGTCCACCCTTCGCGCGACCTCAAGGCCGATGGCCCCCAATCCGGCAATGGCAAGCCGCAGCGGCCGCATTGTTGGATCTCCGTGCTCGGTGACGAGATAGACTGCGCCTCCTTATGCCGGTCCACCTTACGCGCTTCCCGGCCTTTCGCAACGCACAACGCTGCGACACGGCGAGCGACGGCTTTGTCGTTGGCGCAGGGGTCTGCAACCGATTAAAGTCTCAAGGCCTGCGGCCTTCGTGCACCGTGGCCGGGCCGTGGATGCCTAGTCGGAGACTCGCCCGCCCAGCGCCCGCTCAGGAGGGACCTTCCATGCCCAAGACCCGTATTCAACTCGTGCTGGCCGTTGCCGCCCTAGCCACAGCGACCTGTGCCCTGCCGGCCGCCGCGGTCGAACTGCCGTGCAGCACCGCGAAGTTCATCATCCCCTGGGCAGCAGGTGGCGATACGGACATCATCATGCGCGGCATCGCCGAAGCGGCCAATAAAGCCGGAGCCAAGCCGCAGCTCCAGGTAATCAACATCGCCGGCCAGGGAGGCACGAAGGGTGCCAAGGATGTCAAAGATGCCGCCCCCGACGGCTGCACTTTGCTTGCGCTACATGACAGCGCCATCACCAGCTATCTGACCGGTCGAGCCGATTTCACCTGGGATGCATTCGAACCTGTGGCTCTTATCGCTCACACACCCGCTATCATCGGCGTGAGCAAGCAGGCTCCGTTCAACAGCCTCAAGGAGCTGATCGAGATCGCGAAGAAGGCGCCGGGCACGATCAACACGGGTGCCACGCTGGGATCGACCTCGCACTTCTTCTTCATTCTACTCGAAGACAAGGCGAACATTCGCCTGAAATACGTCCCTTACGAAGGAACGCGCGAGCGCATGACGGCACTGCTCGCCAACAACATCCAGCTCGGTGAGCTGAACATCATCGCCGCCAAGCAGTATCTGAAGGAAGGTTCGCTGAGGTCATTCGGCATCGCGACCGAAAAGCGAGACCCCGCTATCCCCGACCTGCCGACGTTGAAGGAACAGGGCGTCGACCTACAATACGCGGTCAATCGCGGCGTCGTGCTGCCCAAGGGCACTAAGCCCGAGGTCATCGCCTATTGGGAGGGCGTGTTCGCCAAAGCCGCCAAGGACCCAGCCTTGGTAAAGCTGCTTGAAAGCCAGGGCACGGACGTGCGCTATCTCAACAGCAAGGACTATCGCGCGTTCTGGGAGAAGAGCTTTGCCGAGAACAAGACCGCCGCGGTCAATCTCGGCATTTACAAGGGCAACTAGCGCCGGCCTTCGGCGGACCGGGCGGGCTGAAGCCCGCCCGGCCTGGGGCGCCGCGGGATACCGGTCATGCGCAGGCCCGCAACAGATGCGGTCATTGGTCTTGTCCTGCTCGTCCTGTGTGCCGAGCTCTACCGCGAGACCTTCCATTTCCGTGTACCGCCGTTCGCCACCATGAGCGTGGGCGCCTGGCCGCGCTTCGTGCTCGTGGTTCTCGCGCTGCTGTGCGTTGGCCTGATTGTGCAGGCGATGACGCGGAGGACCGATGCATTGGCGGCCAGTTCCGCCCCATCGGCGCGGCCCATCTCCCATCGGAACGCGCTCATCTGCTTTGGTCTGTTTGCAGCGTTTCTCGTCTCTCTGCACTGGCTCGGCATGCTGATTGCCGGCGTTCTGTTCGTCTTCATCATGCAGGAGATGATGGGCCCGCGCAGTTTCAGGAGCCGCCTCTTCCATGCCGCCATTGCGCTGGTCGCGGTTGGTGGCATGTGGTCGCTATTCACCTTTGCCCTTCGGGTCATCCTGCCCGAGGGCCTTCTGCTGCGGCTGTGAGCGGGCAATGATTGCCGAGAACGTCATCGCAGCGTTCGTATCGGTGTTCACGCCGCACAATCTGCTGCTGATGTCGATCGGTGTACTCGCCGGACTGGTCGCGGGAGCCATCCCGGGCTTTACGATCACGATGGCGGTCGTGCTGACCCTGCCGTTCACGTTTGGCATGGCACCGGTTGAAGGCCTCTCGACGATGATCGGCGTCTTCGTTGGTGCGCTCACCGGTGGTCTCTTTGCTTGCGCACTGATCGGCATTCCGGGCACCCCCTCCGCAATCGCCACCACCTTCGATGCATTTCCAATGGCGCGCGCCGGCAGGCCGGGCCTCGCGCTCGGCATCGGCATTTGGGCCTCGTTCTTTGCCGGTATCATCAGCGCCGCGTTGCTTGCCGTTCTCGCCCCTTCGCTGGCCGCAGTTGGGCTCGAGTTCGGCCCGTGGGACTACTTCATGCTCATTGCCTTCGCATTGACGATGGCGGCGAGTCTGGCAGGCGAGAACCTGCTCAAGGGGCTGATCGCGGGTGTCCTCGGTTTGCTGTTCGCCTGCGTAGGTGAGGATCGCATCAACGGCGTTGCCCGCTTTACCTACGGCATCGAGGCCCTCAAGTCGGGCTTCGATTTTCTGCCTGTCCTCGTCGGTCTGTTCGCCTTCTCCCAGCTCTTGAGCGATCTCGCCGACCCTGAGGCAGCCAGGGTTCCGATGCTGCCCAAGGGGTCCAAGGTCGCCCGTGTCGATCATTGGGGCGGCATCACGCAGTCGCTGCGTCACTGGCCCTCCCTCATCCGATCGACCCTGATCGGCCTGTTCGTCGGCATTCTGCCGGCGGTGGGCGGCTCGGTGTCCAACATCTTGGCCTGGGATCAAGAAAAGAAAGCTTCGAAACATCCCGAGCGCTTCGGCAGCGGCATTCCCGAGGGCGTGATCGCTTCCGAAGCCGCCAACAACTCCACCGCGGGCGGCGCCCTCATCACCCTCATGGCGCTCGGCATACCCGGCGACGTTGTCACTGCCATCATGCTCGGTGCACTCACCATTCACAACGTCGCACCGAGTCCGACCTTCATCAGCACGTACCCGAATATCGCCTACGCCATCATCATCGCCTATTTCCTCTCCAACTTCGTGACTCTGGCGCTACAGGGTGTGGCGCTTCGCATGTTCGTCATGCTGATGCGCATCCCCCTCTATGCTATGGCATCGGTGATCCTGTTCTACTGCGCAATCGGTGTGTTCTCCCTCAACAACAGCATCGACGATATCTGGACGCTGCTCGCCTTCGGCGTTCTCGGCTACGTTATGATGAAGACTGGATTTCCGCTCGCACCCATGATCCTCGGCGTCGTGCTGGGCCCGATCGCGGAAACAAATCTCAGCCGCTCGCTCGCCACCGACACCGATCTGAGCCTCTTCTTCCTCCGGCCCTGGGCCATGTTCTTTCTCATCCTCGGCGTGTTCTCCGTGTTCTTCCCCTGGTACCAGTCCGAGCGCGGCAAGGCGCGGTGGACCCCCTACTACATGCCGGCCTTGGGTCTCACGCTCTCGATTCCACTGTTCCTGATGCAGGGCTGGGCGCGGCCGGTGTTTGGTCTGGTACTGGTCGCAGTGAGTGGGTATTTCGCGTGGCGCTCACTCACGCGCCGGGATCCCGGCCTGCCCACTGCTTCCTCGGCTGAGTGAGAACGCACATGGCCAACATCAATCCCGGACCGTTCACCACGCGCCCCGAGATCGCGGGCACCTTCGGTGTGGTGGCATCGACCCATTGGATCGCCACCGCCGTCGGCATGGCGCTCCTGGAGCGGGGCGGCAACGCCTTCGACGCCGGAGTCGCCGCCGCCTTCGCGCTGCAGGTGGTGGAGCCGCACCTCAACGGTCCCGGTGGCGATGTTCCTGTCATGGTCTTCGACCGTGAGCGCGGTAAGCCGCAGGTGATTTGCGGCCAGGGCACTGCTCCAGCCGGCGCCAGCATCGCTCACTACCGCGACCACCTCGGCCTCGACCTGGTACCGGGCACCGGCCTGCTCGCTGCCTGCATCCCGGGCACGTTCCCCACTTACATGCTCATCCTCGAGCGGTACGGCACGATGCGGCTGCGCGACGTGCTCGAGCCCGCCATCGGCTATGCGCGGGAGGGTTATCCTCTAGTTGGTCGCATTCCGGAGACGATCGCGGCCGTGGCGGAGCTATTTCGAGTGCACTGGCCGACTTCGGCGGCCGTCTATCTGCCGGGTGGCCGCGTGCCCACCGCCGGCGCCCTGTTCCGCAATCCTCAGCAAGGCGAGACCTATGCCCGCATCCTTAAGGAGGCGGAGGCCGGGGGCGGCGGTCGTGAAGCGGAGATCGCGCGGGCACGGCGGGCGTGGGCTCAAGGTTTCGTTGCCGAGGCGATCGACCGCTTCTGCCGCACTCAGGAGGTCATGGACACATCCGGGCGCCGTCATAAAGGCGTGCTCACCGGCGAGGACATGGCCGGCTGGCAGCCGACGATCGAGGAGCCTCTTCACCTCGACTATGGGCGCTATCGCGTGCTGAAGCCGGGTCCGTGGTCGCAGGCTCCGGTGCTGCTGCAGCAACTCGCCCTGCTCAAGGGCTTCGACCTCGACGGCATAGACCCGACCAGCGCCGATTTCGTGCATTTATGGATCGAATGCGCCAAGCTCGCCTACGCCGACCGTGAGGCCTATTACGGTGATCCGGACTTTGCCGAGGTGCCGATTGAGGCACTGCTTTCGGAAGACTACAACGCCGAGCGGCGACGGCTCGTCGATCCGCGCCGGGCATCTATGGAACTGCGGCCCGGATCCATCGCTGGCCGCAGCGCCCGCCTCGCATGTGTTGATGCCAAAGGGGATACCATCGCGAGCGGCGCCGGCGAGCCGACGTTCGCTGCTCGCCGCACGCACACCGGGCACGGTGCCGACGATACAGCGACCGAACCCACCGGCAGCACGCGCAGCGATACCTGCCACGTCGATGTCATTGACAGGCACGGCAACATGTTCACGGCCACACCCTCTGGCGGCTGGCTGCAGTCCTCGCCGGTGATCCCCGAGCTCGGCTTTCCGCTCGGCACGCGGGCCCAAATGTTTTGGCTCGAAGAGGGGCTGCCGTCCTCGCTGGCGCCGGGCAAGCGTCCGCGCACCACGCTGTCGGTGGGCATGGCCCTTCGCGACGGGGAGCCCTACCTTGTGTGGGGTACACCCGGCGGCGACCAGCAGGACCAGTGGAACGCGCAGCTTTTCCTGCGCCATGTGCACTGCGGTATGAACCTGCAGGAGGCGATCGACGCGCCGGCCTGGCACATCGAACACTTTCCAAGCTCGTTCTGGCCGAGAGAGGCGCGGCCGGGGGTGGTTGTGGTTGAGGGCCGACTGCCGGGTGCGACGATCAAGGAGCTCGAAAGACGCGGGCATATCGTTGAGGTGGGCGGGAACTGGAGTGAGGGGCGGCTCTCCGCTGCCGCCGTCGAGGGAAGAATGCGCAAGGCCGCTGCCAATGCGCGCGGCATGCAAGGTTACGCCGCAGGGCGGTAGGGCCTCACAAGTACACTTCGGCCAGGTCGACCGTGCCGGAGCGGCCGACATCGTCGAAGTGCCGCTCGAGCCAAGCCGCCGCTGCTGCCCGGCCGATGTCCCGCAGCTGCTTCAGGAAGTGCCAGTTCGTCGAGAACTTGCTGGCACTGCCGTACTTCGACATCGCCTCGTCGTCGCGGATGGCGTGGATGAGCATGCGCGAATAGCGGCGGCTATCCAGTTCGCGCTCGTCGATCAGGCGCGACACGAAGGCGATGGCTCGCATCTCGCGCATCAGTGACGAGTTGAAGGTGATCTCGTTCATGCGATCGAGTATCTCGTGCGCCGAGGTGGGCACATCCTTGCGAACGATGGGGTTGATGTGGACGACGATGATATCGCGCGAGGCGCCTTTGTATATGAGCGGAAAGAGCGCCGGGTTGCCCATGAAGCCGCCGTCCCAGTAGTCTTCGCCGTCGATCTCCACCGCGTGGAAGAGATAGGGGAGGCAGGCGGAGGCGAGCACAACGTCCGCCGACAGGTCCTTGTTCTCGAACACCTTGATTTTGCCGGTGCGCACGTTGGTTGCGTTGATGAACAGACGGGTGGCCAGGGGATGGCGAATGATGCGTTCGAAGTCGACGACCTTGGTCAGGATGCTGCGCAGCGGGCTCAATCCGAGCGGGTTGAGCTGATAGGGCGAAAAGGTGTGCGTGAGCACCTGGAACAGGAAGTAGCTCGGCGCCAGATCATTGAGCCGATCGTCGAGCGCCAGCCACTTCTGCCAGGGGAGCAGATGCACCGGCCCGTAAAGCATGCCGACACGGCTCACCTCGCGCCAGAACTCCTTGAGCTTGGCGCGGGCCGCATCGCGCCCCCCTTCGGCGAAGCCCGCCGCCATGGCGACGGCATTCATGGCGCCGGCGCTGGTCGCGCTGATCGCATCGACGGCAAGCCGGTCGTCTTCGAGCAGTTTGTCGAGCACTCCCCAGCCGAATGCGCCGTGGGAGCCGCCACCCTGAAGGGCAAGATTGACTGGTTTGCGATGGCCGCGGGCGGCGATCTGCTCGGGGGTACAGGCCGTGTGCTGCTCTGCCTGCTGGGCAGCGGGGGACCGATCCTCCATCGCGCGATTTACCTCAAACGGCCTTTCGAACGGGCCGCGGCAGCCTTACCGTCGCCCAGCCGAGCATCCCAGCATGGACCAGGAGTGGCAATTCTCCGGTCTGGCACATCATTGCGCAAGCGCCTTGGCCGCCGGACCGCGATCGAAGGGACACCACGCCGGTGCCCGTAGTGGCCATCGTCTCGCGGGGCACGGTATAGGCTATCGATTGAGTGGCGCAGACCAACGTGAGACCGAGAGCGTTCGGCATGTGGTGGATCGCCCTGTTCATCGCTCTGCCGGCTGCGGCACTGGCGATCGCGCTCGCCGGATGGTACGCGCTTGCGCTGCCAGGACGCCCGCATAAGGGCCCCTTGCCCGTGGCGACGGCCGAGGAGCGCGATATCGCTGCCCGGCTCGAAACGCACGTGAGGGCGATCGCGAGCGAGCCGCACAACCTCGAGCACTATGAGGCCCTGGAGCGCGCCGCGCTCTACATCGAGCGCGCGCTGGGCAATCTCGGCTATGCGGTCGAGCGGCAGGAGTTCACCGCCCGCGGGCGCACGGTCCGCAACATCGCGGTCGTACGCGAACCCGACGTTCGCGGCCAAACAACCTCCTCGCTGGTGGTGGGGGCGCACTACGATTCCTATCGGTGGGCCCCGGGCGCCAATGATAACGGCACCGGCGTTGCCGCCGTGCTGGAACTTGCGCGACTGCTGAGAGAGTGGCAGGCGCCCAGGACGCGCTTGCGGCTCGTCCTCTTCGTCAACGAGGAGCCGCCCTACTATCGGACAGCCGACATGGGCAGCCTGCGCTATGCCCGTCTGCTGTCCGAGCTTGGAGAAACGGTCTTGGGCATGATCTCCTTGGAAACGCTGGGTGCCTTCTCCGACCAGCCCGGTTCGCAAAGGTATCCGCCGCCGTTCGGCCTCGTATTTCCGTCCACGGCCGATTTCGTCGCGATCGTCGGTCTCACCGGCTCGCGCGCCTTCTTGCACGAGGTGGTGGCTTCGTTCCGCCGGCACACGGCCTTTCCGACAATCGGCGGCGTCGCACCAGATCTCGTGCCGGGCATTGGATGGTCTGACCACTGGGCGTTCCGCAGGTACGGCTATCCCGCCATCATGATCACCGACACCGCTCTCTACCGCTATCCGCACTACCACCTGCCGAGCGATACGCCTGACAAGGTCGATTACGGGCGGCTTGCGCGGATCACCAAGGGGCTAGAGCGCGTAGTGCGGGCCATCGCCCGCTGATCAGCATCATTTGCAGCGGCCGCTGCGGTCACACCACCAGTCGTCCGCGATCATGACGGCCTTCACGCCGCCGACGACGAGCGAGCGGATGGGCTCGGGCGGCATGAAGAGCGATCGGTGATTGACGAACCACAGGTCGGTCAGCTCGGTGCGCCGTTCTAGGATCAGATCACGGATAATCTGACCGTTCATGTGGGTCATCGCCACGCCATGCCCGGTGCAACCCACGGAGTAGACCGCTGCTCCGCCGGCGAGCACGCCGATCTGTGGCGTGAAGTCGGGCGTCATGGAAAAGGCCCCGCCCCAACGATGCGTGATGGGGATGCCGCGCAGCGCCGGAAACGTGTCGCCGATGAACCGCTCCAGGTGGGCCCAGGCCTTGGGATAGGCGTCGAGGTCCATGTTGCGGCCGAAGGGAACCAGTCCGGGGCCGCCGCCAGCGATGATCCGGCCGTCGCGGGTCAGCCGATAGAAATGCATGAAGTTGCGGCCGTCCTCGATGCCCTCCCGGCCTGCCCAGCCGATCGCTGCGCGCTGCTCGGGGGTCAGTGGTTCAGTGGCGACCATATAGACGAAGGCCGGCATCTGCCTCGTCCACATGCCAGGCAGGAGATGGGTGTAGGCATTGGTAGCGTAAACGACCTTGTCGGCGGTCACGCTGCCCCCGGCCGTGGCGAGGTAGAAGCGACCGTGGCGGCGACGCACGTCGGTCACGCGCGTCCTCTCGAACAGGAGGGCGCCGTTAGCACAGGCGATGCGCTTAAGCCCCTCCACCCACTTGCGCGGGTTGAGCAGACCGCAGCCCGGCTCCCACCATGCGCCGAGGAATCCCGGCGAGTGGACGCGTGCGCACACCTCCTCACCGTCAATCCAGCTGATCCCGCCGATGCCGAGCGTATGGAACAGCTCCACCTCCCCCCTGATCCGGGAAGCGTAGGCTGGTGTAGTTGCTACCTTGAGGAAGCCGCTCCGTTCGTAGTCACAGTCGATCGCGTGCTTGGCGATCATCGCTTCGAGACCGGCGATCGCTTTCACCATGTAGTCGTGAGCCTGACGGACGCGCTCCGCCCCGTGCAAGGCCTTCATCAGCGGTATCGAGGCGCCGAACAGCGTCATTACGAAGCCGCCGTTGCGACCGCTTGCGCCATGGCCTACGGTGTCGGCTTCGAGAACCGCGACGCTCAGGGCGGGATCCGCTGTCTTCAGGTGGTATGCCGCGGCAAGGCCGGTAAAGCCGGCGCCGATGACCGCCACGTCGGTTTTCAGGTCTCCCGCCAGCGGCTGGCCGGCAGTGGACTCCCTGCCCTCTAGCCAGTAGCAGCCACCGCTCGACCGCTCCATCGACATGCCCCTTCTCAGATTGCCTTTCACCTTGCACAGGTTCCCGCTCGTGTCAGCGGCCAGCGTGGCGGCCCATCGGGACGCCGCTACGCTGGCCCTGTGGTCGCGGGCGAAAAGCTCACGCGACCTGGTGCAGGTTGATGGGGATGGCCTTGGCTGCCGCAGCCTGCACCTGCTTGACGATGCGCTCGACGAAGTCGCGGGTGTGATCGACGACCACGTGGCGCTCCTTGTCGAGGGTGATCATGTGGTAGCTGTCGTCCAGAACGATGGTGTGTACCGGACCGGTGAGAGTGCGCTGCAGGTACATGGCGTTGTCGAGGCCGGCGTGGTCGTCCTCGCGCGAGTGCATGATCAGCGTCGGTTGGCGCACTTTGTCGAGCTTGCCCAGCGCCGCCTTCACCATCCAGCGGTGCTCTAGCACCATGGCAGCCGGAGTGCCGATAGTACCCAATGCCGCCGTGTCGTCGGCGCTGGCCAGGGCGGCGCGCACGAACTCGCGCACGCGCGGGCACTTGATGCCGAGGGTGTCGAGATCGGGGAACTGCATCAAGTTGGCAACCCAGCGCCAGTGCACGAGGTTGAACAGCCTCGTGTACCAGGGCATGGCCCAGCCGTTGAGCCACAGCGTCGGTGAGAACAGAGCGACGCCCTGCACCTTTTTCGGATGGTCGGCCGCCAGGTGAAGGCCCAGGATGCTGCCCAGGCACAATCCACCGACAATCACGGTGTCGCATTCCTTGCGCAGCTCGTCGAGTGCCGCCTCGGCGCTCCGATACCAATCCTGCCAACCCGTCTTAACGATATCCTCGCGGCTGCCGCCGTGTCCGGCGAGCTGCGGGCAGTGCACCGTGTAGCCCGCCCGACCAAGGCCCATGGCGACGAAGCGCATCTCGGCTGGCGTGCCGCACAGCCCGTGGATGAGCAGCACGCCCACTTTTCCGCCTTTGATGCGGTAGGTGTGGTCTTTTGCCGTCATGACAGCTCCGCCATCCTTCGCCAGTCCCATACCCGCACGATAGATGGTCGGACGCGCGGCGGCTGTTCCAGCAGGAACAAGGGGTTGTCGAGTTGATGTTGGGGTTGCAGAGGCGCGCGAATGCGCGCTCACGCCGGTGCGGATCCGAGCGCGGCCTGAGCCTCACGGCCGCCCGGCCAAGGACATCAAATAGTCGAGCAAGCCCTGCGTTGAAGCGTTGCCCGCGGCCGTGGCGACACCGGACAGCGAGGAAACCAGCCTGCCCGCCAGCTCCTTGCCGAACTCCACACCCCATTGATCGAACGGATTGATGCCGAGGATCGCTGCCTCCACTAAGACGCGGTGCTCGTAGAGCGCGATCAGACGACCGAGGGTGAAGGGATCGAGCCGTTGATAGGCAATCGTGATCGACGGGCGGTTACCTGGAAGCGTTCGATGGGGAGCGAGCCGTTCGGCCTCCTCTTCGCTCCGGCCTTCTGCGAGCAACTGGGCCTTCGCCTGCTCGCGCGTGCGGCCAGCCAGGAGCGCTTCCGACTGTGCAAGACAGTTGGCAACAAGCATGCGGTGGTGCTCAGCGTAAGTCTCGCCCTGTTCGTGCCCTTTCGCCGCGACCAGGAACTCGCACGGGATCACGTCCGTGCCCTGGTGCAGGAGCTGGAAGAAGGCGTGCTGGGCATTTGTGCCCGGCTCGCCGAAAATCACTGGGCAAGAGGGCCGATTGAGTGGCTCGCCGTGCTGCGTCACGCTCTTGCCGTTGCTCTCCATCTCAAGCTGCTGAAGGTGGGCCGGGAAGCGGGCAAGGCGCTGGTCGTAGGGCAGGATCGCGCGCGCCCCGTACCCGCAGACGGCGCGATGCCACACGCCGATGGCCCCCAGCAGCATCGGCAGGTTTGCCGAGAAACGTGCCGTGCGGAAATGCTCGTCCATGACCTGGGCGCCGTCGAGAAAGGCGCTGAACTGTTCGGCACCGATGGCTATCATCAACGGCAGGCCGACAGCCGACCACACGGAGTAGCGCCCCCCGACCCAGTCCCACACGCGGAACGTGCGCGCCGAGGGGATGCCGAAGGCTCCTGCCTTGTCGGGCGCCGCGGTAGAGGCGGCAAAATGGGCACTGACCGCGTCGGCTCCAAGGCGCTCGGCGACCCAGCGGCGGGCCGAGGCGGCATTGGTCAGCGTCTCCAGTGTCGTGAACGTCTTTGAGGAAACGATGAACAGAGTTCGCTGCGGCTCGAGTACGGCAATCGTGTCGGCGAGATGGGCGCCATCAATATTGGACACGAAGCGAACGCGCGGACCGCTATGGTAGGGGGCCAGGGCCGCCGTCGCCATGGCAGGGCCCAAGTCAGAGCCGCCGATACCGAGGTTCACGACGTCGGTAAACGGTCTGCCGTCGGCAGCGACGATTTCCCCCGTGCGCACGCCTTCGGCAAAAGCGAGCGCGCGCGCAAGTTCGGTCCCGATCTCCGGCATCACGTCGCGCCCATCGAGGAGAATCGGACGCCCCGTCCGGTTTCTAAGAGCCACGTGGAGGGCCGCACGATTCTCACTGAAATTGACGCGTAGCCCGGCGAACATGGCATCGCGCCGGCCCGCGACATCGGCTGCTTCGACGAGCTGTTCGAGCAGCCGCATCGTCACCGAAGTAAGTGCGCATTTCGAGTAGTCCAGCAACAGATCGTCAAGACGCGCGGAACAATGCTCGAAGCGTCGAGGGTCCTCTGCAAATAGGCTCATCAGGCTGCGCGGGCGCAGAGTCTGCCAATGCGCCACAAGGGCCGCCAAGGCTGCATCGCTGGCTGCGCTCATGTCCGCTGCTCCTTGTCCGCGCGGCCTCGCTTCACCGGCACCGCGTGAGCCAGCCTCTATCGGACCAAAAAGGATCGCGCGGCACCCTGGCTAGGCGACGCATCACGCGCTGCGGCCTTCGAAGAACTCCTTCACTTTGGCAAAGAAGCCATGGCTTTCGGGGCTCGTCTCGCGCTGGCTCAGGCGCTCGAATTCCTCGAGCAGCTCGCGCTGGCGTCGGGTGAGGTTCTTCGGCGTCTCGACCTCAACCTGGATGTACATGTCGCCGACAACCTTGGAGCGCAGCACGGGCATGCCCTTGCCTTTCAGGCGGAACTGCTTGCCGCTCTCGGTGCCCTCCGGAACCTTGACGCGCGTCATCCCGCCCTCCACGGTCGGCACGTCGATCTGACCACCGAGAGCCGCAGTCACCATCGAGATCGGCACACGGCAAAAGATGTCGGCACCGTCGCGCTGGAAGAAGGCGTGCGGTTTGATGGAGAGGAAAATGTAGAGATCGCCGGCCGGCCCGCCGCGTAGCCCGGCCTCGCCTTCGCCGGCGAGTCGTATGCGGGTGCCGTCCTCCACGCCGGGCGGAATATTGACGGAAAGGGTTCGCTCTCTCGTCACCCGGCCGCTGCCCGCGCACTTGGGGCAGGGATCGTCTATGATTTCCCCACGGCCCTGGCAGCCGGGGCACGTGCGCTCGATGGTGAAGAAGCCTTGGCTCGCGCGCACCTTTCCGTAACCGCTGCAGGTTGGGCAGGTTGAAGGCTTGGTGCCGCTCCTGGCACCGCTCCCTGAGCAGGTATCGCAGGCGACGCTGGTGGGGACCCGGATTTGGGCGGTCTTTCCGGTGTAGGCTTCGGCCAAGTCGATCTCAAGGTTGTAACGCAGATCCGCGCCGCGTTCGCGGCCCGAGCGTTGTCGCTGGCCGCGGCGGCCCCCCATGAACTCGCCGAACAGATCATCGAAGATGTCCGACATCGAGGCGGCGAAGTCGGGCCCGAAGCCGCCGCCGGCGTGACCGCGTCCCATGCCGGGCTCGAACGCAGCATGGCCGAACTGGTCGTAGGCAGCGCGCTTCTGCGGATCCTTCAGCGCTTCATAGGCTTCGTTGATCTCCTTGAAGCGTTGCTCGGCGTTCTTGTCGGACGGGTTGCGGTCGGGGTGGCAGTCCTTTGCGAGGCGGCGGAATGCTGCCTTCAGCTCTTGCTCGCTCGCGTTACGGGGAACGCCCAGCACCTCGTAGTAGTCGCGTTTGGCCATCTGGCGCGCCCGTTGGTCTTCACGTCTTCCACAGGAGCCGGCTCAGCCGGTCCTTGCGTAAAGGACCCTCGCCGCGGCACTGTATTGCCGCACTAAGTGCGCGGCTCCACATGTGCGAGCGCGGCGAGGGTCCACATTCCAGTCGACACTCAGGCCTGCTTCTTCTTGTCGTCCTTGACCTCCTCGAAATCGGCATCGACGACGTTCTCCCCTCCGTCAGCCCGACCAGTCTGAGCCCCCCCGGCGTCCCCACCCTGGGCGCTTGGCTGCTGACCGCCATAAACAGCCTCGCCGATCTTGAGGGCGGCTTGCGCGAGCGTCTGAGTCGCGGCCTTGATCGTCTCCACGCTCTCGCTCTGGGCGGCCTCGCGTGCAGACTTGATAGCGCTCTCGACCTCGGACTTGACGGAGGCCGAGATCTTGTCGCCGCTATCTTTCAGCGACTTTTCGGTGGTGTGGGCGAGTTGCTCAAGATGATTCCTGGCCTCGACCAATTCACGCCGCTTTCTGTCCTCGCTGGCGTGCGCCTCGGCGTCCTTGATCATGCGCTGGATGTCGGCTTCGGACAGGCCGCCCGACGCCTGGATGCGGATCGACTGCTCCTTGCCGGTCTGCTTGTCCTTGGCTGACACGTTGACGATGCCATTGGCATCGATATCGAACGTCACCTCGATTTGGGGCATACCGCGTGGTGCCGGCGGAATGCCAACCAGGTCGAAGGTGCCCAAGTGCTTGTTGTCGCTCGCCATCTCGCGCTCGCCTTGGTACACCTTGATGGTCACCGCGGTCTGCCCGTCTTCGGCCGTCGAGAACACTTGGCTCTTCTTGGTCGGAATGGTGGTGTTGCGCTCGATAAGGCGAGTGAACACGCCGCCCAGCGTTTCGATGCCGAGCGACAATGGCGTCACGTCGAGCAGAAGGACGTCCTTGACCTCGCCCTTAAGCACGCCGCCCTGAATGGCCGCGCCGATGGCAACCACCTCATCCGGGTTGACGCCCTTGTGCGGCTCCTTGCCGAACAACTCCTTTACCATCTGCTGCACCCTGGGCATGCGCGTCATGCCACCGACGAGCACCACCTCGTCGATCTCGGCAGCCTTTAGTCCGGCATCCTTCAGCGCTTGCAGACAGGGAGCCCTGGTCTTTTCGATCAGGTCCTCGACCAGGCTCTCGAGCTTGGCGCGCGTGAGCTTCATGGCAAGATGCTTGGGTCCGCTCCGGTCGGCCGTGATGAACGGCAGGTTGACCTCGGTCTGCGCCGCGGAGGACAGCTCGATCTTGGCCTTCTCGGCCGCCTCTTTGAGGCGCTGAAGGGCCAGCTTGTCGGCGCGCAGGTCTATGCCGTTCTCCTTCTGGAACTGATCGGCGAGATAGCCGACGAGCTTCATGTCGAAGTCCTCACCGCCGAGGAAGGTGTCGCCGTTGGTCGACTTCACCTCGAACACACCGTCACCGATCTCCAGAATCGAAATATCGAACGTACCGCCGCCGAGGTCGTAGACGGCAATGGTTTTGCTCTGCTTCTTCTTGTCGAGGCCATAGGCGAGCGCCGCCGCCGTCGGCTCATTGATGATGCGCAGCACCTCGAGCCCGGCGATGCGGCCGGCGTCCTTGGTTGCCTGGCGCTGAGCGTCGTTGAAGTAGGCCGGAACCGTGATCACCGCCTGCGTTACGCTGTGCCCGAGATACGCCTCGGCCGTCTCCTTCATCTTCTGAAGGATGTAAGCGGAAATTTGCTGGGGCGAGTACTGCTTGCCGTGGCTCTCGACCCAAGCGTCGCCGTTGGGACCCTTGATGATCTTGTAAGGGACGAGCTTCTTGTCCTTCTCCACCATCGGATCGTCGTAGCGGCGGCCTATCAGCCGCTTGATGGCGAAGAATGTGTTGAGGGGATTGGTCACCGCTTGCCGCTTGGCGGGCAGCCCGACCAGCTTTTCGCCATCGTCAGTAAAGGCGACGATCGAGGGCGTTGTATTCATCCCTTCGGCATTGACGATCACCTTCGGCGTCGTGCCTTCCATGACGGCAACGCACGAGTTGGTCGTTCCAAGGTCGATCCCAATGACTTTGCTCATCTTTATCAGTCCTTTCGGTTTGCGGCGAACCGTTGTGGACCCGATCGATTCGGCATCCTTGCTGTCACCTGCCCCCTCTGATGGGTTGGTGCAACGGTCCCCAGGCTCTGAACTTTAAGTTCCGCCGTTATATAGGCGGCAGCCTTTGGTGCTGCAACGGCGGGGTCGGGCGCTACCCATTATTATTCCTCATGTTCGTGGACGCCCACGCCGCGCGATGCGCCGGGGGCACACCACACTGTCCGGAAGCTCCGGGCGTCGGAGAAAGGGACAAGGGTTCGAGCGATGGGCGTGCGTGCCCCGAATGGCTTCAGGCATCTGGCGGGCTACTTGGGGGCGAGCCGGCAGCGCGCGATGCTTGCGGCATTAGAAGGGGTGCTTGCCAGGGCCCCACTGTATACGCCGGCGATGCCGAACTCTGGCAAGCCGTTATCGGTGCGGATGACCAATTGCGGTTCCCTCGGCTGGGTCACCGACAAGGACCGGGGCTATCGATATCAGCGCACCCACCCTGTGACCGGAACGGCGTGGCCGGCCATACCGGACGAGGTCCTCGCCGTCTGGGCGGAGGTTGCCGGCTACCCTGCGCCACCCGAGGCTTGCCTCATCAACTACTACTCGCCTAACGCCCGACTTGGCAGCCACGTCGATGCCGACGAAGAGGATATCGCAGCGCCCGTCGTATCGATTTCGCTCGGCGACGACGCAGTGTTCCACATCGGCGGGGAAACCCGCAGCGACCCCAAGCAGCGCATCGTCCTGCGCTCGGGTGACGTCGTGATCCTCGGTGGAGCCGCACGCCTTGCTTATCACGGCGTCGACCGCATCATTACCGGAACGTCGGGTCTGCTGCCGCACGGCGGCCGCTTCAACCTGACCCTGCGTCGGGTGACGCGCCCGCTGTGAGCGACCTAGCCGTCGACCCAAGACACACCGGCTGCTTCATTTAAGCCCCGTTGTTGGGTGCCCGCTTCGTGGCACCCGATTAGTAATCTGGCGAGCACTGCTCGACCTAGTGCAAGCGCGCGGCATCGGAGTGTTGATGGTGAGTCACGACCGCGCCCTCATAGGGAAGATAGCGGCCAGGACACTCGAACTCCCGCGAGCCGGCTAGCCCTGGCCCTGCTTAGGATCTTGGGTTCCGGTGGTGGCGTCGCTAGCAACCGGTCGGTCGTCGTTGGCGGGCGCGGGAGCCGGCGTTTCGGGGAGCTTGGCCGGCTTGGGGCCGCCCTTGGCGGTCACTACCATGGCCGGGCGCAGAACCCGATCCTCGATGACGTAACCCGCCTGCAGCACCTGCAGCACCGTACCGGCGGGAACCTCGGCGTTCTCCTGCTCCATGACCGCCTGATGCAGATGCGGGTTGAAAAGCTCGCCTTGCGAATCGATGCGCCGCACGCCGTGGGCCTCGAGCACCTTGAGGGCTGCACGCTCGGTCATAGTCACCCCATCCAGCAGGGTCTTCAGTGCCGGATCTTGCTCGGCAGCGCCTGCCGGCACGGCGGCCACCGCCCGCTGGAAATTGTCGAACACGGCAACCATGTCGTGCGCAAAGCGGCTGATTGCATACTTGGCGGTCTCGGCCTTGTCTCGCTCGGTACGCTTTCGCACATTCTCCATTTCCGCGTGGGCCCGCAAGAGGCGGTCCGTCAGATCCGCCACTTGCGCCTCGAGCTCCGCAACCCGAGCGGCAAGATCGATTGGCGCGGCCTCGGTCTGCGCCGGCGCTTGATCGCCGGACTGGCTCGCACCTTCCCGGTGCTCCGGCACATCGGAATTCTGGTTTCCGGTCATCTATCCTCGCACGCTCTTGGGGGTGGCAAGCAGCCGACCGGGACTGCCGAACGACACGCGCGCTCGATATCAGCCCGCGGCTCGAAAAAATCAAGTCAACAGGCGGCCTACGAGGCGGGCGGTGTAGTCCACCATCGGGATGATGCGCGCATAGTTCAAACGTGTCGGACCGATGACCCCGAGCACGCCCACGATCTTGCATGACTGGTCGCTGAACGGCGCCACGATCAGCGAGGAGCCTGAGAGGGAAAACAGCTTGTTCTCGGACCCGATGAAAATGCGCACGCCGTCGGCCCGCTCCGCAAGACCGAGAAGCTGGATCAGGTCGCGCTTGGTCTCGAGGTCGTCGAAGAGTTGGCGGATGCGCTCCAGGTCCTCGAGCGCAGTCAAGTTCTTCAAGAGGTTTGCCTGGCCCTTGACGATGAGGCTCTTGCGATCGTCCTGGGCGCCGGACCACTCGGCAAGCCCGGCCTCGATGACCTTGCGCGTCAGCTCATCAAGCTCGGCCTTGGCGGAAGCAAATTCCTGCTCGACCCGCGCCTTGGCATCGTCGAGAGTGAGTCCGCGGATGTGGGCGTTAAGGTAGTTGGTGGCCTCGGTCAGCGATGAGGGCGGCAATCCTGGGGGTACCGAGATCACCCTGTTTTCCACGCTTTGGTCCTCGCCGACGAGGATGACCAGCGCGCGGCCTGGCTCCAGTGCCACGAACTCGATGTGCTTGAGGCGCCCGACCTGCTTTTCAGCCAGTACGACACCGGCACATTGGGACAGGCCCGAGATCAATTCACCTGCTTCGGCCAGCACCTGCTCGACCGACTGGCGCTTCCTGACCGCAACCTGCGCCTCGATCTCCTTGCGCTCCTCGTCGGAAAGCTCTCCGACCTGCAGCAGCGCATCGACGAACAGCCTCAGGCCGAGCTGAGTAGGCAGACGACCGGCCGAGGTGTGCGGGGCGTAGATGAGGCCCAGCTGCTCGAGATCGGACATGACATTGCGCACCGAGGCCGGCGACAGCGTCATCGGCAGGGTGCGCGAGAGGTTGCGCGAACCGACCGGCTCGCCGGTGGTCAGGTACGTCTCGACGACTTGCCTGAAGATGGCGCGCGAGCGTTCATTG
>DATLZB010000071.1:0-2453 GCA_035574175.1 Hyphomicrobiaceae bacterium
GTGGGCGCAGTTGTTCCCGGCCGAGCAGCAACGCATCGCGCGGCTGCTGATCGAGCGGGTCCAACTGCATGAGCACGGACTCGACATCCTCTGGCGCGAGGACGGCTGGCTGGGATTGGGGCCCGAGATCGGCGCGCATCCGCTGGTCGAGGAATCCAGCGCACAGACCGAGGAAACACCGGCATGAGCACCACGACGAACCCGCGCAAGCGCGCTATCCGCGTCGAGGTCGGAACCGATGCCCGCAGCTACGTCAGCGATGGCCAGCGCGTCACGCTGGTGCCGCTGACGATCAAGCGCCGCCAGAACCGCAAGCTCCTGATCCCGCCGACGCCCGAGTCCGCCGCTGCGACCGCGGGCGGCCTGGATGCGCCGATGATCAAGACGCTCGGCAAGGCCTTCTACTGGAAGCGGCTGCTCGAGGAGGGGCGCTATCCCACGACGACCGACCTGGCCCGCGCCCTGAAGTTGGAGCCCGGCTGGGTGGCCGAGGTGCTGCGCCTGACCCTCTTGGCCCCCGACATCGTCGAGGCCATCCTGGACGGACGCCAGCCCCGGCATCTGAATCTGCACACGCTGCGTGGCCGCCAAGACCTGCTGCCTCGCGACTGGGGCGAGCAGCGTCGGCTGCTGGGCTTTCCTTCAGCTTGAGACTGGCGCTCAGCTGGCGCAACAACTACCTCTGCCACGCTCCTGGATTGGTGGGCACGGCACAGTGCCGTAGGAGCAATAGACGCAGCAGTCCCCGGGCTTGGGCTTGAGTATGGCGTGGCAGGCCTCGCACTCATAGAACCACTGGCAGGCATCGGTAGGCATGGTCTCGGTCTTGGTGTGACCGCACTCCGGACAAGTCAACGTCGATTCCAGAACGACGGCAGTCACTTCACGCTCCCGACCACCGTCGAGGGGTAGCCAGCATCCTGGGTCGCCCGCGTCAGCGCCTCTACATTCGCCCGCGCGTCGTCGAACGTCACGGTCGCCTGTCGTTTGTCGAGGTTCACGTCCGTCTTGGCCACGCCCGGCACCTTGCCGAGCGCCTTCTTGACCGTAATCGGGCAGGCGGCGCAGTTCATGCCCGGCACTGACAGGGTGACGGTCTTTGTCGCGGCGATGACTGGCACGCTCACGATCAGGGCGAGCGTCAGCATCGGAAAACCAAGCAATCTCTTCATAAAACCTCCGTTCAGTAAAACCAGGGCGCGACCAGCGGGAAGCCGAGCGCCACGATCACCAGGGCGACCACGATCCCGAACAGCAGCTCGTAGCCGCGCCGAACCGACGGCACCGCGCAGGCCTGTCCGGGTTCGCACGCCGGGGCTTTCGCCCATATGCGTCGCCCGGCGAGGAACAACGCGACGAGGGCCGCGCCGATGAAGATCGGGCGGTAGGGTTCGAGGGCCGTCAGGTTGCTGATCCATGCCCCTGAGAAGCCCAGCGTGATCAGCACCAATGGCCCGAGGCAGCAGGTCGATGCGAGGATGGCCGAGACGAATCCGGCCGCGAGCGCCGCACGGCCGCCTCCGGTACTGCCTTGCGCAGTTGGGGTGTCTGGTTTCATGGAGTAAGCTTACTTCCGTACTTAAGTACGGAGTCAAGACCATGAACAGCACGCCCGAGATCGAGGCGATGACGATCGGCGCGCTGGCGCGCGCGGCTGGCGTCAATGTCGAAACCATCCGCTTCTACCAGCGCAAGGGGCTGTTGCCCGAACCAGATCGGCCGCAGGGAAGTATCCGCCGTTACGGCGCCGACGAGCTTGGCCGCGTCCGCTTCATCAAGTCGGCACAGCGGCTGGGCTTCAGTCTCGACGAGGTGTCCGAACTGCTCAAGCTCGAGGACGGATCGCACTGCGCCGAGGCGCGTGCGCAGGCTCAGCGCAAACTCGTTGACGTTCGCGAACGACTGGCTGACCTGCAGCGCATCGAAGCGGCGCTGTCCGAGCTCGTGCAGCGCTGCAATGCCATTCGCGGCCGGGTGCGCTGCCCCTTGATCGCCGCCTTGCAGGCGGAGTGACGCACAGCCGTCCTTGACTGATCCTCGACCATGACGGCGGGCCTTGTGCCCGCCGTTTTCGTATCGGCGAGAACTTTGGCGAACCCGAAGTTCCCGCGTGGTTCGCCATTCGGTCCCTCCAAGGTTCGCCACCCGAAGCCTGCAATGACACCTGTTCCTCAACAGCGTCATAGGAGGCTTCCATGCCGACAACGGCAAGCACCATCCCCCGGTCGCCGGTCGATGCGATCAACAGCCTGTCTCCCGGCGACCGTCGGGTCCTCAACGAGAACGAGCTCGCGCAGCGCTGGGGCCTGAGCCCCAAGACCCTGCAGCGCTGGCGCAGCGAAGGGCGGGGCCCGCGCTACCTGAAGCTGTCCAAGCGCGTCAGCTACCCCCTGGAGTCGGTCATCGAGTTCGAGCGTGGCGCCCTGCACGACTCGACCTCCGAGCGCGCGGCG
>DATLZB010000072.1:0-3696 GCA_035574175.1 Hyphomicrobiaceae bacterium
GTCGCCTCCAGGGCGTCGCCGGCCGACACGGCAACGAACTTGCCGATTTCGGCCGCGAACAGTTCGCCGATGGCGCGGGCATTGCGGCGGCGCACCGCCACACCGGTCAGGATCAGCGCGCCGGTGTCGACGGCGGAGGGATCGACGCCGGCGGCATTGTATTCCGCTTCGAGAAAGGCGCCGAGTTTCAATGCGTCGATGGTCTGATCGCCGGCGTAAGGCGTGAGCAAAACCGCCGATTCGTGAAATACCTCCCGCTCGGTCACCACGTAGCGGTTGTCGAGCCGCTCGAGCAGGAGGCGCGAGAATACCAGATGCGAGGTGGAAGAGCCGATGTCGACGCCGACGCTGGTCAGGCGGATCTCGTCCTCGCCCTCCAGCGTGCGCCCGGCGTTCGAAAAGAAGATACGCCCGCCCTGCGGCTCATCGCTCATGGCGGACCGCTCCATGTTGCCTGACAGTGGCGGGACGGGCGGGGCGCGGTCAACTTAGACGACCGTCGCCTTGGTGTCGGCATCCGCCGGCTTCTCATACCACTTGGGGTCCATGCGGCTTTCGACGCCGTTGGCCTTCAGCGTCGCCTCGTATTCCTGGCGGATGAAGGGGTCCTCCATCCAGTAGGGGATCGCGGTGCCGCCTTGGTTGATGTCGATGGCCGTGTAGTCGGTGTGCTTCTCGCCGGGCGGGCCCGGATCGCGGCCGGGATTGAAGGGTCCGAACCAGGCGGTCAGGCGGAAATCCTCCTTCGATACGGAGAAGTGCTGGTGGAACCATCGTGCGCCGCCGGGCGCTGCCGTCACCATGCCGATCGGCTCGTAGTCGAGGCGGCGGACTTCTTTGGCATGACCATCCTTCCAGGGTGTGACCCCGCAGCGCTCTGGCCATGAGTAGGTGTAGCCCTTGCCCTTCAAGCAGATCAGCACGGCAGCCGAAGTGTGGGCGTGAGCCTTGGAGTAGCGACCGCGCTCGTGCTGGCCGATCCAGAAATAAAACTGGTTGTTGGTCATAAACGGCTCGACGCGGCGCCAGCCAACGGAGCGGCGGTTGTCGAGGGGGAGGTCGCAGTTGATGGCGTCAGGGATGAAATTGGTGCGCCGCATGGCCAGCCCGCGTACCGGATCGGGCTCGATGTCATCCTTCGGACGATAGAAGTCGTCGGCGCCCGAGAAGCGGTCGCGGAACACGAACGGGTTGTTGAACACCGCCTCGACGTTATTCAGCATATTGAGGACATTGGGCGCGGTGGTGCCGGCGAGGAGCAGCGCGCCGCCGGAGGTGGCATTGACAATACGGTGCATCGCGTTGAGGGGGATCGAGAACATCGAGCCCTTCTGCCACTCGAAGACGTGCTTCTTGGTGTCGCCGTCGAGCCAGACCTCGGTCGAACCACGTCCCTCGACCACGAGGAAGATCTCCTCATACATGTGCTTTTCGGGGTTGAGGGCGCCGCCCGGCGGCACTTCGACCACGTAGCAGCCCCACTTGGTCTCGGTGCCGTAGAGCTGGATGTAGTGGCCCCGTCCGCCGGTACGCTTCCAGGGCACCAGCGGCAGGTTCTGCACCTTGGAGATACCGATGTCGCGGAAGACGGGCAGGCCCTCGGCCTCCATGAAGGCGTCGTAGGGCGTGGGCTGTTTCTTGAACTGGCCAAAGCCCGCCTTCTTGAGCCCGGAGGGCTCGTGCCAGTGGGTGGTGTCGCCTTTGCCGGGTAGGTCGTGGGGCACGCTCAACTCCTTGCTCGCCTCATGCCTCGTAGTCGAGTTGCGTACAAGTCTCAGGATGCGCTCGGTGTCAAGGGGAGGGCGGTCGCTTGGCGCGGCAGCGTTGGCGGGCACTGAACGATTGACTCCCCACCCGCCGGTTGCCAGCATTTCCCCGTGGTCCACTGGAACGACGGTCGGAGGGAACCCCGAATGCGCATTGCCATTCTCGACGACTACCAGGGCGTCGCACTCAAGATGGCCGACTGGTCGCGGCTGCAGAAGACGCATGAGGTGGTCGTATTCAGAAAGCCGTTCGCAGGACCTGACGAAGTGGTGCGCTCTCTCGTCGACTTCGAGATCATCTCGGCCATGCGCGAGCGCACGCCGTTTCCGCGCAGCGTGCTCGAGCGGCTGCCGAAGCTCAAGCTGCTGGTAAGCACCGGGCACTGGAACGCGGCCATCGACGTCAAGGCGGCGGCGGAGCGCGGCATCGTTACCGCCGGAACGCCCTCGACGGGGCATGCAGCGTTCGAGCTGTCGTTTGCGATGCTGATGTGTGTGGCAAGGCAGCTCCACGTCGAGCACCAGAGCGTGCGGGAGGGCGGCTGGCAGGTGGGCGTGGGCAACGACCTCTTCGGCACGACACTGGGCGTGATCGGGCTTGGCCGAATCGGGGCGCAGATGGCCAAGGTCGGCCGCGCGTTCGGCATGAAGGTGATCGCCTGGAGCCAGAACCTGAGCCAAGAGCGCGCCAAGGAGTGCGGCGCGCAAAAGGTCGACAAGGCCGAATTGTTCAAGGAATCGGATTACGTGACGGTGCATGTGAAGTTGTCGGAGCGCACGAGGGGTCTCGTCGGCGCGGCCGAGATCGCGCTGATGAAGCCGACAGCCTATCTCATCAATACGGCCCGAGGACCGATCGTGGAGGAGAAGGCGCTGGTCGCTGCACTCAATGAAGGACGCATCGCCGGCGCCGCACTCGATGTCTTCGACATCGAGCCGCTACCTGCCGACCACGTGCTGCGGCGGACGCCGCGGGTGCTGCTCACGCCGCACATCGGCTACGTCAGCCAGGCCAGCTACAAGGACTTCTACGGCGGCACAGTGAAAGCGATCGAGGATTGGCTTTCCGGCCGGCCGGTGGACCACCCGCTCAAGGGGTGATGGGATGGACGACTTCGAGGACCACTGCTGGCGCGACGTGATCCCGTCGGATGTGCTCGAGATTTACCGGCACTACCGGCGGGAGACGTACATCGGGGAGAATCCCGCGCTGATTGCCATCGACCTTTATGAATCGGCCTATCGTGGCGGGCCGCGGCCCGTGGTCGAGGTGGCAAGAGAGTTTCCCGCCTCGTGCGGCATCAATGCCTGGCGGGCGATCGAGCCGACCAAGCGGCTGTTCGCCGCGGCGCGCGCGGCGGGGCTGCCCATCGTCTATTCGACGACCGATGCGCGGCCCAACAGCCGGCCGTCCGCCGTCAAATCGACCAAGCGGATCAGACCGCGGCCGATCGACCCCTCCGACTACGTGATCCGCGCCGAGTTCGCGCCCGAGCCCGGCGACCTCGTCATCACCAAGCAGCGGGCCAGCGCCTTCTTCGGCACGCCGCTCGCCGCGCATCTGACCGAACTCGGCGTGCGCTCGGTGATCATGATCGGAGAGAGCACCTCGGGCTGCCTGAGGGCCAGCGCGGTCGATGCCTATTCGCACGGCTTCCACGTGGTGCTGGTCGAAGAGTGCTGCTTCGACCGCAGCGAGCTCTCGCACAAAGTCAACCTGTTCGACCTCCACCACAAGTACGCCGACGTGATGGGCGTGGAGCGGGTGGTGCAGGAACTCGGGCAAAGGGCCGCTCAGGAGCCCACCGGGGAGCAGGCGGCGTAACCGGCAAGGCGGGCCGCTCGAATACGCCAGGGCCTCAAGCGGGCGAAGCGCGCTTGCCGGTCCAGGCCGGTGGGTTGGTGCCCTTGATGCGGCGCGCCTCCTTGA
>DATLZB010000073.1:0-12193 GCA_035574175.1 Hyphomicrobiaceae bacterium
GCCATGTTCAGTCTTCGGAGATCGGATCATTCCCTCAAGCACAGACCGCTCTTCCGCCGTCAGCTTGATCGGGGTCGCTTCTTGGATGTTCATTCCTTCCTTGAATCACGACTCCGCCTCCAGCGATAGTCGGTACTAGCCCTTGCCAAAGGGCGCGCCTTTCGTTCAAGTTGCTGCTACGCGAATCTCCACCACAACATCTATCGATGGATACTGCCCCTGGTGCACGAGAGACGACGCGTCCTCGCCGGTTGCGGGGTAGGAGGACGGAGCTGCGAGGCCGACCATGCGCATTGTGATCGAACGCAGTGAGCTCTTGAGAGCGCTGGGCCATGTCACGAGCGTGGTGGAGCGGCGCACGACGATTCCGATCCTTTCCAACGTGTTGCTGAGTGCGGCGGGCGACAAGGTACAGTTCCGGGCGACGGACCTGGAACGCGAGGTGATCGAGCACGCACCCGCCAGAGTCGGCACGCAGGGGGCGGTGACCGTGCCGGCCCATGTCCTGCACGACATCGTCCGCAAGCTTCCCGACGGCGTTGAGGTGGAACTCTTCCGCGATGCCGAGCGCGAGCGGCTTGGCCTGACCTGTGGTCAAGCGCGGTTCGCTTTGCAGACGCTACCTTCTGAAGACTTCCCCGACCTTGCTGCCGGCGAGATGCCGCATCAGTTTGAGATCGCGGCCAAGGACCTCAAACGCCTTATCGAGAAGACGCGCTTCGCCATCTCGACGGAAGAAACGCGCTATTACCTGAACGGCATCTATTTGCACGCGGCCTCCCGGGGCAAGGACCGGATGCTGAGGGCCGTGGCGACCGACGGCCACCGGCTGGCCCAGGTCGAGCTGCCTTGCCCCAAGGGAGCCGCCGACATGCCGGGCGTCATCATTCCGAGGAAGACCGTACACGAGCTGCATCGGCTGATCGAAGGCTCCGATGCGAGCGTAGCCGCTGGGGTGTCGGCCTCCAAGGTGCGTTTCGAAACCGGAACCGTGACGCTGACCTCGAAACTGATCGACGGCACCTTTCCCGACTATGCCAGGGTGATCCCGCACGCCAACGATAAGGAGCTCAAGGCATCGAACGCCCAGTTCATGGCGGCGGTCGACCGCGTCTCCACCATCGCCAGCGAGCGCGGTCGCGCTGTCAAGCTCGCGCTTGCCTCTGATAAGTTGACTCTTTCCGTCAACAACCCGGAGGGCGGCAGCGCCACCGAGGAGATTGCGGTCGACTATCGCTCGCCCCCGCTCGAGATCGGCTTCAATGCCCGCTACCTGCTCGACATCGCCGGCCAGCTCGAGAGCGATGAGATTGTCATGAAGCTCGCCGATCCCGGCTCGCCGACGGTGGTTCGCGATGGTTCCGACGACAGCGCGCTCTACGTGCTGATGCCAATGCGCGTCTAGGCGAGCATGCTGCAGCCCGCTGCCGACAAACTGCAGGGAGACCAGCGCCCCCGCCCGCACCGGAAACCGCGCCACTGGATCGGCCGCCTTTTCCTCTCGAGCTTCCGCAATTATGTGACCGCCGAGATCGAGGCGGGACCGGAACCCATCGTGTTGGTCGGTCCGAACGGCGTCGGCAAGACCAATCTCCTCGAAGCTGTATCGCTGCTGGCACCCGGCCATGGGTTGAAACACGCCCCGTATGAAGAGTTGGCCCGCAAGGGCGGACCCGGCGACTGGGCCGTCTCCGCTGTCGTCCACGGTAGCGTTGGTCCGCTACAGATTGGCACCGCTCTGCGCAGGCCTGCTGGAGGATCCGAGCGGCGGTCCGGCCGCACCGTTCACATCGACGGGGAGCGCCGTGGCGGTCCGGCCGCATTGGCGGACTGCGTCCACATGGTGTGGCTGGTCCCGGCCATGGACGGCCTCTTTACCGGTCCTGCCAGCGAGCGCCGCCGCTTTCTCGATCGCCTCATCGTTTCGCTCGATCGCGACTACGCCGGCCGGCTGTCGCGCTTCGAGAGAGCCATGCGCCAACGCAACCGCCTGCTGGAGAACGGCCTCGACGAGCGCGTCCTCCTGGAAGGTCTCGAGATTCAGATGGCCGAGACCGGCGTCGCGATCGCTGCTTCACGCAGAGAGGCTGTGTCTGCGCTCGCCGCCGCCATTGCTGAGCGTCGGATGCGCGACCCCGCATCCCCGTTCCCATGGGTGGGGCTCGATCTTGTCGGCAGCCTCGAAGCCCAGCTTACCGAGCGCCCCGCCGTCGAAGTCGAGGATGGCTACCGGCACGCTCTCGCCCGCTCGAGGGAACGCGACCGGGCCGCCAAACGCGCTCTCGAAGGCCCGCATCGCAGCGATCTTCACGTCTGGCACGGACCTAAAGACACGCCAGCCAAGCTCTCTTCGACCGGCGAACAGAAGGCGCTGCTGATGGGGCTGGTCCTCGCCCACGCGGAACTCCTCGCAGAGCGGCGCCAGCGCCCCGCCCCGATCCTACTGCTCGATGAGGTTGCGGCCCATCTCGACGCCAGGCGACGGGCTGCGCTCTTTGCAGACATTCTGCACTTGGGCATGCAGGTATGGATGACGGGAACCGACCGCAGGGCCTTCGAAGCCTTGTCGGGGCGCGCCCTTTTTGCCGATGTCGATGACGGCCGCATCACGGTCGGCGCAAGGCCGCTTTGATGGCCCCTTGCGACGTCTGCGCGCACGCACCAAATAATTGAAAAGAAACAACAATATTATTGTGAGAACGCCACCATGCCAACACCTTTTCACACCCACCATTGGCCTTTGGTGGTATAAGTGAACGATCCCTTCGACACCCCCTGACAGGAAGCCTTTGCATGAGCGCACAGCCGGCGAGGAAGGAGCAGGCCGCGGAGAGCTACGGCGCGGAGAACATCAAGGTCCTCAAAGGGCTCGATGCCGTCCGCAAGCGCCCGGGCATGTACATCGGTGACACCGACGACGGCTCCGGCCTGCATCACATGGTTTACGAGGTGGTCGACAACGCCATCGATGAGGCGCTTGCCGGCTTTGCCACGGAAGTGCAGGTGACCCTGAACCCGGACGGCTCGTGCACGGTCACCGACAACGGTCGCGGCATTCCGGTCGACATCCACCCCGAAGAGGGCGTGTCGGCGGCCGAGGTTGTGATGACTCAGCTCCACGCTGGTGGCAAGTTCGGCGAGGGCGGCGAGGCGAGCCCCTACAAGGTATCCGGCGGCCTGCACGGCGTTGGGGTGTCGGTGGTCAATGCCCTCTCCTCCTGGCTCGAACTCACCATCTGGCGCGACGGCAAGGAGCACTTCATCCGCTTTCGCAACGGCGAGCCCGAGGCCCCGCTCGCCGTCGTGCGCGAGGTGGCCGACAAGCGCGGCACGCGCGTCACCTTCAGCCCGAGCCTCGAGACCTTCCACAACGTCACCGAATTCAGCTACGAGACGCTCGAGCATCGCCTGCGCGAGCTCGCCTTCCTCAACTCAGGCGTCCGCGTGGTGCTGACCGACGCACGTCACGCCGACGCACGACGGGAAGTCATGCTCTACGAAGGCGGCCTCGGCGCCTTTGTCCGCTATCTCGACCGCTCCAAGCAGCCCTTGATCGACCGCCCCATCATGATCAGTGCCGAGCGCGACCGCGTTATCGTCGAGGCGGCGCTGTGGTGGAATGACAGCTACCACGAGAACATGCTCTGCTTCACCAACAACATCCCTCAGCGCGATGGCGGCACGCACCTCGCCGGCTTCCGCGCTGCGCTCACCCGCGTCATCAACAAGTATGCGGAGGAGAGCGGCATCGCCAAGAAGGAGAAGGTGACGCTGACCGGCGACGATGCCCGTGAAGGGCTCACCTGCGTCCTGTCGGTGAAGGTCCCGGATCCAAAGTTTTCAAGCCAGACCAAGGACAAGCTCGTCTCCTCCGAAGTCAAGCCGATCGTCGAATCGGTTATCGCGGATCAGCTCTCGGCTTGGCTTGAGGAGCATCCCAAGGAAGGCAAGATCGTCGTCACCAAGGTGGTCGAAGCGGCCGCCGCCCGCGAGGCGGCGCGCAAGGCGCGCGAGCTCACCCGCCGCAAGGGTGCCCTCGACATGGCGAACTTGCCGGGCAAGCTCGCCGAGTGCCAGGACCGTAACGCCGCCAACACCGAGCTGTTCATCGTCGAGGGCGACTCCGCCGGGGGCTCGGCCAAGCAGGCTCGCAATCGCGAATTCCAAGCCGTGCTGCCGATTCGCGGCAAGATCTTGAACGTCGAGCGCGCTCGCTTCGACAAGATGCTTTCGTCCCAGGAGGTGGGCACGCTCATCACCGCACTCGGCACCGGCATCGGTCGCGATGACTTCGATCTCTCCAAGCTGCGCTATCACAAGATCATTATCATGACGGATGCCGATGTCGACGGCGCCCACATCCGCACTCTGCTGCTGACGTTCTTCTACCGGCAGATGCCGGAGCTCGTGGAGAAGGGCCATCTCTTCATCGCCCAGCCACCTCTCTACAAGGTGACCAAAGGCAAGTCCGAAACTTACCTGAAGGATGAGACCGCGCTCGAGGATTTCCTGATCGAGGGTGGCCTCGAGGACGCGGTGCTGCAACTGGGGACGGGCGAGCAGCGCGCCGGCCGCGATCTGCGCGATATCGTCGACCAGGCCCGCGCCGTGCAGCGGCTCATGGACGGCCTTCACTCCCGCTATGCACGCTTCATCGTCGAGCAGGCGGCTATCGGCGGCGCACTCGACGTGGGCCTGCTCGCCGACCGCGCGCGTGCCGAAGCCACCGCGGAGCTGGTCGCCGAGCGGCTGAACCTGATTTCAGAGGAAACCGAGCGCGGCTGGCAGGGCCAAACGTCGGATGAAGGGTTCGCCTTCGCCCGTGAGGTGCGCGGCGTGAAGGAGAGCTACACCCTCGACCGCGCCTTTCTGTCCTCGCTCGACGCGCGCCGACTGAACGAGCGGCAAGCCCACCTCAACGAGGTCTACCGGCTGCCTGGCACGCTGCGCCGCAAGGATTCCGAAAGGCCGGTGCACGGCCCCGCTTCGCTCCTCAAGGCCGTCTACGAGGCTGGCCGCAAGGGCATCTCGCTGCAACGCTACAAGGGCCTTGGCGAGATGAACCCCGAGCAGCTCTGGCAGACCACCCTCGACCGGGAGACCCGTACCCTGCTGCAGGTCAAGCTCGGCGATCTCGTCGAGGCCGACGAAGTCTTCTCTAAGCTGATGGGCGATCTCGTCGAGCCCCGCCGCGAGTTTATCCAGGAAAACGCGCTTGCCGTCGCCAACCTGGACGTGTGAGGCGTCGGCCCGACTGGCGCCGGATTTTTCGCCTTGGCTTGGAAGGGCCGGACCGCCGCGCTAAGAAGGCCTGGCTGATTGACATGCCAAGTCGAAGTCGCGATGAGCTACACCAGCGCACGTACATTGCTACCGCTCTTGTCCTTGTCGATCGCAACGGATGCCTTTCTCGCCGGTTCGGCTGCTGCCGACGAGGCCAGGCTCAAGGCCTACGGGCAGCACCTTTCCCAGCAGTGCACCGCTTGCCATCGCGCCGACGGTGTGCGCGTCGGGGGCATTCCTGCCATCGTGGGTTGGCCAGTCGACCAGTTCGTTGCCGTCCTGAAGTCGTACAAGAGCGGCGAGCGCACCAACCCGGTGATGAAGTCCGTCACCGAGCCGCTGGGCGAGGAAGAAATGATGGCGCTGGCCGCCCACTTCGGCGCCTTATCCAAGCCCGCGCCAGGGGCTGAGAGAAAGGCGCCAAAGCCGAGATAAGCCGCCACCCTGACCGTCAGCTCTTCTTCTTGGGGCCGACCGCCGGCGCATCCGTTGCGAAGATGTCGCTGACGATTCCGGAGTACCAGCCGAGGCTTTCCTGATAATTGGCTTTGTGGGTCGCCGCATCCTCGCCGGGCTTTGAGACGAACTCGCCGGAGGGCACCAGCTTGCCGCCCTTGGGCGCGTAATTGGCGCCCACCTTGATGCTGTCGTCGGGAGCCACCATCGACCAGCAGGTATTACGGAAGGTCGCCGGAAAACGTGGCTTGCTCGCGAGGTCTGCCAAGATTTCCGCAGCTACGACCTTAGCTTGGCTGTTGGCCGAAAACGCCGATTTCGGCATCTCTGCCGCGATCGAGGCATCGCCCAGCACGTACACGCCCTCCACCTTGCGTGAGGTGAAGTTCTCCGGGTTGATGGGGCACCAGTCGCCGTCGGCGAGACCCGCCTTGTGCGCGATCTCCCCGGCGCGTTGGTTGGGAATGATATTGGCGACGTCGGCCTTGACCGTCTTGCCGCCCTTGGTGGTGACCGTCATCGCCTTCGTGTCGACCTTGACCACGGTGAAATCGTCGAGCTCCGTGCTCAAATTGAGCTCGAGGTTGGCCTTGTAGTACTTCTCGAAGGCCTCCATGAACACCGGCTGCTTGGAAAAGCTGCGCTTGGGATCGAGGATCACGAGCTTGGACTTGGGCTTTCGTGTTTTGAGGAAGTGGGCGATCATGCACGCGCGCTCGTAGGGACCCGGCGGACAGCGGTAGGGATTATTGGGCGGCGCCATCACCACCACCCCACCGTCGCGCATGCGCTCGAGTTGGCTCTTGAGCAAGGTCGTCTGCGTGCCGGCCTGATAGGCATGCGGCATGATCTGGGCCGCCTGTCGCGAATAGCCTTCGATGGAGTCGTACTTGAGGTCGATGCCGGGCGACACCACCAGCCGGTCGTAGGAATGCGTGCCGCTGCGCGTGCGCACCGTCTTCTTGGCGGTATCGACGTCCGTCGCCAGCTCCGCCACCGCCTTCACGCCGCGCCGCTTGAGCCCGTTGTAGTTGTGGGTGATCGAGCGGAACGTTCGGAAGCCCCCGAGATAGAGGTTCGAGAAGAAGCAGGTGGTATACTGCGGTTGCACCTCAATCAGCGTGATTTCGATGTTCGTACCGGCCTGGGCGAGCTGGTTGGCCACGGTCGCGCCGCCCGGCCCGCCGCCGATAATGACCACCCTCGGCCGTGCTTGCGCGACGGCGGGTGCACCGTAAAGAGAGGCGCCCGCTACCGCGACCGCCCCCAGTCCCAGCCCGAACTGACGCCTGTCGGGATGCTTCATCGTCCCCTCCCTTTTCCTGTCCCGGCCCGCCACAGACGGCATGACCACACGGCTTTGAATTGCTGACGGCATTCTCATATGCTACGTGCGCGAACTCAAGGGTTCCGGCCGTTGCGTCGGACGCATGCTGGATGGTGTAGCCGAAGAGCGGCAGAGAGGGGCATACAGGTATGTTGCAATGCAACGGTATTTGCGTCGTCGACCGGCGGGAATTCGTGCTTGGCGCCACGGCTGCCGCTCTTCTCGCCCCGGTGCTGGCTGAGCCCGCTCTCGCCCAGAGCAAGGGACCGGAGAACGAGTGGCAGCAGCTGCTGAAGCGCATCTTGGGTGACGCCACCCCGACCGAGGGTCGCATCGCGCTCGAGCTGCCGGAGATAGCCGAGAACGGCAACACCGTGCCGTTCAACGTCTCGGTCGAGAGCCGGATGACGGAGAGCGACCACGTCAAGGCTATTCACCTCATCTCGACTGCCAACCCGCAGCCGGCTGTGGCTACGTTCCGTTTCACGCCCGCCTCCGGTAAGGCCAGCGTGGCGAGCCGCATGCGCCTTGCCCAGACCCAGGACGTCGTTGCCCTCGCCGAGTTGAGCGACGGCAAGTTCTTGATGGCACGACAGGCCGTGCGCGTGACCATCGGCGGCTGCGGCGGTTGATGGCAACAGGCCCGAGATTGGCGGAGTAACACGCGATGACCACCAAACCCCGCGTTCGCATCCCGAGCCCGATCAAGGCGGGCGACGTGATCGAGGTCAAGACGCTGATCTCGCATGTGATGGAAACGGGCCAGCGCAAGACCAGTGACGGCAAGGTCATTCCCCGCAACATCATTCACTCGTTCGTCGCCCGGTTCAACGGCGCCGAGGTATTCAAAGCCGAACTGGCTCCCGGCATCTCAGCCAATCCCTACCTCGCCTTCCACATGCGCGTGCCAGGCTCTGGCGACCTCGAGATGACGTGGCTTGACGACGGCGGCAACAAGGTCGTCGAGACGGTTAAGATCGCCGTCACCTGAAGCTGCGGCGGCGCGAAGTTGGGCTTGTCCACGCCGGCCGCGCCGCAGTGCACAGTCGCGATTTGCTCCTCCGCGCCTTTGCGCCCTAGACTCCCGCGCAGCGACCACGGCTGTGCGCGCTGCCGGCCATCGGGAGTTCGCCGGATGCTATTGGCCGGTGCCGGCCAGCAACCAAGCGGGCCACGCCCGAACCGGACCCGTCGCCAGGGGAGGAAAACCATGTCCGACGTTCACACCAGCGGCTGGGCCCGGCGGCTCGGCGGCGCTAGCCTTGCCCTGCTGCTCTCGACCGTGTTCGCCCTCGCGCCGGCGCTGGCTCAAAGCGACTTCTTCGTTATCCAGAACCGATGGTCGCCGGACGACCTTCTGAACGTTGAGGCAGACCTGCCCCAAGCCTCACCCGTGTCGCCCCGGGCGCCCGAGGCCCAGTGGCTGTTCGAGCCTTCCGACGAAGCGCCATTCTTCCGGATGCTGAACGTAGGCACCGGCCTCTACTTGCAGAACGCCGGCGGTCGGTTGGTCGTTGGCCCGCTCGGGCCCGGCGCCGACCCCGATTGGAGCCTCGAAGCATATCCGGATATCCCCGATCCCCGCATCCAAAGCCGTGCGGGTGGATACCTCCACACGCACGACGGCCCGCTCGAGGTCGGTGATGCCTCGCCGAACTGGGGCGACTCCTACTGGCGGATCCTTCCCGTGAGCGCCGCCCTGCGATCGTCCGCCAGGATCGTAAGTGGGCCTGGACCGGTCGTGATCCGCCCGCCACGCGGGAGCGGCTACTTCATCCCGGTGCCGGTGCCGCTACCGTTCCCCGTTGGCGTGGGGCCGCCGGTCTGGCCGGCGTGCCCGCCGGGCCAACACCTAAGCAAGGGTCATTGCTGCCCGCCGTTCCACTCCTGGAGCTTCAAGCAGCAGGCCTGCATCCTGCAGACCAAACCCATCGCTTGCCCGCCGGGTCAGCATTTGAGCCAGGGCCATTGCTGCCCGGCACTCAAATTCTGGAGCCAAGCCAAGCAGCAATGTGTGTTCCAGGTTCTCCAGCCGGTGGTATGCCCGAAGGGCCAGCATCTGAGTCAGGGCCATTGCTGCCCGGCGCTCCATTACTGGAACGCAGCCAAGAAGCAGTGCGTCCTCCAGCTTGTAAAGCCGATCGTATGCCCGGCCGGGCAGTTCTGGGATGCTAAGCAGAACAAGTGTGTGCTGCAGATCGCCAAGCCGATCCTCTGTCCCAAGGGCCAGCATCTGAGCGACGGCCACTGCTGCCCCGCGCTTCAGTCATGGGATGACAAGCAGAAAAAGTGCGTTGCCGCCGTCAAGGGCCCGATTATCAAGGATGCGGTCAAGGCACCCATAATCAAGGACCCGGTGGTCAAGCCGCCGGTCGTCAAAGAGCCGACGGTCAAGGACCCTGTGGTCAAGGCTCCCCTCGTCAAGGACCCTGTGGTCAAGACTCCCGTCGACAAGGACAAGGTCAAGGCGCCGATAATCAAGGACGCCGTCAAGACGCCGACCCTCAAGGAGCCGGCCAAGGCCCCGACCTTTGCCAAGGAGCCCTCCAAGACGCCGGCATTGAAGCAGCCGGCGGCAAAGCCGCTCGTCAAAACCCCGGACAAAGAGGTCTGCCCGGCCGGCAAGTCCTGGAACGCGGCGCAAAAGAAGTGCCTGTGAGTGCCCGCGGCGTTGCCGGTCGTGAAACGAAAAGCCCGCGGCCTGGGGGGAGGGCCGCGGGCATCATCGTGACGTCGTCTTGGGGGATTGGGGGACACGCCACGTTCGGACGGGGAGTAGAAAGCTCACCCGCGACATTTGGACAAGCTCAGCCGTACGGAAGCGTTGGCGATCGGTAAATGCGTGTCCGCCGGCGGGGCGTTCCGCCTCGGTCGTCCCGGCGCTTTGGTAGGACTTATATAGGGGCTGCCGGCCCCTCAGTCCCCTGCCGGGCGCTCCTCCGGCACCACGTCGAACTGCTCGATCGACGCCCCTCTCACGACGTCCACCCGTAGCCGCTGGCCGATGCGCTTGTCATCGAGCAGCCGTGTCAGATCATCGACGCCGGTCACGGCAGTACCGTCCACGCGCACCAGGACATCGCCCGGTCCGATCCCAGCCCGATGCGCAGGGCTGCCCTCGGCCACATCGCGCACATGCACGCCGCTGGCTTGCGCGAGCCCCGTGCGGTGGCGCAGCCGTTGCGGCAACGGCACCTGCTCGGCCACGATCCCGATGCGCGCGCGCCTTACCCTGCCGTGCGCCAGGATCTGCGTCAGCACGTGCAGTGCCGTGTTCGACGCGACCGAGAAGCAGATGCCCTGTGCGCCGAGGATCATCGCCGTGTTGATGCCGATCACCTTGGCGGCGGAATTGACCAGCGGTCCGCCCGAGTTGCCAGGATTGAGCGCCGCGTCGGTCTGGATCACATCGCCGATCAGGCGTCCATTGCTGGCTCTGAGCGACCGGCCGACGGCGCTGACGATACCGGCCGTTACCGTGCTCTCGAAGCCGAGCGGATTGCCGATTGCGATGGCGATTTGGCCCGGCCGCACCTCCTTGGAGTTGGCGAGCTGGGCCGCCGGCAGCGTCTCGCTCGTCTCGCTGCGCAGAACGGCGAGGTCCGTATCGGCATCGCGGCCGAGCACCCGCGCCCTGAACGAGCGGCCATCGGCAAGCGATAGCCCGATCTGCTGAGCGCTGTCGACCACATGATTGTTGGTGAGGACCAGCCCGTCGGGCGAGACGATCACGCCGCTGCCCGAGCCGTGCGCCACCCGCCCGCCTCGGGCACCGCGTATCTGCACGTGCACGACCGCCGGCGACACCGCCTCGACCACGCCGACGACGGCCCGCGAATAGGCGTCGAGCAGCTCACCGTCCGTCGCCGGCGGAGGCTCGTCTCGGCCGCGGGAACTCCTTCCCGTCCCGCCGTGCAGCCAGCGAGCACCGAAGAACGAAACGTTTTGCATCTGGCCTTATCCCATGGGCAAGCGCCCCTGATCGGGGTGCCGGCTCGCTGGCCGTGAATATGGTTACCAGCCTCGGCAATTTCGAGGCCGGCACCTAGAGACCGGGCACCTTGCCGACGAAATCGCGCTTGCCGAGCTCGACCCCATTGTGACGCAGGATGGCGTAGGCCGTGGTGCAGTGGAAATAGAAGTTGGGCAGAGCAAAATGGAGCAGATAGGTTTGCCCCTTGAATGTCACCGGCTTGCCGCCGAGCTTGATGGTGATGTCGCGCCCTTCCGATCCATCGATCTGATCGGCGTTCAGCGCCCTCAGGAAGTCGAGGGTCTTCTCGATCCTCGCCCTGAGCTCTGCGAACGTCCTCTCGGTGTCCTCGTGCACGGGCGGATCGATGCCGGCAAGCCGAGCGGCAACGCCTTTGGCAAAGTCGCAGGCGATCTGCACCTGACGTACCAGCGGCCACATGTCCGGAAAGAGCCGGTCCTGGAGCAGCGCGGCCGGCTCGATCTTGCGGGCGTCGGCATGCGTCTCGGCCTTCTCCAGCACGCCGGACAGCGCGGCAAGCATCTGCATGAACGGGGGAACGGAAGCCTGATACATGGACAGCGGCATGTGTGAACTCCAAGCTGACGGGTCCCTCCGGACTCCGGCTGGCCATCTTCGACGCTGCGGGCGTGGCTGACAAGCCTCCGCCAGACCTTCGCGTTTATCTCACGGCGGCCCTGAGACGCAGATCGTGCGCTCAAGCGCGCGCCCGCGCCCTCGGCGTGGGCGGAGACAAGTGCGTTAGGGTGCGAGCCGCGCCCACTCCCTACTCCCGTCATGCTGGCGCAAGGCCGCCTTCCCTTCCGTCATGCCGGCGCAGCCTGCACCGGCGCAGGCCGGTGGCCGGCATCCACGCCAGGAGCCGCTTGCTCTTACGCTGAGGTTGGCGATGCGTTCGATGGCGGTTGATCGTGAGGGTTGGCATCGAACGAGTGCGTGCCGAAACTGGCGTGGATCCCGACCTGCGTCGGGATGACGTGGCGGGTGGGGATGCCGGCCTGCGTCGGGGATGACGATTTGGATGGGACCTGGGTACGACCTGGGTCGGGATGACAGTCGAGGTAGACGCTGCGCCTCCCTCACGCAAACCCGTCGTGCCGGCCGCCGTGCACCGGCGGGCCGGCCGCCATGCC
>DATLZB010000074.1:0-33657 GCA_035574175.1 Hyphomicrobiaceae bacterium
CGTGGTGAAGAAGTTCACGGAAGCAGGCGAGCCCGAACGCGGCGAGCGCCGGATCAATGAACAGGAAGCCGCGATCGTCCGCCATATCTTCAATGAATACGCCTCCGGCAAATCGCCCAAAGCGATTGCCCACGCGCTCAACAAGCGGAAGATTCCCGGCCCCTCCGGCTCCAAAAGGGGGATGGGGGGCTGGGGACCGTCCACCATCAACGGCAACTGGCGGCGCGGCACCGGCATTCTCAACAACGAACTTTATATCGGGCGCCTCGTGTGGAACCGCCTCGCCTACGTCAAGAATCCGGACACCGGCAAGCGCGTCTCGCGCCTCAACGATGAGTCAGCCCTGATCGTCAAGAACGTGCCGGAGCTGCGCATCATCGATCAGGATTTGTGGGACCGGGTGAAGGAACGGCAGGCCGCGCTGCGCAAGCTGCCCGCCTTCCATGAGAAGCAGCGTCCGCGCATGCTGCTCTCCTACCTGCTCAAGTGCGGCTGCTGCGGCGGAGGATTCAGCAAGGTCTCGCAGAGCCATTACGGCTGCTCGACGGCGCGCAACAAGGGCACCTGCAATAACCGCCTTGTCATCCGACAGGACGATCTGGAAGGGCGGGTGATCGCCGCTCTGCAATCGCGCCTGATGGACCCCGCGCTGCTCGAAGAATTCTGCGAGGAATACACGCGCTACTTGAACAGGCTGCGTGGTGAGAAGAACGCAACGCTCGCCGCCGCAAAAGCCGAACTCGGCAAGCTCGCCCGGCAGCGCGAGAACATCATCCAGGCGATCAAGGACGGCGTGCCCGCCTCCGAGGTCAAGGATGACCTGGCCCGGATCACCGCACGGCGGGAGGAGCTGGAGGCGCTGCTCGCCGACACGAAGGAAGAGCCGGTGCTGCTGCATCCCGGCATGGCGGCGCATTACCGGGCGCAGGTCGCAAGGCTCGCGGCCGTCCTGAGTGCAGAAGAGAACCGGGGCGAAGCCGCGAACATCCTGCGCTCGCTGATCGAACGGATCGCGCTGACCCCGAACGCCGCCGGCAAGCTCGAAATCGACCTCTATGGCGATCTCGCCGGTATCCTGAGCCTTGCCGCAAACGCAAACGGGCCGCTCGATCAGAGCGGCCCGGTGCAGGACAAGCTGGTTGCGGGGAAGGGAGGCAATCTTGTCCTGCAACCCGCAAACGAGAAAGGCCGCCCGGACAATCGGACGGCCACTCTCGTTCAGCAGGTTAAGGTGGTTGCGGGGGTAGGATTTGAACCTACGACCTTCAGGTTATGAGCCTGACGAGCTACCGGGCTGCTCCACCCCGCGTCACCAATCGACGTCGCCGACCGCGCCGGCGGTCGGGCATGAACGCCCTGCGAGAAAGCGACCGCCGCACCGGTGCGGTCGAAAGCCATTCGACACGCCGCGGTCCTTCACAAGGCCGGCTTATAGCATATGTCGCCCCCTTGTGAAGGGCGTGCGGGCGTGACGGTCGGTAGCAGATGAGCGGTCCGGGTCAGGGTAGCACAGCAGTTGCCACGTCGTCCGCAGACCTCGGATCAGGAAAGCTGCGGAATGCGCCGGACCGCATCGCGACAGGACCGGAGATGGAAGCAGGTTCGCGATGTTTCGAGCCGGTGGGAGCGGCAGGTGCTGTCGAGGATGGAGGCAGGCGAGTTGCTCGAATGCCCGGGCGGCGGTTGCGCGCCACTGGGTCTGCTAGGAGGAGCAGGGCGGGCGCCTCGGCTTGGCACACTCGATGGGGCGATGGCGGCAGCACCTGTGCGGCGAAGGGCGGACCCCATATCCCGCTCACGCCACCGGCTCGCCGGCAGCCGGCCGAGACTGGGCATTGAGGCGCGTGCGCCAGATCAAATGGATATTACGGGCATAGATAAACAGGCCTGCCCCCTGGCCGAGGATGAAGACCGGGTCCATGCGGTAGATCGCATAGGCGAAGAGCATGGCGCCCCCCGCGCAGCTGAAGTACCAGAACGTCTCCGGCACGATCGACTGCTTGGCTCTTTCGCTGGCGATCCACTGCACGATGAAGCGCATGGAGAACATCAGCTGCGCCGCAAAGCCGATCGCGAGCCAGGTCTTTTCGATGTCCGGCGTGCTCACCCACCAGGCGGCGAGCTTGGTCCAGAACGTGGCAAGGTATTCCATTGCGCCTCACTGCTGTGCCCGCCTCTCGCCGCGGGAGCGGGTGCTAGACGTTGTCTCCGGCGCTCTTCCTTTGGTCGGCGCTCCTGGCGCGCATGCGGCCGGCGAGCTCCGATACGTGATGGCCCTCTGGCTGCGCCTCGACGATCACCGGCAAGCGCGTACGGCGTCGGATCCATACCACACCCACCAGGTCGTAGAGTCCGGTCAGCGCCCGGCCGAGATTGTTGTACTTCGACACACCAGCTCGTCTTGGCCGATCGTTGACCGGCAGGTAGGAGACCTCGTGCCCATAGGTCTGGAACAGCGCCGGCAGGTAGCGGTGCATACTCGTGAAGAACGGCAACCGCAAGAAGGCCTCGCGCCAAAACACCTTGATGCCGCACCCCGTGTCCGGGCAGTCGTCCTTGAGCACTTTGTCGCGAATCCAGTTGGCAGCCCGCGAAGCGACCCGTTTCGAGCCGGCGGCCTTGCGGGCGACGCGGATGCCGCCAATCAGTGCCGGCCCCTTGGCGCCTGGTGGCGCCAACTGCTCGAGCAGGCGCACGAGGTCGCGCGGATCGTTCTGACCGTCGCCATCCATGCTGGCGATGACGGGCGAGGTTGCGGCGAGGATTCCCGTGCGCAAGGCCGCGCTCTGCCCGCATCTTTGCCCATGTCGCAGATAGCGCAAGCCCGGGTAGCTGGCTTGAGCGATGAGGGCTTTCACCTCGCTCGGCGTGCCATCGTCGCTGCCGTCGTCGACGACAATCACTTCGCCCAACACGTCGGCCGGCACCACAGCATAGATCTCCTCGACAAGTCGGCCGATGTTGCCGGCCTCGTTGAGGGCTGGAAGCACGACGGAAATGCGCATGGGATGTAGGCTCCGGCCCGCGCGTCGGCCCTGCCATGGGGTGCTCTCCCACTGCAGGCTATCAGTCTTCCCGCTTCACGTACAACCATGTAAATCAGCCGTTCATGCGGCGCGCTGGCAGGCAAGCGCAGGCTGGGGCGTGCCCGGCCGCACGACAGGACGCGGCTGCGAGGATAACCGGGGAGAGCCCGTTGACCGTTGCCATCACCGAGGCCGGTGAGGCCAAGCAGCGACCCTGGGCATTATGGCTCGGCTTTAGCCTTGCGGCCCTGCTCCTTGCGCGCCTCCTCATCCTGCACCTCAACGCCACCGATCTCTTCTTCGACGAGGCCCAGTACTGGACTTGGAGCCGGGAGCCCGCTTTCGGCTATTACTCGAAGCCGCCGCTCATCGCCTGGCTGATCAGGGTCGCTGAGTTTACCTGTGGTTCATCCGAGTTCTGCATCCGCCTGCCCTCGCCTGTGCTGCACACGGCAACGGCCGGCGTGCTGTTCGCGCTGGGCTGCCGCCTCTATGACGCGCGTGTGGGGTTTTGGTCGGCACTCATTTACGCGACACTGCCAGGCGTCTCGGTCTCCTCAGGCATTATGTCGACGGACGCGCCGCTGCTGCTGTGCTGGGCGGTGGCGCTCTATGCGTTCGTCGCGCTCCTGGAGTCTTCGCGTCTCGGGCCCGCACTTTTGCTTGGCGTTGCGCTCGGCCTCGGGTTCAATGCCAAGTACGCAATGCTGTTCTTCCTGCCTTGTGCCGCCGTCTATCTTTCGCTCACAGCCGAGCGTCGCTTCCTGTTCGGCGACCGGTGGCTCTACCTCGCGCTCGCAATTGCTGCCTTGCTCGCTGCACCCAACATACTGTGGAACGCGGCCAACGGCTTTGCCACCGTCTCACACACCGCGGCCAATGCCAACTGGCGCGGGTCGCTCTTCAATCCCGACAAGGCGCTCGAATTTTTAGGTGCGCAGTTCGGCGTGTTCGGCCCGATCCTTTTCGGCGCCCTCGTTTGGATAACGGCGAAGGCTTGGCGCGGGGGCGTGGCATCGAAGGATCGGCTGCTGCTCAGCTTCGCCGTACCCGTACTCGCCATGGTGACCGTGCAGGCGTTTTTGTCGCGGGCCCATGCCAATTGGGCTGCCGTCGCCTATATCTCGGCAACGCTGCTGGTGACGGCAACGCTGCTTCGAAATCAGGCCTCGATCTGGCTCAAGGGGTCGTTAGCCCTGCACGTGGCCGCTCTCGCCCTGCTCGGGCTCGCCGTCGCTCACGCTGGGCGCTTCACGCTGCCCGTGGCAGGCGACCCGTTTGCTCGCACTCTCGGGTGGAAACAGATCGCAGCCGAAACGCGGGCCGAGCTCGAGAAGGCGCGCACCCGTGCAATGCCCTTCGGCTCCGTCATTACCGATGAGCGTGCGCTCACGGCGGAGCTGCTCTATTACATGCGCGGAGAGCCGACGCCGGTGCTCGCTTGGCGCCCAGGCGCCCCGCACGATCACTACGAGATGACGCGTCCCTTCACGAAGGGGTCGCCGGAGCCAGTGCTTTTGGTCGCCTTGAGGCGCGATGTCGATCGCGTGCTCGTAGGGTTCGCTGCTAGCGAGCTGCTTGCCAGCAGGGACATTCCGGCAGGCGCGGGCCAGGCGCGAACCGTCCGCTTCTATCGATTGTCCGGGTTCAAGGGCGGTGAATGAGCCAGCTACCCTGGCACGGGTTAACGGCTTAGGAAAACTGCTGAGGAGAGAGCCAATGCAACTCAAAGGCAAGACGGCGATCGTGACCGGCTCGACCTCGGGTATCGGCCTTGCCATCGCCAAGGCCTTCGCCAGCGCCGGCGCCAACATCGTGATGAACGGGCTCGGCAGCGAGAAGGACAACGAAACAGCGATCCGCGAGGTGGCGAGGCACGGTACGCGCGTGGCCTTCGATCCGGCCAACATGCTGCGCCACAACCAGATCGCCGACATGGTGGCCAAGACCGAAAGCGATTTCGGGGCTGTCGACATCCTGGTGAACAATGCGGGCATCCAGCACGTCGCGCCCATCGAGGAGTTCCCCATCGAGAAGTGGGATGCGATCATTGCCATAAATCTGTCTGCGGCCTTTCATGCGATTCGCGCCGCAGTGCCGGGCATGAAGCGGCGCAGGTGGGGTCGCATCATCAACATGTGCTCCGCACACTCGCTCACTGCCTCGCCGTTCAAGGCAGCCTACGTCGCCGCCAAGCACGGGCTTGCCGGCCTCACCAAGACTGTGGCGCTCGAGGTCGCTCAGCACGGCGTCACCGCCAATGCCATCTCGCCCGGCTTCGTGTGGACACCACTCGTCGAAAAGCAGATCCCGGACCTTGCCAAGTCGGAGGGCATAAGCCTGGAGGAAGCCAAGGCGCAGGTGCTGGCGCGTCAACCGAGCGGGCAGTTCGTCACCGTCGAGCAGGTGGCGGCGCTGGCCTTATTTCTCGCATGCGATGCGGCCGCCTCGATCACGGGTGCCAACTTCTCGATCGACGGGGGATGGACCGCGCAGTGAATGGCAGCGCGCGCAGAGCCGTTGCGCTAGCTGCTGAATGTCACCAGTAGAATGGTAAGCGCTGCGAGCGTGAGCGCCGCGGCCATGAGAATCTCTCGCCGATAGCGCTGTACCCGGTCGAGGGTGCTCGGTCGTAGCGGGTCTCGCGGTGCCATGCGCACCAGCTCACCAAGGACCGCTATCCGCTGCCAGAGTACGATCTGCCGCGCGACCAAACTACACATTCCGGCAGTGCAGCATCGGGCCGCCGGTCATTGTGGCGGTCGCGGCGGATGCAGGTCGTCCACCCACTGCACTTCTTCTGGATTTGCCTCGACGTCGGCCAGGTCGAGATTGACGACGACCGGCTCCTGCCCGCTGCGCACCAACACGCACGAGAGCGGCTCGCCCACGAGCGCATTGATCTCCTGGTGCGGCACGTAAGGGGGCACGTAGATGAAGTCCCCCGGGCCGGCCTCGGCCATGTACTCCAGCCGCTCACCCCATCGCATGCGGGCGCGCCCGCTCACAACATAGATCACGCTCTCGACGGGACCGTGATGGTGAGCCCCTGTCTTGGCGCCAGGGTGGATCACGACCGTACCCGCCCACAGCTTCTCCGCGCCGGCTCGCGCATGAGTAATGGCCGCGGCTCGGTTCATGCCGGGCGTTTGCGGGGTGTTGGGATCGAGCTCATCGGCGCGGACCACGCGAACGCCGTCGAACCGCCATTTCGATGTCGACCTGACTGTCATGGCTGCCCCCCGCTGCTGTCCGACTGCGATGGCGCATAATTGAAGCCCGTGCCGCACACGACCACTTCGATGGCGCCGTCCGTTATCTCCGGGTGCGAAATGCGTACGGCCAGCACGCCGTCGTAGCCTTTTTCGCGGGCACGCTCGGCGAGCTGCTCAAGGGCGCGCGCGATGGTAAGGTCGAGGAGCTTCTCATAGCGCGACATGCGGCCGCCGAGCGTGTTGGTGATCGCCTCGCGTACGTCGCGGAAGATGTTGGCGCCGCTCACGGCCGTGGCGTAAAGGAGGTCGCCCTGCCGGACCGCCCGATCGCTGATCGTGTCGGTGGTGACGAGCCGCATGGCGTCGCTCCTCGGCCCTAGATTGTGCGCACCCGACGCGTCCCGAACAGCAGCCGACGCAGCAAGAGGAGCAGAAACAGCAGCAGGATGGCCGCGGCCGAGACCGCAACCGGGTGCTTGTCCCATAGCAGAATCGGGCTGACGCGCCCATCGTACACGAGCATCACGTCGTCGCGGATCGCGAACGGATCAAAGCCGCTGTCGGAGCGCAACATCATCGCCACCGCCGCCATCTGATCCGCGCTCGAGAGCACGGCGTCCCGCACACGTGCCGAGGCGAGCACTTGCATGCGGACTGGATTCTGCGCAACGGCCCGCAGCAAGCGCTGTGCCGCGGCTGGACCGAGGCCGTTGAGATAGCGCGAAAGCGCCTCGAGCTCGGGCTCGGCAAGCCCACGCGCAAGCCCTTTGAGCTCCGCGTTGTCGAGTTCAAGCAGGCGGTCGCGCGCACTGCGCTGGATGCCGGCGAGCCGCACCATGGCCAGGCTGTCGCCGATGGCGAGTAGCCTCTCGAGGGAGGATCTGGAGAAGTCCTGCGCGGCGGCGCGCTTGTGAAGCCCATGCTGGACCACTTTGGGCAGGGCGGGACCGGCGAGCGCGTTCCAGGCGAGCCCGGCTTCGAGCGAACGAGTGTCGCGAGCGATCTCCATGCCGGCCTCGGGCAGCCGGGTAACTGCCTGTTGCAGCGTCCCATTCTGGAGCCGCTTCATCAGCCCTTCCTCGCCTTCGGCTGTCAGCACGAGGGCGACCACCTCATCGAGCCGCGCCAGATCGGCGGCGGTGAGCGCGTCAAGGAAGCGCTTGAACTGCTGATGCCGCTCGGCGAGATCGAGCACCTTGGCGTGTCCGCGGCGGAACTCCCGCCAGATCTCGACAATGCGGTCGGCGGTTGCGACAGAGATCTCGCGCGAATGCTCGCTGATCTGTTCGGAGATGGATTTTGCCAGTTCGTCCCGGACCCGGTCCTTCGTCGCTCGCGATTTCATCTCCTCCGCGATGATGGGCAGAACACCGTGTCTGAATTCCCAAATGTCCTTGGCGATAAGCACGAGACCGACGCCGCCGGCGACCACCGAGACGAGCCGGCTCAAGATGGAGCCGACGAGGCGCTGGCCAATGCGCGCCGCCATCGCCGAAAGCTGCCGTCGTACCAGCAACACGGCCGCTCCTGCGATCGCCTCGCGTCCCTCAACGAGTACGGCACCGGTCGATACGCTGGCCCCACCCTTGGCGGGATCGACTTGAAACTCCTTTGCTGCATCGGCGGCGACAACGCGCGCCACCATCGAGCCGTAACGGGGGCCGAGAAAGGCCTCAAGGCACTGCAGCGCAGGTTCTGCCGCATCAAGCGTCGACAGCTCGAGCGTCCGGCCGACCTCCTTGCCGACGGCTACCGCCATGGCTTCGAGTGCCGCCTTCATGGCCTCGGACCGGTAGACGCGCTCGGCCGCTGTGGCGGCAAGCTCCTGCGCCTTTTCGCGCGAGGCAAGCGATTTGAGCAAGGTGCCCCAGCTCGACTCCTCGCGAACCTCGCTGATCGCGATGTCGACCTGCTTATCGATGACCTGGTCGAGGTCAATGCGCCGCCATTCCGTGGCAACCACGGTGGCATAGTCGACCTTTGCTAACCCGTCCTGCAGCGCCTTGTGGGTGAGGGCGTCGATCGCCGCCCGAAAGGCCGGCTCGTCCCGCGCCTGGCAGGCCTCGTACTCGGCGCGCGAGATCGCCCGCGCCGCGACCGGCCCCACGGGAGGCGCAACAAGGGCCACTATGGTCAGGCCGGTGACCGCCGGTCGCAGAATAGATTTCAGCACGCCGCTGACCTTTGCCTCACTGCCTCCGACCCGGAACCTGGGAAGCGTTCGAATTGTGCCTCCCTCTCGAGCCGCAACTTCTCTCTGGCTGGAGTATATATAATGACAATTTTGCGGATCGCGTGGCAGGTCGAGTCTCGTGGACCCACGGGCTCTGTGGCTCAATGGGCGGTGCGGAATGCCCGGCATGGGCTCGGCAAGATCGGGGGATAGCCATGGATTTGGCGATGTTGGGGGTGATCGGGTACGTCCTTATACAGTTCGCCATCGGGGTCTGGGTTTCCCGGCGCATCAAAACGAATGCCGATTTCGTGATCGCCGGCCGGACGCTCGGTGTCGGCTTGGTTGCGTTTTCCGTTTATGCCACGTTCTTCGGGGCGGAGGCGATCGTCGGCACGGCCGGCAGCGTCTACGAGGACGGCCTCAAAGGGGGCCAGGCGGACCCCTTCGGCTACGGCATCGCGATCCTCATCGTCGCACTCGTGTTCGCAGTTCCGCTCTGGCGCCGGGGCATCATTACCTTTGCCGACTTCTTTCGCCAGCGCTATTCGCCCTTCGTCGAGAAGCTGGTGGTGATCGTGCTGCTGCCGGGCTCGATCTTTTGGGCGGCAGCGCAGGTGCGCGCCTTTGGCCAGATCGTCAGTTCCGCCACCGACCTTTCGGTGACGACCGCGATCGTCGTAGCCGCCTTCGTCGTGATCGGCTACAGCGTGCTCGGCGGCTTGCTGGCAGATGCCTGGACAGACTTCGTTCAGGGCCTTGCAATCGTTATCGGCCTTCTCGTTCTCGCCATCGTCGTCGCCTCCGAGCTGGGCGGGTTCGAAGCGAGCCTCGCTCGGGTGGAGCCCGAGCGCTTTCGGACCATATCGCTGGAGGAGGGCGGGCTCCTCGGCTTCCTCGAAGGCCTGGCCATCCCCATCTGTGGCACCGTCGTCGCGGTCGAGATCATTTCGCGCGTGCTCGGGGCGCGCTCGGCAGAAATCGCGCGAAACGGTGCTTTCATTGGCGGCATCATGTATCTGGCGGTCGGCCTCATCCCCGTTTACCTGGGTCTCGTTGGTCCCGGGCTTGTCGCAGAACTGGATCACGCCGAGCAGATTGTGCCCCAGCTCGCGGAGAAGCTGCTGCCGACGCTGCTCTACATTGCCTTCGCCGGCGCCGTGATTTCCGCGATCCTGTCGACCATCGACTCGGTCCTGCTCGCCAGTTCGGCGCAGGTTGCCCACAACATTTGGACGGCAGTCGTGCCGGCCCAGAGTGATCGCGGTCAACTTCTCACGACCCGCTTGACGCTGGTCGCGCTCGGAATGGTGGCGTTTGCCATCTCACTAACCTACGAGAGGGTGAGCGACATGGTCGAAATCGCTTCGGCCGCCGGCAGCGCCGGTGTGTTCGTCGCTGCCGTGTTCGGCCTATTCACCCGATTCGGAGGGGCCCTGGCGGCAACGGCGGCCATCGTCGTCGGCGCGCTGTCCTGGCTCTTGCTTGGCGCGGTGCTCGAGCTCAATGCGCCATATCTCGCAGCGCTCACCTTGGCCCTGGGCTGCTATGTCGCGGTCGCGGCAGCCGAGCGGAGGCGGACCCAGGCGTGATCGCTTTGGTGAACTTGTTTCAAAGCCCTAGAGGCGGGCCTGGATGTCGCACCGTCTGAGGTTGTCGGGTGCTCGCTTCCAGATCAGGGTTTCGCTCAGAAACTTGACACCGAGATATCCGGTGACCTGCAGCGTATCGGCGGCGCGCAGCCTGAGCTCCACATCGTAGGCTTTGCCCACCTTGGGATCGTAGATCCAGCCCTGGTCCCAGGAACCGTCGCGTTGGCGCTTCAGTTCGCCAATTACGTAAAGGCCGCAGATCGGCTGTCCGCGGCGGGCCGGGTCGGGATTTAGATCGTCGACCAGCGGGCGGCCGGCAGCATCCGTGGGGGACCTGAGCCACACAATGCGGCCGCATAGCCTGTCCCCGCAGGGGGCGATTTCGACGGCGCCCTGCCCGGTGTCGTCGTACCACACACCCTCATAGGTCGGCGGTGAGGGCGCAACCGGTGGTGGCGACGGCGACCTCGTTTGTGCGTAGGCTGATGCGCAGAGCAGGCCGTTGACGGCGACCGCGGCAAGCCCTGCCGCCAGTGCGGGTAACGATCTTGTGTGCATGCCTTTCACGCGCATGACCGCTCCACCAAATGGCCTCCTTGGACAATTACTTGAGCCCCCTCCGCGATCCAAGCGCCGACCAAGCCTCTCCTGCTCCTGGACGGGGCAGGGTCCTTGTTATTTCGCCAAGATAACATGTTGATGCAATTTGGCTTGGCGACACGCTTAATGGGTCGCAGCCCCGCCAGTGGTCAGGGGCGCTGCAACCCCCTATATACGGTAAACCATGGCAGACCGATGGTGCCGAAGTTAACGACACCTGAGGTTTGGCTGTCGTTTGCCACATATTTGACCTATCCGCATAGAAATCGGGGTCAGCACTGCCCCCAATGGGGCCAATCAGAAGGCACAATCGGCATTTTCGATGATCTTGACGCTTGCCATCCGCAATCTGTTCCATGACCGCGTGCGACTGGCCGTCACGCTGATTGGGATCTTGTTCTCGATCGTGCTGGTTGCGGTCCAGCTCGGACTCTATTTCGGCGCACGGAAGATGATCGTCGGTATGGTCGACAATGCGCACGCGGACATTTGGGTCACTGCGTACGGCGCCAAGAGTTTTGAAGAGGGCGGGGTGCTGCTGACGTCGCGCGAGCGACATGCGGCGCTGGCGGTGCCAGGTGTGGCGGCGGCGATCCCCATCCTGGTTTCGTTTGTCGAGTGGCGCAAGCCTGAGGGCGGCAGCACCAGCGCCGTGCTGATTGGCACCAACCCCGAAGACAACGGCCTGCGCCCGTGGAATATCGCCGAAGGCAGCATCCGCGCGCTGGGCGCACCCGACACCGTGGCCGTCGATCGCAGCTATCTCACCGATCTCGGCGTCACGGGTCTCGGCGACACCGCGCAGATCGAAAAGGGTCGTGTACGGATAGGTGCGCTGACCGAGGGCATCCGCTCGTTCACCATGTCGCCTTACGTCTTCACGACTCTCAATCGTGCACGCTCGCTTCTCGGTGTTCCCGCCGACAGCGCTTCTTTCCTGCTCATTCAGCTCACTCCGGGCGCGCCGCTCGACAGCGTACGGGCCGCGCTCAAGAAGGAGCTGCCCAACAGCGAGGTGTTGACCAAAGCCGAGTTTCTCGACCGCAACCTTGACCAATGGCTCTATTCAACGGGGGCCGGTGTCGCCCTGATCGGGGGCGCGGCGCTCGGCTTGCTGGTCGGCACGGTGATCGTCGCCCAAACGCTCTACTCGAGCACGAAGGACCACTTAAGCGAGTTCGCCACGCTTCGTGCGCTCGGCTCCTCTGCCGGCTACATTCACCGCGTGATCCTCATGCAGGCCGGATTGAGCGCCGTGTTCGGCTACATTCTCGGTATGGCGATCGCGCTCACTGTCGTGGCTTTCAGTGAAGCCACCGCGCTGCCCATTCTCATGACCCCGGAGCTCGCCGCCGCGCTGTTTCTCATCACGGTGGGCATGTGTGCCATCTCCGCGGTGTCGGCGATCATCAAGGTGACCAGGATGGACCCAGCGATGGTGTTCAACAAATGACAGGTTCCGTCGTTCTTGAGGCCCGCGATATCGTCAAGGAGCTGGGGCAGGGCGCTAACAAGGTGTGCGCGCTGAAAGGGGTCAGCCTGACGTTGCGCACCGGCGAGATGACGCTGCTGATGGGGCCCTCCGGTAGCGGTAAGACCACGCTGCTCTCCATCCTCGGCTGCATTCTCTCGCCCACCTCCGGCACGCTGGAGATTGCCGGCAACCGCGTCGACGGGTTGGGCCCCGAGGCGCTGGCCGATCTGCGCCGCCGCTATATCGGGTTCGTGTTCCAGTCCTATAATCTCTTTCCGACGCTCACCGCGCTTGAGAACGTCAGAATCGCGCTCGATGTGCGTGGGGAAAGCAAGTCCGAGACCATTGCCAAGGCCGAAGCGGCCCTGAAGCTGGTGGGTCTCGCCTCCAAGCTCACCAGCTTTCCCGGCAATCTGAGCGGCGGCGAGCAGCAGCGTGTCGCTGTCGCACGTGCGTTGGCCGGCTCCCCGGCCGTCATTTTGGCAGACGAGCCCACTGCTGCCCTTGACAGCGAAAACGGGCATGCGGTGATGGCATTGCTTGCCGAAATCGCTCAGGATAAGAGTCGCGCCGTCCTGGCCGTGACACACGATCCGCGCACGCTCGCCTACGCTGATCGAGTCATTCGCATCGAGGACGGGCGCATCACCAGCGAGGAGCGGCGCGCGGAGGCGCGCCGCAACGTCGCCCTCTATGACCTGGCCAGGAAGCGCAAGGCCCATGCTTAGGATCAACTCGACCGTCTCGAGCCTAATCATTGCCGCGCTGCTCGCCACTGCGGTTGGGTTTGCCGTCCAACATTGGTCGGCCTTGCGTGCTTCCCAGATGAGGGCAGTTTCCGCCCCCAAATCCGAGCCGGCCGCCACGTTGCCGCAGGAGCGCCCGCCGCCGCAAAAATGGGTGGCCTCGGCGCCAGGCCGAGTGGAGCCGAAAAGCGGCGAAATCCGCATCGGCTCGCAGTCCCCCGGCAAGATCGCCGAGGTTCTCGTGCGCATGAATGATCGCGTCTCTGCTGGCGATTTGCTCGTGCGGCTACAGGACGATGAGCCCCAGGCGCGCCTGCTGGCGGCCGAGGCCGAGGCGGCCGTCCGCCGCCGCGAACGCGACACCGAGACCGTCGCCAAACTCGCCCAAGAGCGACGCGCGGCCGAAGACGCGGTGGCTGCCTCCGAGAGCGCGCTTCATACCGCCCGGCTTGAGTTCGACCGCGCCCTTACGGCTTACCGCAAGGGTAAGGGGTCTCTGCAGGAGGTGACCAGGACGCGCAATCTAGTCACCGAGTCGGCCGAGAAACTGGAGCAGGACCGCGCCAACCTGCGCCGTGTCCAGCAGACGCCGGGAATGCCGTTGCAGACGCGGCTCGAGGCGGCACTGGCGACTGCCCGCGCGGAGCTGTCCCTGGTGATGGTGGCGATCGAGCGCACGCGCATTCGCGCTCCGACCGACGGTACCGTACTCCAGGTGCTGGCCCGGATCGGCGAGACCATTTCGCCCGCTTCGGAGGAGCCGTTGATCGTGTTCGGCGATGTCTCCTCGTTGCGCGTGCTGGCCGAGGTGGAGGAGCGGGACGTGAGCAAGATCAGGGCCGGTCAGGCCGTGGTGGTCCGCTCCGATGCCTTCCCCGGGCGCGAATTTGGCGGTCGCATTGAGCGCATGGGGCAGGCGCTTGGCGCACCGCGGCTCAGCAAGCGCGGTCCGCGTCGGCCGAACGACCTCGACGTGCTCGAGGTGCTGATCGATCTGGAGGAGAACTCCCCGCTGCTGCCCGGCATGCGGGTGGATGTTTTTTTCAAACCTGACGCGACCGTGCAGGCTCCGGTCAGCACCAACTGAGCCGGCCGAGCCTGTCGGGCGATCTGCGAGGGCGGGGTGGCCAATCCGGTTGTCGTCGAGCTTACGCGGGGAGCGCTGACAGAGAGCTTCCACCGGGGCGCCGTCGCCATCGTTCGCGCCTCGGGAGAGGCTGTTTTCGAGCTCGGCGACACGAGCCGTCCCGTGTTTCCGCGCTCTGCCATAAAGCCGCTGCAGTGCTTGCCGCTGATCGAGACGGGCGCAGCCGATCGCTTCGGGTTCGGCCCTGCAGAGATCGCCCTTGCGTGCGCTTCGCACGCCGGCACCGAGCAACACGTTGCGCTCGCCGCCGCGATGCTTGCCCGCGCCGGGCTCGATGTCGACGCCCTCGCCTGCGGCGCGCATCCTCCTGCCGAGGCAAGCGCCGACCGGGAGCTGTTTCGCGCCGGCCGGCGACCCACCGCTCTCCACAACAATTGTTCGGGCAAGCACGCGGGAATGCTGGCGACGGCGGTCCATTGTGGCGAGCCGCCGGGGGGCTATTGGCAGCCCGAGCACCCGGTGCAAGTGAGAATTCGCAGGATCCTGGAGGGTCTGCTCGGCCGTGAGCTCGGCGGAAGCGTTCTCGCCGTTGACGGGTGCTCGGCGCCCAACTGGGCCATGTCGGTCCGCGACCTGGCGCGCGCCTTTGCACAGTTTGCGACGGGCGAGGGGGCGGCCGCCCCCCACCGGGTTGCGGCGGAGCGCATAATGAGCGCCTGCTGGCAGGCGCCCGAGCTGGTGGCCGGCGAGGGACGGCTCGATACCGAGATGATGCGCCGACTTCCGGAAGAGGTGCTGATGAAGACCGGCGCGGAGGGAGTGTATTGCGCCGCTTTACCGAAGCTGAGGCTCGGTATCGCGCTCAAGATCGACGATGGTGCCAAGCGCGCCGCCGAGGCTCTGGTAGCCCATCTGATCGCCCAATTCATTCCCAAGGCGGTGTCGCACGTACCGAGCGGAGTGATGAGGAGCTGGCGCGGCCTCACGGTTGGCGAGGTCCGGCTCTGCGCTGCTCTGATGAGGGCCCTTGAGAACGTTGCTGCCTAGGGCGCCGGCCCGCCGAGACAGGTGCGGACGATCTCAAGTCCTCCAATCACTGCGCTGTTCCAGTCGAGTTGGCAGCGAGCCATGCCATTCGCAATCCCCGGCGGTACGTGAACAAATCCGCGCCGCGAGGCATCTTCTCGCGCTGCTGCCAAGGAATGATAAAGAATGGCGTTGCAAAGGTAGCTGCCGGCGTCCTGCGACAGCGCGGCCGGTACGCCGAGACGCCGCAAACGCGCCAGGATGCGGCCAGCGGGCAACGTGCTCGACAGCGTCTCGGGCCCATCGGGAACAATGCGGCCGCCGGGCGGCAGGGCGCCGATGGCATCGGCCGCGCGCGCCGCGATGTTGCGAGCTCGGCACTCTATGACAAAGCCGCGCGCACGTCGCGAAATGCCGAAGTGGATGGCGAGCGCTGGCCGAAGTTCGGCATCGAGCTGCGCCAATCGCATGGGCCCGGCGATCCACTCAGTGGGCAGCGTCGCCGCCCGCACCCGACAGCCCGGCAGACAGCGTGCCGCCCTATCCGCCACCGCGTGCGCGAGCAGGCCCGAGGCGTTCGACGGGTAGCCGGGAAACGGTCCGAAACCGGTGATCAGCAGCGTGGGATGACGCTCGCCCATGGCCTCTTGAGCTTCATGACCTTCCCTGCTCCAGCTTGACTGGCGCGAGGGCGCCGAGCGCGATTGCCGATATTACAAACGCGGCGCCGAGCATGCGCACGATGCCAATCTCTTCGCCGAGGAACAGTGCAGAAACCGCAAGCGCGGAGACCGGCAACGCGGCGGTCGCCAGGCCCGCCATCCAGGTCTCGACGCGGGCGGCGCCGCGGTACCACAATATGGTGCAAAGGGCGCTCGCCGACAGGGCGTACCAGGTAGCGAGCGCCCAAATGCCGGGGGAAACCGAGGTCCAGTCGAAGTCGAGCAAAGCCGTGGCGGCGAACGGCACACTCGCCAGCAGGCTCACGACCGACACCCCGAGTGACAGGCGGATCGGCCTGTAGATTGCGCTCATGCGCTGAGACAGCAACACGAACGTCGCTTCGCACAAGACAGCGAGCCCGACCAGCAGGTTGCCGATGAGCGCCCTCGTGCCCCCTGCTGCCGAGGCCGGTTGCATGATCAGGATGCCGGCAACCGCCAGCGCCACCATCGCGAACTGGCTTGCTGCCAGTCGCTGGCCGAGCACGAATAGTCCGAGAAGGGCTACGACGGCCGGCAGCGTGGCCGTGATGATGCCGGCGTCCGCCCCGGAGGTCCGTTTGACGCCCTCGAGCAGGAATACCGTGAAGAGCACCGAGCCGACGATACCGAGCATGGCTAAGCTGACGGTCTGGCCCGGCGACATGGTCCTGAGCAGCGGCCCCGGTTCCGTCCGCACCAGCAGAGCCAGCGCCAGACTGGCTATGGCAAAACGGAACACGAGAAACACCTCGACCGGCATCTCTGCCATCACGGCCTTGCCGAAGGGCACGTTGGCTCCGGTCAGCGACATCGAGGCGACCAGCGACAGTACTGCCAGAAGGCGTGGCACGCGCGCCAGGTCTGGGGAGGTTGAGTAAGGCAGCGTCATCCATTCGCCATATGAGCTTGGCAGGCACGCCCCCGCAGAGACTTCGAGGGGAACCGGCTGGAGCCCTCACAGCCACCGCGCCTTGCTGGCGAGGGTTGCGAGTGGCTAGACTCTTAGCACGAGCTGTCGTCACAAGGGGGCATACCATGCGCGCGTTGAAGGCGATCGTTGTGGTCGCGCTGGCATTGACCGCGGCTTGCCTTGCCCATGACACGCGAGCGCAAGAGCGCGGCTGGCTTGGTCTGAAGGTCGAGACCGTCACCCCTGCCCTTGCTGCTGCTCGCAAGCTCAGTGTGCAGTTCGGGGCGCTTGTCGTCGAGGTCGAGAGGGGGAGCCCTGCCGCGAGGGCGGATCTGAAAACCGGGGATGTGGTGGTCAGTGTCAATAACCGTGCCATCATCAACAAAGAAGAATTCGAGGCAGCCCTGGGACAGCTTGCGCCGGGCGCAAGGGTCGAACTGATCCGCTTGCGCGCCAGTTCCTCGTCCCGGGTCACGGTCGTGCTCGGACGACGGCTTCCACCGCCGCCGCCTCCGCCCGCGGGCGTCGCATCGGGCAAGCCGCCCAAGTCGTCCGATCAACCGGTTGCGGGCGAGGCCGCACCGCGGATGGCGGCCAGACCGGCGCCGCAAGCTGCAGTGCCTTCTGCGCCTGCCGCCCCGCCCCGGGTCGCCGCGGCGCCGCCGCCGGGGCCTGCCGCCGCCCCACCCTCCGGCGGAGCTCCGCGCGCAAGCGCCCCTCCGGCCTTACCCGCGCAACCGTCCCCCGGCACAGCCGCGCCGAGAACCATGCCGAGCCCTCGGGACGGACCGGCCGCGCCGCTGCCGCCGGCCCCGAAGGCGATGCCGGTGCCGCCCGCTGCCACGGACGAGGCCAAGCGGCCGGCGACGCCGCCGCCGGCGGCGTCCGAGACGGGTCGCCTGACGGCGCTCGAATCTCAGGAGCGGTCGTTGCTGAGTGAACGGCGGCCCGACCCGAAGACCGGCGAGCGACTGGTGCCGTTCGGTGGCGTAACGCCCCTGGGGCAGGCATCAGGCGCGAAACCCGAAGCGGCACCTGAGCCGTGGGACGTCGTGCCCGTATATTACGGCACGGATCGGCTTGCCGAGCCGCACGCTACCAGGGCGAGTTATGGCAGCGGACGCGGCAAACGGCTGGAACTCGGCCGCGCGCTCGTCACCGTGCCGAAATCTCACCAGGTTCCGCAGGTCGAGCGCCCCTGGGTCTACCATCTGCCCTTTACCAGCATCGTGCTGTTCCGCGAGCGCGAGGACCCCAACAAGCATTTCACGCTAAAGGAGGTGCGCGCTCTCACCGAGAGTGAGTTCCTGGAGCTGGTCCGCGAGCGGTTGCGCGCATCGCAAAGCTACAAGGATCATGCGCTCGTCTTCGTTCATGGGTTCAACACCTCCTTCGACAATGCGCTATTCCGCACCGCGCAGATCGCCTACGACCTAAAGTTCGATGGAGCACCCTTCCTCTACAGCTGGCCGTCGAGCGGCCAGCTCGGATTGCAGGATTACAGTTACGATCGCGAGAGTACCGGCCAGGCCGAGCCCTATTTCCGAAGATTCTTGGAGTTGGTAACGCGCGAGACGGGCGCCAAGTCGGTGAGCCTCATCGCCCATAGTATGGGCAACCAACTGCTGTTGGCCGTGCTGCGCGACATCAAGCGCACGGCTCCTTCCGACGTCGTGGTCAACGAGGTGATCCTCGCTGCGCCAGACGTCGATCGCGACACCTTCGAGTTCGTGGCCAAGGAGATCAAGGGCGTGAGCCGCGGAATCACCCTGCTTGCCGCATCCAACGACCGTGCTCTCGAGGTCTCGCGCCAGTTCTGGGGAGGCGTGCCGCGCGCGGGCGACGTGCCAGCCTCCGGTCCGGTAATCGTGCCGGGCGTGGATACCATCGACATCACGGCAACGAGCACTGCCGTTTTTTCGCTCAACCACTCAGTCTACGCCGAGCAGCCGATGCTGCTGGGCGACATCCAGACTCTGATCCGTTCGGGAGCGCGCCCGCTCGGCAAGTACTTGCCGAGCCTGCAGCTCGTGAGAACCGACAAGGGCGAGTACTGGCGCTATCCGCCGCCAAAATAGGGCGGCGCGATCAGGTCCACAGTGCACGGATGCCGAAGAAGGCAGTGTCCTTGATGCGCCGCGCAATGCCCTGCACCAACGAGTTTCTGGGGTCGGTACAGAATGTCATGCTGAGCACGATCCGCCGCTCGCCCTCGCGGATGGGCGTCACCTTGTGCACGATCTTGTTGCCTTCAAACACGATCATCTGATTGGGCGGCGTCGGTATTATGCGCTCCTCACGGCCGACCTTGGCCATCAGTTTGGCAGCCGACAGTCCATCGGCGTCGTAGCCGCGATTGACAAGCGGGATCAGCACGGTGAAGTGGCGCCCCTTGTAGAAGTTGTGATCGTAGTGCCAGCCGATGTGATCTCCGGGGCGCTCGTAGAACAGCACCGAGCAGGAGCTCTGATCGTGCAGCGGCGTCGGCATCACGCGCGCACCCACGATCCTCGAAATCACATCGTGCATGGCCGGCGACAGATAGAGCGCCACCACACTCGGGGCTGATTGGCACAGCGTCTCATAGGCGACGGTCCCGCCCTGCTTGTGGGTCGGCAGGTAGGTGCGTTCGGTCGCCACCAGGGTCTCGGTCTCGGCCACGATACGTTGAAGGGTTTCCGCCGGCAGCACGTTGGGAACGACGGCGATGTACTCCGCGAAGGAGGGCAGCGCGGCGGGAGCCGGTCCGAGCAGCCCCGAGCCTGCGCCGGTGTCGAGGATCATGCGCTGGCGCTCGGCAAGCTGGCGGTAGAGCTGGCTGCGCGAGGTCCACAGGTAGACAGCGGTCGCCGAGATCAGCAGCGCCGCGCCGATCGCAGCGTACTCCAGCATGGATGAGTTACCCAGCAGTTGCATGGCTCGCTCCATTTTGGCCGTGATCCGTGACAGAAGGACGATAGCAAACGCGCTCGACCCCGTTTCGGGCGCAGATTTGGGGCGCAGATTATGCGAGGCGAGGCCCCTCGCGCCAGCCTAACCGATCAGCGCTTTGCGGATGAAGCGCTGCTGCCAGCGGGGCAGTACCTCCGGGTTGACGATGGCGTCCGGCAGCTCGCCCTTGAGTGCCGCCTCAACACACTTGGCCGCCATGATCGCACCCGGCCTGATGCCGCTTTCCCGGTTGGCGGTCACCATATGGGCCGACAGCAGCACCTTGTCGCCGAGCTGGCGAAGCGGGGAGGTGGTCGCGAGCGGTTCCTGCTCGAAGACATCGAGTGCGGCTCCAGCGATCAGGCCTTTCTCGAGCGCTTCGACAAGTGCCGCTTCGTCGACCACGGCCCCGCGGGAGGTGTTGATCAGGATGGCTGTGGGCTTCATCTTGGCGAACGCGCGGCTGTCAATGAGCCGTCGCGTGCTCTCATTGAGTGTGACGTGCAAACTGACGACGTCCGATTGCGCAAGCAGCGTGTCGAGATCGCACTCGATGACGTTGTGCAGCGTGAAGCGCGCGCGTTCAACGTAGGGGTCGCAGGCCAGAATGCGCACCCGCCAGGGCTGAAGCAGCTCGGCGAGCCGCCGTCCGATGCGGCCCAAGCCGACAATGCCGACGGTGAGACCTTTGGCGCCATCCTGCAGACGGCTGCCGAGATAGGTGCCCTGCAGCAGCGGATCCCGCCACTTGCCCTCTTTCATGGCCCGATCGCGCTCCCGGACCTTCTTGAGCAGCGTCAGCATCATGGCCACGGTGCCCTCAGCGACGCCGCCCCAGTTGGCCTCGGTTGGCGCGTGAGTGACGATGATGCCGAGGTCGGTTGCGGCCGCAACGTCAACGTCGTCGACACCTATCGTGTACTTGGCCACGATGCGAAGCCGGTCGGAGGCCTCCATGATGCGCCGGGTGATGGGGCTCGAGCGGATGGAAGTGCCCATCAGCGCATCGGCGCCGCGGGCCATGGCGACCATCTCGCTCTCGCTGTTGCCCTGCGGCGTGTCCCAGGAAGCCGAACCTTGGATGATCTCGCAGCCGGCGGCCACCAGCCGGTCGAGCGTGTCGCCGACCCGGTCCGGCCGGTCCGGCGCGAATACGAAAATCTTGGCTTTGCCCATCGACCCTCCTCCTCCCACAGTGCAAGGGGCAGTGAGCAGACAATTTTGCTGCTGTGCAAGAGCCTTGACAGCGATCAATGTCCGTGGCTCGGAGCCAATGTCCGTGGCTCGGAGCCGGCAATGACGCAGGGTGGTACTTGCAGGGTTGTCGGCGCAAGTTCGACAAGATTGAATGGTTCTAACGCTCCGTGAGCGATGGAGAATGGGGTTTGCACATGTGCAAGTCAGTCATTGGCGCAGTCGCCTTTGGCGCCGTGATTCTCATGCTCAATCCAGCCGACGGCCAAGCCGCCGTTTACGCATCGGCCGGCAAGCCCGCAGCGGCGGCCATGCCGAGTATGATCGAGTTTGCGGACGTGCTTGTGAGGCGGGTGCCGCGCAGCGTCATCGTCGTGCGGCCTTACCGGCCTTGGGTGCGCCGGCCGCACTACGGCAGCATCGTTGCAGGCGTCGTCATAGGAACGATTATCGCCGCTGCCATCGCCGGCGTGCCGCCGCCGCCGCCGCGTCCCGATCTGTGCTGGTACTGGGCCGACCGGGCCCACACCAGGGGGTACTGGGACTACTGTTAGGAGAGGCGCGGCGGGTATGGTCTGCCCGGCGCCTTTAACGGCGGGCTTCAGTCGGCAAAATAGGCGAGCATGCCGAGGCCGATGAACAGCACGTGACAGAACAGGAACAGGAGCCCGCCACGCATGATGGCGGTGCCCGTCGCGACAGGCCTGGATCGGCTGGAACCGCGCGGCGTTTCGCTGGTCTTGACCTGCATCTATGCCTCTGCCGTGTGCTCGGCTTCACGCGTCCGGGCAATCGTGCCTTGATCCGACTACTTGCACTCCAATGCCTTAAGCGACGGTAGCCCGGCCGACCGCCCTCACCGGGAACAGCGGAGGCGCTGATTATCAAAAGTTCGGGCGTCGCCAGCGAGGCAAAACGCCGCCCAATGCACGGTCAGCGCAACATTGTCGACCGGGTGTTGCCGGCCTGCGACCCTTTCGGTGACCGGTTGCTGCAACCAATCGGCACGAAAGCGGCAGGTTGATCCATCAACCCATGCTCCGCTCGGCCGCTTGCTTGGACCCATGATCGAGTTTCTCGCTGAGCTTGCCGAGAAGGTCGGCAGCCGACTGCGGAATGTTCGTACCAGGGCCAAACACGGCCACGGCACCGGCCGCCAGCAACGCGCTGCAGTCGGCCGGCGGGATCACTCCGCCGACGACGATCATGATGTCGTCGCGTCCGTCCTCGGCGAGCGCCTGCTTGAGCTCTGGCACCAGCGTGAGGTGACTGCCGGCAAGAGTGGATATGCCGATGATGTGCACGTCGTTCTCGACCGCCTGGCGGGCGACCTCCCGCGGGGTGGCGAACAGCGGCCCGATGTCGACGTCGAAGCCGAGATCGGCGAAGGCGGTGGCGATCACCTTCTGCCCGCGGTCGTGCCCGTCCTGGCCCATCTTGGCGACCAGGATGCGCGGCCGGCGCCCTTCGTGCTTCTCGAACTGCGCCGCCATCGCCACGACGCGTCGCGTCTGCTCGCTCATGACGCCGGCCTCCGACCGGTAGACCCCCGAAACGGCACGGTTCGCCGCGACGTGGCGCCCGAACACCTTCTCCATCGCCGCCGAGATCTCGCCGACCGTTGCGCCGACGCGGGCCGCGTTGATGCTGAGTTCGAGCAGGTTGTCCGTCTTGCGTGCCCCCTCGGTCAGCGCATTGAGCGCCGCCCGGACCGCCGCCTGATCGCGCTCGGCCTTGAGCTTTTGAAGCTTGGCAATCTGGCGGCGGCGCACCTCGTGATTGTCGACCTTGAGCAGTTCGATGGCCGCCTCATGCTCCGGGCGGTACTTGTTGACGCCCACAATAACCTGGCGGCCGGTGTCGATGCGTGCTTGGGTGCGGGCGGCGGCTTCTTCGATGCGCAGCTTGGGCAACCCGACAGCGATGGCCTCGGCCATGCCGCCAAGCTCGTCGACCTCGCGTATGTGCCCGAGCGCCCTTTGCGCAAGTTCGTAGGTCAACCGCTCCACATAGAAGCTGCCGCCCCAGGGATCGATGACCCGGCAGGTACCGCTTTCCTGCTGCAGGAATAGCTGGGTATTGCGTGCGATGCGGGCCGAGAAATCGGTAGGCAGAGCAATGGCTTCGTCGAGTGCATTGGTGTGCAGGGACTGGGTGTGTCCCTGCGTGGCCGCCATCGCCTCGATGGCGGTGCGGGTCACGTTGTTGAAGACGTCCTGCGCGGTGAGGCTCCAGCCGCTCGTCTGGCAGTGGGTGCGCAGCGACAGCGAGCGGGCATCCCTCGGATTGAATCTCTCTTTGATGAGCTTCGCCCACAAGAGCCGCGCCGCGCGCAGCTTGGCCACCTCCATGAAGAAGTTCATGCCGATACCGAAAAAGAACGATATGCGCGGGCAGAACGCATCGATGTCGAGGCCGGCCGCCACCCCGGCGCGCACGTATTCGATGCCGTCGGCAAGCGTGTAGGCGAGTTCAAGATCCGCCGTCGCTCCCGCTTCCTGCATGTGATAGCCGGACACCGAGATTGAGTTGAATTTCGGCATGTGCCGGCTGGTGTAGGCGAGGATGTCAGAGACGATCCGCATCGAAGGGCCGGGCGGATAGATGTAGGTGTTGCGCACCATGAACTCTTTGAGGATGTCGTTCTGAATGGTGCCGGAGAGCTTCTCTGGCGGCACGCCCTGTTCTTCGCCCGCGACGATGAAAAGCGCGAGCACCGGGAGCACGGCGCCGTTCATGGTCATCGATACGCTCATCTTGTCGAGCGGAATGCCGTCGAACAGCGTGCGCATGTCGAGAATGGAATCGACGGCAACGCCCGCCATGCCGACGTCGCCCTTGACCCGCTCGTGATCGCTGTCATAGCCGCGGTGGGTGGCAAGATCGAAGGCAACCGAGAGGCCCTTCTGCCCGGCCGCGATGTTGCGGCGGTAGAATGCGTTGGACTCCTCGGCCGTGGAGAAGCCCGCGTACTGGCGGATGGTCCACGGGCTCGTCACGTACATGGTGGAATAGGGTCCGCGCAGGTAGGGCGCGATCCCAGGCCAGGTGTCGAGAAAGTCGAGGCCGTCGAGGTCGGCGCCGGTGTAGAACGGCTTCAGCGCAATGCCTTCGGCCGTCGCCAGAGTGGCCGGTGGGACATCGGCAACCGGCGCGGTACCCGCTTCCGTCTCCAGTGCGATGTTCGTGAAGTCCGGGATGCGGCTCATGTGGACCGCCCCTCGCGCTCAGGCGGAGCCCACCCCTTCGGCGTGTCGCGATCGGGATGCTGACGCGAGGCGAGCCGACCCTTGAGGTCGGGGCTGACCCAGGCATCCGTCGTCTCGGCCGGGAGGGCACTGAGGCGGGTGAAATCGGGTAGCACGCTCTCGATCCCGTGTTGCCTTTCCGGGTGCACCCGGTCGGGCTGGTCGAGCGAGCCGATTGACACCGAGATGCGGTTGCGCCCGAGGATGCGATAGGTGAGCGGTGTACCACAGTCGCGGCAGAAGCCGCGCTCCACCGCCTCGGAGCTGCGGAACGTGGCGGGCGCGCCGCGCGTCCAGGCGATCTCGTCGAGCTTCACGCCGGTGAGCGGAGCAAAGTAGTTGCCGAAAGCCTTCTGGCACATGCGGCAGTGACAAATGCTGGCGCCAGTGGGCTCCGCGTAGAGCGCATAGCGCACCGCGCCGCACTGGCAACCTCCGGTCAGCACCGTCCTTCTCGTCTCGTTCATTGGATACCCAAGTCTCGATGCAGTTCACCCAGTCGGGCGAGGGCGTTCTGACCCGGAACAAGAAGCGCGTCGATACCCGCTGGCGCCGGCACGCCGAAGGGACCCACCATGTAGACCCGCGCCGCGCCTGCGCTCTTCAACGCCATTGCGACCGCCTCCGCCAGGTCGGCAAGCGCCGCATCGCTTCCCGTGATGCACGCCACCTTCGCGCCGCTCCGCGCGAATGCGGCTGCGGCCTGCTGTGCGCTCGCATGACCGGTGGCGGCCGACGCTGCGATACCGCCGGCCGCAAGCATGTTCTCCACCCATCTCGCACGCGCGTCGTGTTCGGCCGCCGCACCAAGACACGCGACGAACACGCGCGGGGGCTCCCCGGTCCGCTGGGCGTGAGCATCCGCTGCCTCGCGCAGCCGCTCGAACGGTTCGGCCAGCCGCTGGAAGAGCAGCGGTCTGATCCGACAACCATTGAGGTCGGCGGGAAGCGGGTCGGGATGAGGCGCGACCTTGAGCCCTTGATCGCCGAGCAGCGGGAAGGCCGAAACGCCGATCAGCTCCAGATCGCCGATGGCGATCGCCGCCGCCCGCGCCTCCGCAACCTTCGCGATCTCATCTTGCACGTAGCCGCTTTCAAGCGCGGCACCCATGCCGCCTTTCGACTCGATCTTCTGCAACAGCGTCCAGGCCTTGCGCGCGAGCTGATCGGTCAGCTGCTCCACGTACCAGGAGCCGCCGGCCGGATCGAGCACGCGGCCAAGCCCTGCCTCCTCGATCAGCACGTGATGGATGTTGCGCGTGATACGGCGGGCGAGCCCGTCCGGCTTGCCGAGCGCCCAGGTGTGAGGCAGTGCCATGATGGTGTCGGCCCCGCCCATTGCGGACGCCGCACAGGCCATGGTCGTGCGCAGCAGGTTGACCCACGGGTCGCGCTTGGCAAGGACGCGCCAGGCAGTGACCGCCGTCAGCGGCACGCGCGCGGCGGCCTGGCCTGCGCCAGCGGCCTCTGCCACCCGCCAGATCAGGCGACGGGCCGCGCGTAGCTTGGCGATGGTCAGGAACTGGTCGGTGTCCGCTGCCAGGTTGACCGCAACCTTGGGCAGCGCCTCGTTTGGCGCCATGCCGGCGCGGTCCATCGCCCTGAGATAGGCAAGCAGCGTTGCGAGCATGCAGGCCAGCTCCTGCGCTTCGCTGGCACCCGCCGCGTGATAGACGTGGCCGTCCGCAAGAAGGGCCGTGACGTTTGCCATCCCCTTGGTATCGACGGCAAGCCGTCCAGCACTATCGAGCGAGCGCCCGAGCGGATGGTAGAGCGCCCCGGTCCGGGCCAGCGTGCCGAGCGGATCGGCACCGAGCGCTCCAACTCTTTTGTCATTGGCGACGCCACGGGCCTCCCAAAGCGCCAGCAGACTGCCGGCGGCGTCGACGGTGTACTCGCCGGCGATCAGTGCCACGGCTACCAAGGCAAGATCGACGCCCTCGAGGGCGCGCGCCATCTCCTTCCCGGTATAGGGGAGGCCGAACTGGCCGGGAGCCGCGATCTGCAGGGCAATCGAGGTGGCACCACCGGCAAGGTCCTCCAAGATCGCCCGGTTGGCCACGTCCGGATCGGGTTCGGCGTGGATCTGGCGGATATCCCAGCCCTTTTCGGGGGGCCTGCCGCGAAAGCCGCGCACAAACGGCGGGATGCCCGGCGCGGAGGCCTGCGCCCCCGCCACCGCGTCCGCCCGCGTATAGAGCGGCTCGATTGCAAGCCCGTCGGCGGTCCTTGAAACGAGCCTATCCTCGAAGCGGGCGCCGGCGAGCACCTTTTCGACAAGGCGCAGCCAATCCTGCCGCGTCGCCGGCGCAAAGGCACCGGCGAGCGGAAGCGCCTCGGGCCGGAACTGCGTGGGCGTGCCCATGGTCAACGGCGGCCAGTTTCCTCTATCTCTCATTGTCGTTTGAGAATAACCCAGCGCAGTGCCGGCGGCATGCGCAAATGTAGCGCTTTCTGCGGAAAGGAGGGTCTTGCGCCCGCACCCGGTCGTGTGCTGCTTGAGTTGCCAACGCCCGATTCGCGTGCAATTGGGGCAACGATTGTCATCGGCTCTGACTCGCAACATATTGGGCGCCGGCCCCCCAGCCCTTGCGGGAAACGCGCATGGCGGACAACTCTGAGAAACCGGCCGATCCCCGGGACTATGTGCAGGACGGCTCGGTCCTCATCGGCTGCAGTCGGGCTGGGCGCGAGATCGTGCCTGAATGCATCGAACTGGCGCTCGCCAATCGCCACGGGCTCATCACCGGCGCCACCGGCACGGGCAAAACGGTCACCCTACAGGTGCTGGCGGAAGGGTTCTCTGCCGCCGGCGTGCCGGTGTTTGCCGCCGACATCAAGGGCGACCTCTCGGGCATCGGCGCCAAGGGTGAGCCCAAGCCCGCTTTGGTGCAGCGTGCCGAGGAGATTGGGCTTGCTCGGTACGGCCACGCCGCCTTTCCGGTCGCCTTCTGGGACATCTTCGGCGAACAGGGCCATCCGGTGCGTGCCACCGTCCAGGAGATGGGACCTCTGCTGCTGTCGCGCCTGCTCGAATTGACCGAGCCGCAGGAGGGCGTGCTCAACATCGCCTTCCGCTGGGCCGAGGACGAACGGGCGGCAGGCGATAACAACATGGTGATCCTCGATCTCAGAGATCTGCGGGCTGTTATCGATGAAATGGGCAAGCGCGCCGGATCGCTGCGCAGCAAATACGGCAACATCGCGCCCGCCACCGTCGGGGTGATCCAGCGCCGGCTTCTGGTGCTCGAGGAGCAGGGCGCCGACCGCTTCTTCGGTGAGCCCGCGCTCGACATCAACGATTTCATCAAGCTCGCACCCGATGGCCGGGGCGTCATCAACGTGTTCGCCGCCGAAAAACTGATGAACACCCCGCGTCTCTACGCCACCTACCTGCTGTGGATGCTGTCCGAGCTGTTCGAGAAACTCCCCGAGGTCGGCGACCTCGACAAGCCGAAGCTCGTGTTCCTCTTCGACGAGGCACACCTTCTCTTCGACGGCGCCTCGCGCGCGGTGCTCGACCAGATCGAGCGCGTGACGCGGCTGATCCGCTCCAAAGGCGTCGGCGTCTACTACGTGACGCAGAGTCCGAGCGATGTGCCGGACCGCGTCTCCGCCCAGCTCGGCAACCGCATCCAGCACGCGCTCCGTGCCTTCACGCCCAAAGAGCAGAAGGCCGTCCGCGCGGCCGCCGAAACCTTCCGTCCCAATCCTGAGCTTGACACCGAGCGGGCGATCCAGGAGTTGAGGGTCGGCGAGGCGCTGGTCTCCTTCCTTCACAACAAGGGCGAGCCCTCGATCGTGCAGCGGGCCTTGATCCGTCCGCCCATGTCGCGCATCGGACCCTTAACGCCAGAGGAAAGGCGGCTCCTGATCGAACGGGACACCGAAAACCGCAAGAAGTACGCCAAATCACTCGATCGGGAGTCGGCGCACGAACGGTTGCAGGCCCGCAATTCGCTTGTCTGGCAGGTCAAGGCCGGCGTGCGCAAGTTCAGCGACTTGCTCCGCTCGGGCCGGTGAAAGAGGAAAGACAAGTGGCGACTCGGCGCAATTCGACTATCGTGGTGCGTTAGCATTAGCGCGTTATCGGCTTCAGTCGACGAGGACTCCCCATGGCCTTCCTGCGTGGATTTCGATTTCGCAAGAGCATCGGCGTGGCGCCCGGCCTGCGCATCAACTTGAGCAAGTCCGGCGTGAGCACCAGCGTCGGCGGCAAGGGCGCGACCGTGAACGTTGGCATGGGCCGGCGCCCGACCATCAACCTCGGCATTCCAGGCACCGGTTTGAGCTATCGTGCCCCGGTCAGCTTGACGTTGGTGGTCATCCTGCTCGCCATCGCCGCCATCGTCGGGATCGCGTGGCTCATTCAGCCGCAGCTGGTCCAGCAGGCTTTGCACTGGTGGCAGCCGAAGTGGTTCTGAGGAACCGCTACTACCTGCCGGCGCAGCTCGGCAGGGCTTACCAAATTTGAGCGATGATCTGAGCGAGGCTGATCACGAGCGGCTTGCGTTCGGGTGAGACGGCTCGAGGTCGGCGGAATTGGAGATGAGTTCAAGGAGAGTGGCGAGCCTCGCCGCAGTGGCCGGCGCCGTGCTCATGTGGGGCTCAAGTTCCGGCCAGGAGATGAACCTGCCCAACGGCCGTGCCGTTGCGCAAGTCCACTGCAGCGGTTGTCACGCAATCGGGTCCGCCGACGAAAGTCCGAACTCCGCAGCGCCGCCGCTGCGCAGCTTGGTCAAGCGCTCGGGCTTGGTCAGACTGGAAGAGGCGCTTCACGACGGCGCCATCGCCGGCCATCCCGAGCTGCCCGAGCTGGAACAGGGCGCCGTCGCGGCACTCGTCGCCTATCTCGGCTCGATTGCCGAGAACTGACGGCGGCCGCGGCCGGCAGAACGCGCGATCCTGCGCCGCTCTGCCAGCGCCGGGAGGCCGCAAAGATTGCGCTTTGCTCAGGCAACCTTGCTCAGCATTTCCTCGACGTGCTCCCAGTTAACGAGGTTGTCGAACCAGGCCTCGAGGTATTTGGGCCGCGCATTGCGATAGTCGATGTAGTAGCTGTGCTCCCACACGTCGACGCCGAGGATAGGCGATGCGCCGTGCATCAGCGGATTTTCCCCGTTCGGCGTCTTCTGTACCTCGAGCCTGCCGTTGTTGACGGCGAGCCAGGCCCAGCCCGACCCGAACTGGGTGATGCCGGCATTGATGAAATCGGCCCGCATCTTGTCAAAGCCGCCGAGGTCCTTGTCGACCATGGTCTGCAGTTTGCCGGGCAGCTTCTTGCCGCCGCCGCCCTTCTTCATCCATTGCCAGAAGTGAACGTGATTGAAGTGCTGGCCGGCGTTGTTGATGAGAGCTGCGTTCTTCTCCGCGAAGGCCTTCTTGCAGATGTCCTCCAGGCTCATGTTCTCGTAAGGGGTGCCCGCCTTGGCCTTGTTGCCGTTGTCGACATAGGCCAAGTGATGCTTGTCGTGGTGGTACTCGAGCGTCTCCCGGGACATGTACGGCGCAAGCGCATCGTAAGCATAAGGCAGATCGGGAAGCTTGAAGGTCATCGCGGGAACTCCCTGGTGGCCGGATCCGAAGGGCTGAGTATACCCGGGAACGTAGGGCGTCGACGCCAAGGTGGCAAGGCGAGCGCGGGCGAATTGCACCCACCCGCAGGGGTGCCGTCGCGGTGCTCAAGCAGGGGCCGGGCGGGGAGCCGAAAGAGTTGGGGCGCGAAGACCCTGCGCTTCGCGCCCCTGGATCACGCCGGGGAAGATGGTTGTCAGGGTGAGCAGAGGCTAGGGGCGCGCGATTGAACCCGGTCTGAACACGATGTTCATCGCCGGTTCATGCAGCCCTAACGGGTCTTTCAGGCGACTTGCGCCGCTCTCCGGCTTTATTGTCGGTGTGACGGGTTTGGCACCCTCGCAACGTTGAGGAGCAGGGTACGCACAGTGGGCCTTGAGACATGACGCGCACCATGAAGAGATATCTGTTCACGCTCGCCCTGCCGGTCGCGTTGGCGGCTGCCGGCGCCTTGTGGCTGCTCGGCCTGCCGGGCAGCGGCCGGCCGGAGACCGCCTATGAGACGGTGCCGGTCAGCCGCGGTCCGATCGCCCGCATCGTCTCCACTTCCGGGCCGGTGCGCGCGCTCGTTACCGTGAGCGTCGGCTCCCAGCTCTCCGGGCAGATCCGCGAACTCAAGGCCGACTTCAACTCGGAAGTGAAGAAGGGGGACGAGCTGGCCGTGATCGACGACAAGTCGTTCGCGGCGAAAGTGTCTCAGGCCCGGGCCGACCTGGCCGCCGCCACCGCCCAGCTCGCCAACCAGGAGGCGCAGCTCGTCAAGTCCGAGGCCGCCCTGCGGCTCGCCGAGCGCGCCATGGAGCGCACCGAGGCGCTGGCCGGCAAGGGCATCTCCTCCCCCGCCGCGCTCGACTCTGCCACCCGCGACCTCGACATGGCCCGCGCCGACGTGACCGTCGCCAAGGCCCAGATCGAGAGCAGCAAGGCCACCATACTGCAGCGGCGCGCCATGCTGGAGCAGGCCGAGATCGACTTGGACCGCACCCGCATCCGCTCGCCCATCGACGGCACCGTGATCGCGCGCACCGTCGATGTCGGCCAGACCGTGGCCGCCAGCCTGCAGGCTCCCGAGCTGTTCAAGATCGCCCAGGATCTGCGCCGCATCCGCATCGAGGCGCAAGTCAACGAGGCCGACGTCGGCGCCGTGGCCGAGGGCAACCCGGTCACCTTTACCGTCGATGCCTACCCCGAGCGCCGCTTCACCGGACGCCTGACGCAGGTGCGCCTGGCCGCCACCGAGCTCAACAGCATCGTCACCTACACGGTGATCATCGAGGCCGCCAACGAGGACCGCCAGCTCTTTCCCGGCATGACGGCCACCGTCCAGATCGAGACCGACAAGCGCGACGGTGCCCTGCGTGTGCCCAACGAGGCGCTGCGCTTCCGCCCCCGCGAGCGCAGCGGCCCGCCCGCGCTCGCCAGTGGCCAGAGCCGGGAAAGCGGCGAGCGGCCCCGTGGCGGCCGCAGCCTCGAGCAGTTAAAGCACGAGCTCCAGCTCTCGGACGAGCAGCTGGAGGCCGTGCGCGCGGCCCTGCGCAAGGAACGGGCCGAGCGCGGCGAGCGTACCGCCGACAGGAGTGCGTCGCCGCCCTGGGCCGCAGCCAACGCCGCCGACGGTGGCCAGCGCCAGCGCGCGGCAGCCAGAATCGAGGAGATCCTGCGCCCTCTCCTGACCGAGGCCCAGCGGCCGCTGTTCGATCGCTGGAAGCGCGGACGCGAGAACAGCCGTCCCGCCACCGTGTGGGTCCTCGCCGCTTCGGGTGACATCGAGCCGCGCCCGGTGCGCGTCGGCATCGCCGACGATCGCTTCGCCGAGATCGTCGGCGGCGACCTGAAGGAGGGCGAGGCGGTCGTCGTGCGCGCCCGCGAGGTAAAGCGATGAACGCCCTGACCGAACTGCGGGCCGCCGCGACCGCCGGCGTTGCAAGGCGGGCGCTGATCGAAGCCACCTCGGTGACCAAGACCTACCGCATGGGCGACTCCGAGGTACATGCTTTGAACGGCGTCTCGCTCGCCATCCGCGCGGGCGAGTTCGTCGCCATCATGGGCCCGTCGGGGTCCGGCAAATCGACGATGATGAACCTGATCGGTGCACTCGACGTGCCAACCTCCGGCCGCCTAGAGATTGACGGCCGCAACATTGCCGAGCTTACCTCCGACGAACTGGCGGAGCTGCGCAACCGCAGCATCGGCTTCGTCTTCCAGCAGTTCAACCTGCTGCCGCGCACGACCGCACTGCGCCAGGTCATGTTGCCGCTCCTCTATGCGAGACCGCGCCCGCCCGATCCGGAGGCGGTGGCCAGGCAGCGACTCGAGCAGGTGAACCTCGCCGCGCGGCTCGATCACCTGCCGAGCCAGCTCTCCGGCGGTCAGCAGCAGCGCGTCGCCATCGCCCGAGCCCTCGTCAACAACCCGAAGATCCTGCTGGCCGACGAGCCGACCGGGGCTCTCGACACCAGGACCTCGGAGGAGATCATGAGGCTGTTCTGCGAGCTCAACGCCGCCGGCATCACGGTGATCGTGGTGACGCACGAGCACGACATTGCTGCCTACGCGCGCCGGCGCATTTCCTTCCGTGACGGGCGCATTATCGAGGATAGCGGGGGCGAGAAGGAGCGGAGCGCAGTGCCATGAGCCTGTTCGACAGTCTCGCGGTTGCGCTGACCGCACTCAGGGCCAACCCGCTGCGCTCGATCCTGACCACACTCGGCATCATCATCGGCGTGGGCTCCGTGATCGTTATGGTCGCGGTCGGCGCGGGCGCCCGCAGCGAGGTCGACCGGCGCATCAATGCGCTCGGCACCAACATGCTGGTCGTCTTCCCAGGCTCGACCCGGGTCGGCGGCCGCGCCGGCGGGGCCGGCACCAGCCTCCCCCTTGCCGAGGGCGATGTCCAGGCGATCCGCGAGCGCCTGCCCGAGGTGGTGGCGATCTCGGGCTATCTGCAGGGCAGCGCACCGGTCGTGCGGGGCAGCGGCAACTGGGTGACCGGCGTGGCCGGCGTGCACGAGGCCTACACCGAGGTGCGCGACTGGCCGCTGGCCGCCGGCCGCCCTTTCACCGCCCAGGACGTGCGCACCGGCGCCCGGGTGGCCCTGCTCGGTTCAACCGTGGCTGAGAAGCTGTTCGGCCGGGAGAATCCGCTGGATGAGACGATCCGCATCAGGAACGTGCCGTTCAAGGTGGTCGGCGTGCTCGAGCCGAAGGGACAGACGGGCTTCGGTCGCGACCAGGACGACATGATCCTGTTGCCACTCAGCGCCGCTCGCGGGCGCATCGTCGGTCGCAATCAGGTGGTCAACGATCAGGTCGGGCAGATCTTCGTGAAGTTCGAGGCATCGACCGACCTTGAGCGGGCGCAGGAGGAGATCGAAAGCATCCTGCGCCAGCGCCGTCGCATCCAGCCGGGCGCGGAGGACGATTTCGCGGTCCGCAACCTGGCCGAGTTCCTGAAAGCGCGGACCGCGGCCCAGACGACGCTGAGTTGGCTGTTGGGGGCCACTTCCGCCATTGCGCTTATCGTCGGCGGCATCGGAATCATGAACATCATGCTGGTCTCGGTCACCGAGCGCACTCGCGAGATCGGCCTGCGCATGGCGGTCGGCGGGCGTCGGCGCGACATCCTCATGCAGTTCCTGGTGGAGGCCGTTACCCTGTGCATGCTCGGCGGCCTGATCGGCGTCGCCATCGGCATCGCGCTGGCCGTCGGCATTGCGCACACGGCAGAGTGGCCGATTCTGATCTCGCCCGACGTGGTGATACTGGCGCTTGCGGCGGCGGCGTCAACCGGCATCTTTTTTGGCTTCTTCCCGGCGCGCCGTGCGGCGCTGCTCAATCCCATCGAGGCACTGCGCAGCGAATAGCGCCTTTTCGTGCCAGGGACGTTCGGCTTCCAATCGCAGACCCCCTTGTTTATAGTGCGCCCGCATCACATTGGGGCGGGGCAACACGGCTCTCGCAGCGCATGGGCCGCGGCAGCGGGTGCGTGGCGGGAGGGAACACGCGCGAGGCAATCGGGGGCGCCGGACGGGGCGGCGCCTTTGCGGCGGTGAGGTCACGCATGCGATGCAATCCATGGCGCTGGCTGTGGGGGCTCGTGCCATTGGCGCTGGTCGTCCATATCGCCGTCGTCGGCGAGCGGAGGGCCATCGAGACCG
>DATLZB010000075.1:0-13580 GCA_035574175.1 Hyphomicrobiaceae bacterium
CCCCCGCAACCAAATTCGCCCGCTAGGCCAAAGGCTTAGCGGGCGTTTGCTTTTGGGCTCCTCGCGCCGGGCGTGACCGAGTCAACAATGAGTCAACAAAATCTATGGCGGCGAGTGGCGCCAAGGCGCAGGCGATGACCCGGCTTGGCGACTCTACGAACGGATAACGCATCGGGATGTGCCCCCGGCTTGGTGCATGCGACTCCGTTCGCCCTACTCGGGCGCGCGCTCGAAAGCACTGTTGATCGCGCCAAATAGCTTCTCGGCCCGGGCGGCCGTGCCCTTCGGGAGGTCCGAGAGTTTCTCCCAACCATCGAACCGCCGCAAGATCTCTGCCATCACGCGGCGCTTGTCGAGTTCCTTGTGGCCATAGCGCTGGACCATGACCGTTTCCACTCGTTTCGTGATCATATCAGAGCCATCGACGGGCAAGTCCTCGAATTTGATGGCGACACCGAAGGCCGCGTTGACGCAATCGAGGTAGAACTGATCGTCGAACAAATCCTCGATAGCGGCGTCCGTCTTCTTGATGCCAGCTGCCTTGCCCAGCATCAGCACGCGAAAGCGCGCCTTCTGTTCGGCAGCCAGTTCTTTGAGAACCAGATCGTCGATCTTTTCCTTCGCGGCATGGCCTTCGGCATCGGTGTCCAGGAGGACGCCCGAATCCCAGCCCTGACCGACGGCAAACGCCGCATACATGGGCGTCTTTGGCGCGCCACGCGCGGGCCAGAGGTAGATGCGATCTGAGAGATGCGCTTTGCCCTCGCCGCGCAGTATCCCGGAGAGTTTGTGCAGGACCAAGGCATCGTCGCCGCCTTCGACGATCAGCGTCTGGCGCGTGCCGAGCAGTCCGCTCATATCGCCGGTCAGGCCGAGCGAAAGCTCGATCACGGCCATGGGCGCACGCTGGCTGCTTACCACGCCCTTCTTCACGGTGGCATGGTTACCCATTGTCTCGACGATGCGCACGCGCTCGGGGTAGGCCGGATCGACCATCGAGGCGAGGTGGGTCGTGTAGAGAATCGTGTTCGATTTCGAGAGCCGCTGAAACACTTCGAGCAGGTCACGCTGCCCAGAATAGTGCAAATGAATGCCGGGCTCTTCGAGCAGCAGGATGCATCCCTTGTACTCGCCGCGGCTCGCATGTGTGAATTTCCAGGCAAAAGAAACATGCCAGCGAAAGCCGCTGGATCGCCGGTTGAGCCGCACCGGCATGCCGACGGCCTTATCCTTGGCAAAGATATTGAGTGTTGTCCCGTCGATCTCGATGTCGAAATCGACCTCCTTCTGCGTCCAGAGATCGCGAAACTGCTTGCTCAGATATGAAGACGCAGCCCGTTTGTCGAAAGATCGCACAGTGCGGCCTTCCGGCGTTGCACCCTTTGCGAGGAACTCGTCGATATTGACCTTGGCAAGATCGAGAACAATCTTGATCGTCTGTTCTTCGTTCGTGAGCTGGTGCCATTTGACGCTTTTCAGGCGATCGGCAAGCTGGTTCAGTTCGATCTGCGTGCCGCTGAGGCCATAGTCCTGAATCAGTACGAATTTTGGAGCATGCTTCTTTGCCCAGGCATCAACCTTTGACGCATCGAAGTCCTCGGTAAACTCCCCCTCCACCGCAAAGGTCGGCCCCGCGTTGTACGACCGCGAGCCTATAAGTGTCAGCTCTGAGGGCAGTTCGGCCGCGGCCTCGCCTTCTTCCGCGCCGCCATCTTCGTCCGCCTGCTCACCTTCAGGAGTTGACTCAGGTTCCGGGTGTCCGGCCTCCTCATAGAGGGATTCGATTTCTTCCGGTGTGAGCGAGAACTTCGCCTGGCAGACAAGCGCGGAGGGGTCCTTGTTGCCCCAATCATCAACAGGCCAATCCTCATCGATGTTGTAGGCTTCGCCGGGCGCAAACGGATTAATGCGGTAGAGCGCTTCGAAGAGATTGCTCTTGCCCGCCTCATTCTGTCCGACGAAGGCAGTGATATTGCCGACTTCGATCCAGCCAGAGTCCCAGACGTTCCGATACTTGGTGACCTTGAAGTACGTGAGCTGCATCAGTCCTCGACCACCGAAATTCGCAGCGTCAACCTGATTCGGCTGCAACTAAACAATACTGCAACCAGTAAGGGAAGCCACGTTCGTCAAGCCGCCGCCGTCGCGATCCCGTCGAGCCGCACCCGCACGGTGGCCGCGCCGTTGCCGGCAGCCTCGATGGCAATGCCGATCGGAAAGCGGCCGGGGCCGGGCACGTTGACCTGCTTGGCGGTGTCGTCCCACGACACCTTGTCGCCCGCGGCGATGACAGCGCTCGCGAGCTTCGGCAAATCGAATACGCCTTCGGTGGCGATCGTGACCGTCTCGCCCGTCGCGGCGGTCTTGCTGGCAACACCGAACAGAGCGCCGATCACGACGCCATCACCCGAGGCGACGCCGCCGGCCGGCGCGGCAACGGTGATCATGCGGCCTTCCTGAATGTAGTTCTTCATGGGTCATGTTCCTTTCGATGAGTTGATACGAACCTGGTTGACGCGCGGCGCGGAGGCCGCGGCGATGCGCCGGTCGAGGTCGGCAAGCGCCGCGGCCATCTCGGCGTCGGTGGCGTAGGTGACGCGGCGGCCTTCGTATTCGACCGTGCGCACGCCGGCGAAGCGCGGCGCAAGCAGCGCTTCGCGCATGGCTTCGAGGTCGGCAACGTCGGCCATCACGCCCCCGCGTTTTGGTACCAGCCGCGCCAGTCGATGAAGCCGGCGCCGAAATCGAGGATCACGCGGATTTCGACGCCATCCACATCCCAGCCGGCCTTGGTCTCAACCTGCGGGCCTTCGCCGCCGGCAAGATAGGCGTACTCAAGACCGTCGATCTCTGCGGGATCGGCCGACCCATACCAGCGCGTGGCGCTCGACAGCCGCGGCTCGACCACCAGCGACAGCGCGCCGGAATTACGGGTCCGCAAAACAGCACAAGTCGCCACTCTCGCCCGTGGGCACCGGGGCGCAGTCGTCTGGCCCGAACGCACGCATCCCCATATCTGGAAGCATCGGCCCGATTCGAACAGGCTCATCGTTATCCGGTCTGCCGCCGCTCCTCCATACTCGGGGGTGAAGCCAGCGATTATTGCGCAGGAAAGTTGCGGATGAAATCGAGCAGCACGCGCACACAGACGTCGGCGTCCTCTGTCGTAACGGATTCCTTCGGACTGTGACTGATGCCGCCGGCACAGCGGACAAACATCATTGCGACGGGGCACAGCGAAGCGATGATGCTGGCGTCGTGGCCGGCGCCCGAAATCAACGCCGGCGCCGCCAGCCCCTGGCGGCAGATCGCCTGCGTCAGGCATTCCGTCATCCACGGCGAGCAGGCGACGGCGGCGGCTTCATGAACGATTTCGCTTTCCAGCCGGACGCCGCGCGCGTCGGCAATCGCCGCCATGGCCTGCATAATGGCCGAGAGCGCGGCGTCGCGATCGGCGTCGTTGGGTGCGCGCAGGTCGATGTTGAAGGACACCTTGCCCGGAATGACGTTCGGCGCGCCGGGCGATATCTCGGCGCATCCGACTGTAGCGACCACATCGCCTTTTGCGCGCGCATTTCGTTCCACGGCAAGAATCATGTCCGATGCTGCCGCGAGTGCATCGCGGCGCAAGCGCATCGGCACCGTGCCAGCGTGACCGGCCTCGCCGAGCACTTCGACGGAAAGCCGCTTCGCTCCCGCGATCGCCGCAACCACCCCCACCGGCGTGTGCGCCTCCTCGAGCATCGGACCCTGCTCGATGTGCACTTCGATATAGCCGAGCAGCTGATCCGAACGCCGGGCGATTGCGCCGATCCGTTGCGGGTCACCACCAAAATCGAGGAGCGCCTGCCGCAGGGTGATGCCTTGGGCATCCTGCATGTCGAGCCATGACGGATCGAAACGGCCGGCAAGGGCACGGGAGGTGAGAAGCGTGGTGGGAAAGCGCACGCCTTCTTCGTCCCCGAACGCCACGATCTCGATGGCAAAAGGCATGCGCTCCGAACGCCTTGCCAGTTCCTCCACCGCAACGAGGCCGGCCAGGACGCCGAGCGTCCCGTCGTACCGGCCGGCGTCCCGCACCGTGTCGATGTGCGAGCCGATCAACAGGGTCGGCGCGTCGGGCTGGGTGCCTTGGTAGCGGCCGGTGAGCGTGCCAAGCGCATCGATCGATACGGCCAGTCCGGCAGCCCGCATCCAGCCGGCCAGTTCCGCCACCGCCGCCTTGTGGGCGGGCGACAGATAGAGGCGAGTCAATTTTCCCGTTTCGTCGCTGTGCCGCGCCAACAAGTCCAAGAGCGCCATCAACCGGCGGCCGAGAACCGGGTCGCGCATCAGCCTTTCTCCCGCGGCGGATGCTCCTTGTGCCAGTGGCGGGCCAAATCGATGCGGCGCGGCACCCACACGCGCTCGTGCGAGAGCACGTAATCGAGGAAGCGTGCCACTGCCGCAAAGCGGCCCGGCCGGCCGGCAATGCGGCAGTGCAGCCCCACCGACATCATGCGCGGGCGCTCGTCGCCTTCCGCATAGAGCACATCAAACGTGTCTTTTAGGTAGGCGAAGAACTGGTCGCCGCTGTTGAAGCCGGGCGCCGAGGCGAACCGCATGTCGTTGGCATCCAGTGAATACGGAATGACAAGCTGATACCCCTGCAAACCCCTCACCCAATAAGGAAGATCGTCGGCGTAGCTATCGGAGACATAGAGAAAGCCTCCATATTCCATGACCAGCTCGAGCGTGTGTTCGGAACAGCGCCCCGTATACCAGCCCCACGGCCGTTCGCCGGTCGCCTCGGTGTGGATGCGGACGGATTGCGCGATGTGCGCGCGTTCGTCTTCACGCGTGAAATCCTTGTAGTCGATCCATTTCAATCCGTGGCAGGCGATCTCCCATCCTGCTTCCTTCATTGCGGCTACCTGCTCCGGACTGCGCTGGAGCGCGCTGGCAACGCCGTAAATGGTTAAAGGGCAACGGCGAGCGGTGAACAGACGCCAAAGGCGCCAGAATCCGGCGCGCGCGCCGTATTCGTACATTGACTCGACGTTCATGTGCCGCTTCCCGGGCCATGGCTGGGCTCCCACGACATCGGAAAGCAGCGCTTCGGAGGCGGCGTCTCCGTGCAGAATGCAGTTCTCTCCGCCCTCCTCGTAATTCAGGACGAACTGGACCGCTATTTTCGCCCCACCCGGCCATCGCGCATGCGGCGGCGTCCTGCCATACCCAAAAAGATCACGCGGATAGGAATGATCAGCCGTCATGGATGGCTCCCCTTACGTATTGCTGCCGGCTTCGTCGGGCATGTCGCGTCCCAGTGCCGCTCAAACGATTTCGAAGCGGATCGGCTGGGCCCCGTTCCATAGTGTAAGGCGTCCCAAATCGGCCAGCTTGTCGAGCCCGGTGGTGATCGTTGCGAAGTGGTTGCCGGCGAGCTGGCCCGCCTTGCTCGCAAAACGAACAGCCCCATAGGCGAGAAGAACTTCGGTTTCGCTGATCCCGCCCGGATAAAGGATGATCGCCCCCGGCGGCGGATAACTCGTTGGACTTTCGAACGGAAGTCCAAGATCCCGCTCGCCGAGCGGGATCCAGACCGCTTCACCGCTCCAACGGACATGAATGATCCGGCTCGCGAAGGGCAACAGTTCGCGAAATGCGGCGCAGGTCTTGGGTGCCACATGCTCTTCGAAGCGGGCGGACAGAACGAACGACCCGGACGTGATTTGAAGCATGCTCATCGTGCTGCGCCTTCCCTTGCAGCGTGGTCCCGGCCGGTCGGTTGTGCCGCATTTTCAGGCTTGCCGGTTCAAAGTGATTGAATACAATACCTGGAGATATTGTATACAACAAGGTGAGGCGGATGGGGTCGGCAGCCACAGCTCGGTGCGCCGGGGCGACCCGCCGGGTCAGCAGCGGCGACATCGTCGCGCGGTTGACGGCCGCCATCCTGCAGCATCGGCTTGCCCCCGGGACCAAGCTGACCGAAGAGGCACTTGCCGAAGTTTTTGGCATCAGCCGCACCAAAGTGCGGCAGGCGCTTGTCGAGCTTGCTGCCAATCGCCTCGTCACCCTTTACCGCGGGCGCGGCGCATTCGTCAGTCGGCCGAGCGTGCGCGAGTCGCGCGAGCTTTTTGCGTCCCGGCGCGTGATCGAGGGGGCACTCATCAAGCAGTTCGTCGCGATCGCGAGCGCCAAGGATATCGCCTTCCTGCGTCGCCATCTCGCCAGCGAACGGAAGGCGATTCGGGCGCGGAATGTCAGTCTTGCCACGCGCCTACTCGGCGATTTCCACATCGCCATCGCCGAGCGCGCAGGCAACCAAGTCCTTGCCGAAATCCTGCGCGACCTCGTTTCGCGAACGTCTCTGGTGATCCTGCTCTACAGGCGCAATGACGGCCTGTCCTGCTCGATCGAGGAGCACGAGGCCTTGCTGGACGCGATCGCTCGCCGTGACGGGGCCGCCGCCGTTTCGCTGATGCGGCGCCATCTCAGTCATGTCGAGTCCCAGCTGGTGCTGCAGGACAAGATTGTGCAGACGCCAAACATTCGCAGTGTACTGAACAGCGTCAATAGAGACATGTCGTGACGCGGGCTGCAGCGCCGGTGGATCGGGACATGTCGATGAGAGGAGGAATGGAGATGGTGCTTCTCACGTTTGTCCGGACGGTGCTTGTGGCCGCGGCGCTTGCCGCGTTGAACGGGCCGGCTCTTTCGCAAAGCAAGATCACGCTCAAGGTTCTCGGCCAACCGATCGCCAGCGGGCTGATCCAGAAGAACAAGGAGGAGCCGTTCTTCGCCCGGTTGGCGGAGAGTTCGGGGCTGCCTATCAACGTCGAATACAGGCCGATCGACACCACCGGGATCAAGGATGTCGATCAGCTCCGCATCATGAAGTCGGGGCTGTTCGAGATCGTATCCTTGCGCATGTCCGTAATCTCGCGCGATGAGCCGACGACCCTCGGGCTCGATCTGGTCGGCGCCGCGCCCGACTTCAAGTCCGCGCGGCAGGTGAGTGACGCCTATTTCGACGTGCTTGATCGTCGGCTGCAGAAACAGTTCCAAGTCAAGCTGCTGGGCGTATGGCCGTTTGGTCCCCAGGTGCTGTTCTGCCGCAAAGCGGTGGAACGCTTCAACGACGTCAAGGGACTAAAAGTTCGCGTCTTCGATCAGATCCAGGCGAAGTTCTTCCAGTCGCTCGGGGCCACCGCGGTTCCCATGAGCTTCCCTGAGACGCATCAGGCGCTTTCGCTCGGCGTGGTGGACTGCGGTCTAACCGGCCCGGCATCAGCCAATGCTGCCGGTTGGCCCGAGGTCACCACCCATGTCCTGCCGGTCGGTCTCCAGTTCGGAATGAACGGCTACGCCATCGGGCTTGCCGCCTGGAACAAGTTCACGCCCGATCAGCAGGCCAAGCTTGCCGCGATGATCAACGCCCTCACCGACGACATCTGGAAATACGCCGAAGAGCTTGCGGTAGATGCTTCCAATTGCAACTCCGGCAAGGATCCCTGCATCAGCGGCAAACGCTACAAACTGACCTCGGTCGCCGTTAATGCGTCCGACATCGAGCTGGTCCGCAAGGCGATGCAGGAATCCTCGCTCCCCAACTGGGCGGAGCAATGCGACCGCATCGATCCCGAGTGCTCGAAGAACTGGCGCCGAAGTGTCGGTCCCGTCGTCGGGCTGAAATAAGAAGCTGCCGGCGGTCGCCGTGCCTGGCTCCGCTGGCCGATTTCGTTCGCATCAAGCCCGACGCAGAGGAGAGCGCCTCATGGCACGCATCGAACGCATCCTCGCGGACCTGTTCGGTTTTGTGTTCCTGTTGCTGTCGTTTTTCGTCGCGGTCGAGGCGATCGCGCGCAAACTCTTCAATGTCTCGCTACAGGGCGCGGACGAACTAGGCGGCTACGCGCTTGCCGTTGGCTCGACGCTCAGTTTCACGCTTGCCGTCATCGGCCGCAACCACATTCGCGTCGATGTGCTGCACGAGCTGTTACCGCACCGCGTGCAGGCGCTGCTGAACTGGCTTTCGAGCGTGATGCTGGCGGGCTTGGCGATTCTGATCGTGACCATATGCCTGGCGGTGGTGAATGATTCGATTGCCTACAAAAGCACCGCCCCGACGCCGTGGGCGACGCCGCTCATCTGGCCGCAGAGCATCTGGTATGCGGGCATGATCGGGTTCGCCGTCTGCGCGGTGGGCTATGCGGTACGAGCCACGCTCCTGTTTGCGAGCGGCCGGATCGCGACGCTCAACGACATGTTCCAGCCCAAGAGCACGAAGGAAGAACTGAGGGACGAGCTGGCCGATTTCGCCGAGCGCAATCGCGCAAGCAAAGGATCCGCGTCGTGAGCGTCGAAGCGACAACCCTCGCTGCGTTCGGCGTCATGATCGCATTGATGCTGATCGGCATACCGGTCGCGGTCGTGATGATGGCAGTGGGCGTGGGCGGGGGGCTTCTGCTCTACGGCCCCTCGTTTCTCCAATCGGCGGCAGCCGTGGTCTGGAGCGTCCTCAATGACAGTCTGCTGACCGGAATTCCTCTATTCGTCCTGCTCGGCGAGCTGCTGCTGCGCAGCGGCATGGCCGACCGCATGTATGTCGCGCTTGCGGCATGGCTGTCGCGCATTCCTGGCGGCCTGCTCCACACCAACATTGGCTGTTGTGCTCTGTTCGCGGCAACGTCCGGTTCGTCGGTCGCGACGGCCGCCACGGTCGGCACCGTCGCTCTGCCAGCGCTATCGGCGCGCAAGTATCCGATCCGCGAGTCGCTCGGCAGCCTTGCAGCCGGCGGCACACTGGGCATTCTGATCCCCCCAAGTGTCAACATGATCGTCTATGGCTCGCTGACGCAGAATTCCATCGGCAAGTTGTTCATGGCCGGAGTAATTCCTGGTCTACTCCTCACCTTCTGCTTCATGGGCTACATCTTTGCCGCAAGCCTGTGGCGCGGCGAGCGCCGACAAGAAAGCGTGCCGCCGCTGGCCGATCGGCTTCGGCTTCTCATTCATCTGGTACCGCCGCTGGCAATATTCGGCATCATCATGGGATCAATCTATCTCGGCATAGCAACGGCGACGGAATCCGCCGCGCTCGGCGTCGTCGCCGCCTTGCTGCTCGCCTGGCTATCCGGGCGCCTGTCGCTCGCCCTGCTGCGAAAATGCTTTGTCCAGTCGGCGAAGATTTCAGGGATGGTGCTGCTGATCATCGTCTCGGCTTTCGTGCTCAATCTGCTTGTCAGCCTGTCGGGTGTGGCCGGCCACCTGACCAAGTGGGTCACATCCTTCGGCCTGTCGAGCGTCGAGATGCTGCTGCTGTTGATCGCATTCTATCTCCTGCTCGGCATGTTCATGGACGCCATGTCCATGCTCGTCGCGACCGTGCCCATTACCTACACACTAGTGACGGCGATGGGCGTCGACCCCATCTGGTATGGCATCTTCATTATTCTGATGTGCGAGATGGCGCTAATCTCTCCGCCGGTGGGAATGAATCTGTTCGTCGTGCAAGGCGTGCGCCCGGACAAGGGCGGAATTGATGACGTGGCCTGGGGCGTGCTGCCTTATCTTGTCATCATGATTCTTTTTACGTGCCTGTTGATGGTGTTTCCCGGCCTCGCGACATGGCTGCCGCAAACGGTGTGACCTTCTGCATTGTCGAGGAATGCCCGTGCGGCTGCTGCTCATCAATCCAAACACCTCAACGGACATCACCGCGTTGCTCGTGCGAGAAGGCGAGACGCTGCTTGGCCCTGGCGCCGAACTTAGCGCGGTGACGGCTCCCTATGGCGTGCCCTATATCGCGAGACGCGAGGACCTCGCGGTGGCCGGTGTTGCGGCATTGGCTGCCTACCGAGAAGCGCTGGCTATGCAGGATTACGATGTCGTTCTGCTCGGCTGCTTCGGCGATCCCGGCCTGGCTGCGATCAGGAACGCCGCAACGTGCCCGGTCGTCACTCTTGCCGACGCCGCTTGCGCGGCCGCGGCAGCGGTCGCGCAACGGTTTTCCGTGGTCACCGCCGGCACGGACTGGCTCCCGATCCTTAAGGAGCTTTTTGACTCCTGGGGATACGGCATGCGCGTCGCTTCGATCCATGCGCTGCCGATGGGCGGCGACGACGTTGCGGCTGCGCCTGAGGCTGCGCTTGAACCACTTGCCGAACTGGTCGCCGGCGCTGTCAGAGACGATGGCGCCGAAGCCGTCATTATTGGGGGCGCGGGCCTGGCCGGGATGGCCCGGCGGCTGGCCACGGGCTGCCCCGTCCCTTTGATCGACAGCGTTGCGGCAGGCGTATGTTGCGCGCAGGCACTCGCGCGCATGCACTTGCGATGGCGTCGAAATGGCCGATAGCTCCTGGCCCTGCCTTATTCGTTGGCAGAGCCATGTGCTTGCGGTCAGAACGGCCCCGGCCTGTTGCGCGACGGTGATCGACTGCCGATCAGAGCTCAGAGCAACGCGATCCGCACGCTGGCCGTCTGACCCCGCTGCGCGACCGAACAGACCGCTCCTTCATCCGTAGGAGCGCCCAAGGGCGCATCCCGAAGAACGGCGGACTCCGGCGGGCCCTATCGTTCGAGACGTCCCGCATTGTGCGGCTCCTCATCGCGGAAACCGAAAGACCATTCATTTGTGCGCCGGTATGATTGTGTTCCGCGGCCAGCGCGGTGGCCTGATCAGGATTCTGTAGCATGTCGATCACGCCGTCCCGCCGCCCAGAGGAAGACGTTCTCGTAACGAATGCTTCCATCCGGGCGGGTATGAGCACGGTCGGCATCGGCGTAGACGGCGCGCACCGCCGCCTCTCCGCTGTGCGCGATGGCCGCTTGGTTGACGCCGGCGCTGGAGTTTCCGCGCCACGATGCCTCGGCACTTGCGAAGACGAAGGGACAAGCGACTTCACCCTCCTCGACAACGTGAAGTCCGGCCTGCTGCAAGGTGGCGGCGAGCGCCCCCGGCTCGGCCAGCGCCCCCGGATGCGGCGGCGAGGCGCCGGGCGGCGGGGGCGGCAACAGCGGCGCCAAGTGAGGCATCACCGCGGTCAGAAACTCGCACTTGTGCGGCGGTCCCCAGGCCGTGACGACCACGCGTCCGCCAGGGCGTACGACCCGGGCGAGCTCGCGCATCGCCCGTGCCATGTCCGCCGCGTAGAAGGCGCTGTTCACTGCGGCGACGGCATCGAAGCTCGCGTCCCCGAACGGGAGTGCCTCCAGATCACCCTCGCGTATGTCCGCGGTGGGCAAGCGCCTGCGGGCAATGGCCAGCAACCCCGGCGAGGCGTCGAGGGCGCTCACCTCAGCACCGCGAAAACTGGCGAGGACGGCGAGCAGACCGGCGCCGCAGCCGGCGTCAAGAAGGCGCGTTCCGCTGCTCACGCGTGCGGCGTCCAACACCGCGGCGTGAAGCGGCAAGCACACCTGCTCCACATAGGCCGCCCAATCCTCCGCGCGCGCCCCCCACAACTTGCCTTGGATCGTTGCGCTGCCCATCGCAGAACTCCCTTCCATCGACCGGCATCCGACTGCAGTTTGGTCAGCTCATCAGCCTCCGCGTCCTGCGCCGGCGCCATGCGGCCAAGGGCAAGGCCCTTTAGTGGCCATTTTGTTCCCGGAGAGAGACGGCTTCAAGATTCCTCCAAATGTCGTACGTCATCGTCACGCCACGCCGTCTGCTGTTGCGAAATCCTCTGACTACGGTGACCGTCAAGCAGCAGGTGGGGGCAAGGGCGAAACCAGGAAGGGCGCATGAGCCATAAGGGCCCTGCATCGAAGCGCACTTCCTCGCTGGCCGCTATCACGGGCGCCGGTCTGAGCGGGAGCGAACCCATTTCCCTGGTGAATGGCCCGCAATCCCCGCCGCGTTTTTCAGGCGCTGGTGGCTGCCGTCTCCAACCCGCCGCCCGGCTGATCGGCGCTTCAATGAGGCCGCGGCGGCGGCCGCCAAGGCGGAAGCCGAGCGCCAGGCCGAGGAGGCACGACGCAAGGCCGAGCAGAAGGCCGCCGGCGACAAACGATTACAGGAGATAGATGCCAACAGAGGCGTCATCAGCACATTGATCCAGGACTATGCGCCGATGGCGGGCTATGCGCTCGGCGTCACTTTGCCTTTCGGCATCAGCAAAGGCGCCGATTGGTTCCGCAAGGGCATGGCGGCCCGTGCCGCCGACCGCGGCGACCAGATCATGGCGGGAGCCGGTCGCGGCGGCTGGCAGACGCGCGCGGCGCGCGTCAACGAATTCTGGACCACCGGCGGCAGCCCGCAACAGCCGTTCATCGTCGATCGCGGGCAGCGCGGATTCGAGCTTCAATGAGGCCGCGGCGGTGATGCCGCGGAAGAGGCGTGAGCGGATGGCGTTGCTGGCCGGCGTGCGTATCGCTTCAATGAGGCCGCGGCGGTGATGCCGCGGAAGAGGAAGGGCTTTGGAAATCTCCACCAGACGCCGCCCAGCTTGCTTCAATGAGGCCGCGGCGGTGATGCCGCGGAAGAGCGCGTCGGCTCCACCGACGGCGACGACGACTACATCCGGGCTTCAATGAGGCCGCGGCGGTGATGCCGCGGAAGAGATCGGCGATCCCGGTGCCGACACCAATTCGATCTAGGCTTCAATGAGGCCGCGGCGGTGATGCCGCGGAAGAGATGCCGCGCGGGCCGGGCACGAAGTGCATCTGTTCGCTTCAATGAGGCCGCGGCGGTGATGCCGCGGAAGAGCACCCGAAGCGGCGGCGCTCGACCGGGCCGTCGAGGCTTCAATGAGGCCGCGGCGGTGATGCCGCGGAAGAGGGGTGCAGGGTGGTGGTGGTGGCGGCGGTGGCGCTGAGGGCGGCTTCAATGAGGCCGCGGCGGTGATGCCGCGGAAGAGCGGCCAGGCGTGACTTCATCGCCGCCAAGCGGCGCGGGCTTCAATGAGGCCGCGGCGGTGATGCCGCGGAAGAGCAGTGTGTGTAGCACCCGCCGCCTCAGAGAACGCCGTGCTTCAATGAGGCCGCGGCGGTGATGCCGCGGAAGAGTCGTTCATCGGCTTCCTTGGCCTCCGCAAGGCGCGGGCTTCAATGAGGCCGCGGCGGTGATGCCGCGGAAGAGCCATCATCACCGTGGACCGTGCCTAGTCGTGATCACGGCTTCAATGAGGCCGCGGCGGTGATGCCGCGGAAGAGGTGAAGCTCTACGTTCGGACGTGAGTTGAGAAGAGCGATGCTTCAATGAGGCCGCGGCGGTGATGCCGCGGAAGAGGTCGCTGACGATGCAGAATTCGGGGTGCATCCACCGGCTTCAATGAGGCCGCGGCGGTGATGCCGCGGAAGAGGTCGGGAGGCCGGGACAGCAGAGGGGGCGCGGAGAATGCTTCAATGAGGCCGCGGCGGTGATGCCGCGGAAGAGACAGTCGCGGCTCGCTTGGTTGCGCTTCCTTCAATGCTTCAATGAGGCCGCGGCGGTGATGCCGCGGAAGAGGCTTGGCACCGGCCGCTTTCGTCTTGGGGAAACCGAGCTTCAATGAGGCCGCGGCGGTGATGCCGCGGAAGAGGTTCAGGGGCGTGAGCTGTCGTCACTTCGCAACATCGCTTCAATGAGGCCGCGGCGGTGATGCCGCGGA
>DATLZB010000076.1:0-10286 GCA_035574175.1 Hyphomicrobiaceae bacterium
TGGTCGTGTATGACGAGGAGACCCGCAAGCAGCGGATTGCCCGCCACAGAAGGATGTGGACGCCCACCGAGATCAGAGTGCATGACACTTGGCCCAAAAGGGGCTCAGGCCGCCGCCGGCGGCCATGTACGCGACGAACGATGAGAGCCGGACGAGAACCATGCCCATTGAGATCCTCATGCCTGCGCTGTCGCCGACCATGGAGCAGGGCAAGCTCGCCAAATGGCTCGTCAAGGAGGGTGACAAAGTCACCTCAGGCAAGGTCATCGCCGAGATCGAGACCGACAAGGCCACCATGGAGGTAGAGGCGGTGGAGGAAGGCACCGTCGGCAGGATTTTGGTGCCCGAGGGCGCCGAGAACATCAAGGTCAACCAACCGATCGCTCTCCTGCTCGAGGAGGGCGAGAGCGCGTCCGCACTCGAGGGCGCCCGCGCTGGCGTGGCAGCGCCGATGGCAGCCTCGGCCAGCCAAGCAAAGCCTGGGTCACAACCGCGGACGCAACCCGCCCCTGGCCGCGCTGCAGCAGAGCCGACACAACCCCCCGTACCGGAGGCGGCACCGCGGCGTGCCGGCGGAAACGGTCATGTCGAGCGAATCTTTGCCTCTCCGCTCGCCCGCCGTTTGGCCAAGGAACGCGGTATCGACTTGGGTGTGGTCACCGGGAGCGGCCCGCACGGCCGCATCATCAAACGCGATATCGAACGGGCCGCTGCCGGAGCGGCGAGCGGCCCCACCGCGCTGCAGCGCCATCCGGGTCCCCCGACGCCAATGCCGGCGCCAGCGACGATTGAGCCGATGCCGGACGACAAGGTGTTGGCACTCTACGAGAAAGGCACATATGAGTTGGTCCCGCACGACGCCATGCGCCGCATCATCGCCCAGCGGCTTACGCAGGCGAAGACCACCATCCCGCACTTTTATTTGTCGATCGATTGCCGAATCGACGAGCTGCTTCGCGCCCGCGAACGCATGAATGCCGCCGCCCCCAAGTCCGGCCCGCGGGCCTATAAGCTGTCGGTCAACGACTTCATCATCAAGGCCATGGCTTTGGCTCTCCAGCAGGTGCCTGCGGCCAATGCCACCTGGACCGAGGGCGGTATGCTGCGTCACCGCCACTCGGACGTCGGCGTCGCGGTCGCCGTCGAGGGCGGCCTCTTCACCCCGATCGTCCGCCACGCCGAGCTTAAGACGCTGGGCGAGATCTCGAATGAGATGAAGGATCTGGCTGATCGTGCCCGCAAGCGTCGACTTGCGCCGCACGAGTACCAAGGCGGCACCACCTCGATCTCCAACCTCGGCATGTATGGCATCAAGAACTTCGATGCCGTGATCAATCCGCCCCACGCGACTATCCTGGCCGTGGGAACCGGCGAGAAGCGTGCCGTCGTCATCGACGATCACGTGCAAGTGGCGACCATCATGAGCTGTACGCTATCTTGTGACCACCGGGTGGTCGACGGCGCGCTCGGCGCCGAGCTGCTCAATGCTTTCCGGAACTTTATCGAGGACCCAGTGAGGATGCTGGTATGAGCGACGCGACGGGGGGCGTCATGGCAGGCCCGGCCCCCGGGCCATTGATCACCATAGATCGATCAACGGTCTGGGCGGCGTTCGTAACACTGGTTTTCACCGTCGGCAGCGGCGTGGTGCTGAGCCAGCTGCCGGCCATGTCGCAGTCGCTCTCTTCAGTGGTCGACGCCCTCAAGAACATCGTCTACGTGTTGACCATTCCCGTTTTCGACATCTCGCGGCGACTTTTTCTGAGACGGCAGGTGCAGCGCACGCACATTGAGCCGGTGGAGGGCAGCCGCAACCTCTTCTTTGTGGTGTTCGTGAGCGCGCTTCTGCTGTTCGCCATCACCGAGATCATCAGCTACTTGGTCGGTTTCGGCGTCGGCTATCTCTGCCGCGGCGTCAGTGCGGCCGCGACCCACATCCGGGTCGGCGATTGCTTCGCGTTCGGTCTCAACACGATGAGCAGCGTCGTCACCTTGCCGGTCATGCTGGCGATCGGCCTTGCCTGCGGCTGGATCTGGCGGCGACTCGTGCCCCGGCGGTTGCTGTGGGCGCTCGCCATCCTGGTGCCCCTGCTGCTTGCCTTGTTCACCATCGACTATCTCTACGCGATGGCGACCATGGACGCAGAAATTCTGCAACCAATCATGGACCAGATCCGCAGCGGCGGGGCCGGCCTTCAGATCGGCAAGCAGGTGGTGTTTCTGACGGTCCCGCTGCTGCTGGGCTATGGCGTGGCCGCTTTTTGGGGTGTCGTTGCGCGCCGGCTTGGCTGACTGCGACGGCCGCCGTGCGTCTGCATCTTAGCGGACGTTTCACTTGCAAGTCGGCGGGGCCGCCGGCTCCCGATTCTGTGTCTTCAAAGCAACCCACCCTGTTTTTCCGCAATCATTGGTGTTGTTGCGGCTTCCCGGATGGTGAAAGGTCTAAGGCCTAATCTTGCGGGCACCCGGGGGCGGGCCTAATCAGCTCCCCGAGTAACGAAATCCGCGAGTCTCAACAACATGACCCTGGGAGTGCCTGACATGCTTGCCCAGCTCCGCGTGCCGACGATTGCTTTGGCCGGCGCGCTCGCCTTGGCCGGTTGCGCCAACATGGAAGGATTGGGGGGAGGCGGCCAGATGACGACGGCTTCGGTTCCGCCTCAGCCCAAGATCGATCCGTCTTGCGTTATTCTCGCGTCGCAAATCGATAGTCTTCGCGACGAAGGTGTCCCCGACAAGATCGCAAAGGCCGCGGCGAACAAATACAAGATGAAAACGGCGGACCTCGTCAAAGCGGACCAGCTCACCAAGGCAAACGCCGAGTTCCAAGCCAAATGCTCGACGCTGCCACCCCGGCCCCAGGCGGAATCGGCAGCCGCCGCACCGTCCGCGGCCGGCGGCCCACCGGTTCAAACCGTGGCCAAGGCCACAACGGCGAAGCCATCGACGAGTGCGCCCTAGTCGCCCTCGCAACCCCAGCGCAAGCGCGTTGGCTGACATCGTCTGCGTGTGACCCCCCATTGGCGCGCGAGCCCGATGGACCAAATCTTTTGACAAGACACGTTGTCGGGAGGGCGGCAAAAGGGATTGCATTGAACGCGGAGACTGTGTTGAACAATCATTGAGGCGGAAGTGGCGGCTGGAGGCGATGGTGACTATGAGGGACACCAGGACTGCTGGCATCTATCTCGCTGGGTTGACAGCGCTGGGGGCAACAGTTTCGGGCTGCGCCAACAGCGGCGGGCCGCCGGCGATGGCTATGCCGGCTGGGCAGACCTGCCAATCGGTGCGCGCGGAACTGAGCCGGCTTGACGCCAGGGGCATTCAGTCGAAGTACGAGGCACTCAACAGAGGGCAGCGACTGTCGCCGGCTGCCCAGGCCGAGGTTGACCGCTACAATCAGCTTCTCAATCAGTACCTCGGAGCCCAATGCCACGTTTGAGGTGCGCCCTGCTCTGCCCCGGCGTGGGCAAGGCGATCGCCACTTGAACATTGATGGCGGCTCGGATCAAAGTTCCGAGCCGCTTTTCATTGCAGGGGATTCTCCAACCGCAGCGAGATGCAGCACATGGCCGAGACCTCATACGACGTTCTGGTGATCGGTGCCGGCCCTGGCGGCTATGTCACCGCCATTCGCTCCGCTCAGCTCGGATTGAAGACGGCTGTTGTCGAGCGGGAGCATCTGGGCGGCATCTGCCTCAACTGGGGTTGCATCCCGACCAAGGCTCTTCTTCGCTCGGCCGAGATCTTTCACTACGTCACCCACGCCAAGAGCTACGGCCTGTCCGTGGACGGCAGGATCGGCTTCGATCCCGCCGCCGTGGTGCAACGCTCGCGCAACGTCGCCGGCCAGCTCAACGCCGGGGTCGAGTTCCTGCTCAAGAAGAACAAGGTCGATGTCATCTGGGGCGAGGCCGAGATCATAAGGCCGGGAACGGTGACCGTGACCCCGTCCAGGAAGCCGCCGATGCAGCCGGCCCGGCCCGCGCCCAAAACAGCCCTTTCGCCCGGCACCTATAAGGCAAAGCACATCATCGTCGCGACGGGCGCACGCCCACGCGTGCTGCCCGGACTTGAGCCCGATGGGGAGCGCATCTGGACCTACTTTGAGGCAATGGTGCCAAAGTCGATGCCGAAGTCGCTGATCATTGTCGGATCCGGCGCCATCGGTATCGAGTTCGCCTCCTTCTACCGTACACTCGGTGCAGAGGTGACCGTCGTCGAGCTTTTGCCCCAAATCCTGCCTGCCGAGGACGCCGAAATCGCCGTTTTGGCCCGCAAGGCTTTCGAGAGGCAGGGCATCAGAATTCTAACCGGCGCTACCGTGACAAAGGTGGAGAAAACGCGCGACGGCGTGAAGGCGACGGTGGACTTGGGCGGGGCCAAGGGCGAGACGATACACGCCGAACGGGTGATCTCCGCCGTCGGCGTCGTCGGCAACGTCGAGGGCCTCGGGCTTGAAAAACTCGGCGTGAAGATTGAGCGGGGCAGCATATCGGTCGATGGTTTCGGCCGCACCAACGTCGCCGGCGTCTACGCCATCGGCGACGTCTCCGGGCCGCCGCTGCTCGCTCACAAGGCGGAGCACGAAGGCGTCGTCTGCATCGAGGCGATCAAGGGACTGACCGCCCATCCGCTCGACAAGCGAAAGATCCCAGGCTGCACCTACTGCAACCCGCAGATCGCCTCCGTCGGCCTCACCGAGGCCAAGGCCAAGGAGGCCGGTCATCGCCTGAAGGTCGGGCGCTTCCCGTTCCGGGCCAATGGCAAGGCGATTGCTCTCGGGGAGGCGGAGGGGCTCGTGAAGACCATCTTCGACGCCGATACAGGACAGCTCTTGGGCGCTCACCTCGTCGGCGCCGAGGTCACCGAGCTCGTCCAGGGCTTCGTCATCGCCATGGGCCTTGAGACCACCGAAGAGGAGCTGATCCACGCCGTTTTCCCGCACCCAACCCTCTCGGAGATGATCCACGAGAGTGTTCTCGACGCTTATGGCCGCGTGATCCACATGTGAATGTGCGAGGCAGCATCCGCGGGCGCCCTTCGTTGCGTTGCGAGAGGGTCGGCTCGACGCTGGCTGGCAACTCATCCAGAGTCGGTCTGGACCGCCGCGATTCCGGTGCAGCCGGAGATTGCGGTTTGCTGGCAGACGGCAAGGAGAACACCCATGGACGCCACAGCGATCGTCATCATGCTGGTTGTCGGCGCGATCGCCGGCTGGCTGGCGAGCATCTTCGTTGGCGGGCCGGCCGGGCTGCTCGGCTACATCGTCGCCGGCGTGATTGGCGGCGTGGTCGGCGGCTGGCTCTTCAACACGCTGAAAATCAACCTCAATCTGGGCCACCCGGTGGCCGACCAGATCGTGACTTCCGCGGTCGGTGCCATCGTTGTCATTCTTTTGGCGCGCTTGATCACGTAAGCTCGGGCGGTCAGGGGTGTTTTTTTGGGGGGCTTGGCCATGCCTGAGCAGCTGAACGATGTCCTCAATCAGCTCTGGTCGTTTCTCACCTCGCTCGACCAGGACTACGTGGTGATGATCGTCAACGGCCTGATTGCCGGTTGGCTCGCCGGGCAGATCCTGGGCGGCGGCGGGCTCGTCCGCAACGTGATCGTGGGCATCATCGGGGCGTTCGTCGGCGGTGCACTGATCAAGCATCAGCTGCTCGTGCTGCCGCCGGAGCTGACCAACGTCACCAACCTAGTGCCCTACGGCACGCAAATTCTGATCTCGACCATCGGTGCCATGCTGGTGGTGCTGATAGCCCGCTTCCTCGGCGGCCGCACCGCCTGACGCCGCCTGGGTCGGTATGCCGGCTTGAACTTGGTAGGCCGCTCCGCCACCTTTAGGCAGTCGTTTGGCCGGCTCCGCCGGCGGGAGCACCGATGGTCACCATCCTCGACAGCAAGCCGCGCCATCCCGAGAAGGCCCATCGGCCCGACACGCCGCTGCTGCGCAAGCCGGACTGGATCCGGGTGCGCGCACCAAGCTCGCCGCGTTATTTCGAGACCCGGTCGATCGTGCGCGAACACGGCCTGCACACGGTTTGCGAGGAGGCGGGTTGCCCCAACATCGGCGAGTGCTGGACCAACCGGCACGCCACCATGATGATCATGGGCGACACCTGCACGCGCGCCTGCGCCTTCTGCAACGTGCGCACGGGCCTGCCGGGGCCGCTCGATCCCGACGAACCGCGGCGCGTTGGCGAGGCCGTCGTAAAGCTTGGCCTTGAGCACGTGGTCATCACTTCGGTCGACCGCGACGACCTCGCCGACGGCGGCGCCGAGCATTTCGCTGAGGTCATTCGCGCCATCCGCAAGGTGACGCCCGCCACCACCATCGAAGTGCTGACGCCAGACTTTCTGCGCAAGGAGGGTGCGGTCGAGACTGTCGTTGCCGCCCGGCCCGACGTCTTCAACCACAATCTTGAGACCGTGCCCTCCCTCTACCTGCGGATCAGGCCCGGTGCCCGCTATTTCGCTTCTCTGCGCCTGCTGCAGCGGGTCAAGGAGATCGATCCCGCCATGTTTACCAAGTCGGGCATCATGCTGGGCTTGGGCGAAGAACGCGAAGAGGTGCTGCAGGTGATGGACGATCTGCGCGCGGCGGGCGTCGATTTTTTGACCATCGGCCAGTACCTGCAGCCGTCCCGCAAGCACGCGGCGGTCGCCCGCTTCGTTCCGCCCGGCGAGTTCAAGGCCTACGAGCGGATCGCCTATGCCAAGGGCTTTCTTCTCGTGGCCTCCTCCCCGCTAACGCGCTCCTCCTATCACGCCGGCGAGGACTTCGCCCGCTTGCGGGCAGCTCGTCACAGAGAGCTCAATCGCTGATCCGCACATGCCGGCCTTCACTACGAAAAGGCGCGTGCCGTACACCCCGCAGCAGATGTTCGACCTCGTCGCCGACGTCGAGCAGTACCCCCTGTTCCTGCCGCTCTGCGAGGCCTTGACCGTCCGCTCACGGGAACGGCGGGGAACCTGCACAGTGCTGGTGGCCACCATGGTTGCCGGCTACAAGTCCATCCGGGAGGCTTTCACGACCCGCGTGACCCTTATTCCGTCCGGTCCCGTGGTGCTGGTCGAGTATCTTGACGGACCGTTCCGGCGGCTGGAGAACCGCTGGCGATTCCACTCTGTGCCGGGCGGCTGCGAGGTGGATTTCTTTATCGACTACGAATTCCGCTCGCCCTTGCTCGGCATGCTCGTCGGCGCTCTCTTCGATCGGGCCTTTCGCCGGTTCGCCGAGGCTTTCGAGAGTCGGGCAAGCGTGGTTTACGGCACCCCGGCCAGCCCGGCCATTCAGCAGTGAGGGGCTGGCTAAAGCACGACCTCGATCAGTGCCAACGCAGCTTCGATGGATTGATGGCGCACCTGCCGCCGGCCGATGTTGCCAAGCCTGAGCTCGCGGTGGCGCGGTGACCGCCCGCGCCGCAAAGCGGCGAGATGGACGAGCCCAACCGGCTTCTCGGCGGTTCCGCCGCTGGGGCCGGCGATGCCGGTGATCGCCACCGCGACATCGGCGCTCGATCGGTCAAGCGCTCCCACGGCCATGGCTTGTGCCACTTCGGCACTGACCGCCCCATGTGCGGCGATCAAGGCTGGTTCAACGCCAAGCTCCTCGACCTTAGCCTCGTTCGAGTAGGTGACCCAGCCGCGCTCGAGCACGTCGGAAGCACCGGCAATTTCCGTCAAGAGGCCTGCCAACAGGCCGCCGGTACAACTCTCAGCCGTGGCGAGAGTGAGGCTTTTGCCACGAAGTCGGTCGAGCAGCCGCTCTGCCTGGCGTACAAGTTCTTCGGAAAACATCGCTGCCTGCTCCGGCAGGTTCTGCTGCCATTGGCAGCCAGGCTAGCCGGGGCTCAACGGCCGCGCAAAAGGCTCAGGCAGCCGCCAACCGTTCCGCGCTCTGCACCAAGCGATCAAGCGTGCCGCGACTGTCGGCCCCCATGGCGTTCAGCGTCCGCTGCTGTGCCGCATGCCAAACCGGATAGGCATCCTTGATGACGGCTTGGCCCTTGGGCGTCAGATGAAGGCCGCGTCCCCTTCGCCCGGCCGGCGGATCCATGACGATGAGGCCAAGCGCAAGCAGGCGCTTCAAATTCCGCGACAACGTCGACTTCTCGATGTCCAGCGTATAACCGATCTCCACTGCGGTGATACCGTCCTGCTGGGCGAGCTGGGTGAGCAGCGTGAACTGGCTTCCCGTTATGCCGAGCGGCCGCATGGCATCGTCATAGACGCGCGTGATGATGCGCGACAATTGGCGCACCCGCGTTGCCACACAGGAGCACGAGGTGCTCTCTGCGATCTTGGCGATGTCCGCCGAAGCCGGCACAGGCGTTTGGGTCATGATGTTCATCGCTCATCCCCCGGGCGTGCCAATGGCAATACAACCCCTTGTGCGGACATGCCGCGATTCGCCCGGTCCGTTCAAGTGGCTGTGGGGGCTTCTCCCGTTCGGCCCGCCGGCAGTTCCACGCAAGCCGTGGCAAGCGCCGCAATCCCCTCCCTGCGCCCTACAAAGCCCAGCCCCTCGGTGGTCGTCGCCTTGATACCGACCCGGTCGAGGTCGATGCCGAGCACGAGGGCGATCTGCTTGCGCATCGCTTCCCTGTAAGGAGCGATCTTCGGCTCTTGGCACATGATGGTGATGTCGACGTTGGCGAGCCGCCCGCCGCGCGCTTCGACACGGCCGCGCGCGTCTGAAAGGAAGGTCCGCGAAGAAGCATTGCGCCAACGCTCATCTGACGGCGGAAAGTGCTCGCCGATGTCGCCTTCGCCGATGGCGCCAAGAATGGCATCGGTAAGGGCGTGTAAGGCAACGTCCGCATCCGAGTGTCCCACAAGGCGCGCAGTGTGAGCAATACGCAGCCCGCACAGCCAAAGGTGATCGCCCTCGCCGAAACGGTGCACATCAAAGCCGATGCCCGTGCGCACAACAGTCGGCTCCGCCGCGCCCGCTGCCAACGCCGCTGCCACGGCGAGATCAGCCGTCGTTGTGAGCTTAATGTTGCGCTCATCGCCCATCACCAGCGCCACGTCAATGCCCGCCCATTCCGCAACGGCGGCATCATCGGGAAAGTCGTTGCGTCCGGCCGCATGAGCCGCTTCGTGTGCGTCAAGGATGGCCGCGAACTCGAAGCCTTGCGGCGTCTGTGCACGCCACAGCCCAACCCGGTTGACCGTACCCCGAATGATCCCGCCACCGCCTGCATGCTTGAGTGTATCGGTCACCGGAAGCGCAGCGATGGCGCCCGCTTTGGCCCGAAGCGCCTCGAGCACCCGGCTTATGAGATCGGCGGAGACGAAAGGGCGGGCGGCATCGTGGATCAGCACGCTCTTGGGAGAAGCCTGCTTGAGGGCCTGCAGGCCGGCGCGCACCGAATCCTGACGCGTAGCGCCCCCTGCCACCGGCGGCGCAATGCGCCCGGACCAGCGCGACGCGACCGCTTCGTAGCGGGCCCCATCCTGCGGATTGATGACAACCTGAACCCGCCCAATCTGCGGATGTGCGAGGAATGCCCGTAAGCTCCTGGAAAGTGCGCACTCCCCTTGCAGTGGGGCATACTGCTTGGGAATGGCAGAGCCGACGCGGGTCCCGCGACCGGCGGCGACGATCAGAGCCGCGGTGGTCAAAAGCGCTCCTCTCGGCGGCAAAATGACGTTGTCGTCGAACGCCTTGCTTTATCGACGACCGGCCTGTGGCGCAATCGCGGGAATGGAATCGGACTTGCCTACGCCAACAACATCGCCTAATCTGCACAATTGGGAAGCATGCATTAGAATTGACTAAAAATTGGGCAACTACGGCGATCACGTGCCTTCCACAGCGCCGCTCCATATCGGTCGAGTGGCGGTGACCGGCCGGGCCTTTCTTGCCCCGATGTCGGGCGTGAGCGACTTGCCGCTCCGGCGGTTGGCCTTTCGCCTGGGAGCTGGTCTCGTGGTTACCGAGATGGTGGCGAGCGAGGCACTCGTCAATTCCCGCCGCGACGTCGTCCGTCGGGCCACGGGGGAGGGGCTTTACCCCTTCGTCATACAACTCGTTGGTCACGAGGCCCGCTGGATGGCTGCGGCCGCGCGTATTGCCGAGGGGGAGGGCGCCCACATCATTGACATCAACATGGGCTGTCCCGCGCGCGAGGTCACCGGCAGACTCTCGGGGTCTGCGTTGATGCGCGATTTGGATCACGCCGTCAGTCTCATTGAAGCAGTGGTGGGCGCTGTCCGCGTGCCGGTGACGCTTAAGATGCGGCTCGGCTGGGATCGGCGCACGCTCAATGCAGCGG
>DATLZB010000077.1:0-2453 GCA_035574175.1 Hyphomicrobiaceae bacterium
TGGATGCGCAGGGCCCACAGGCGCACGGTCGAGGACACGTGGCGACAGATCGGAGCACTCGTCGCCACTATCCAACCCAGCGAGTGCAGCAACTACTTCGCCAACGCCGGATATGCTTCCGTCAAAACATGAACCGCTCTAGGTGGTTGAAGCGCTCGGAGCCGGAGTGGCGGTGCGCCGCCCTGCCGCGCCACCCTTTCCGCCTCCTCCCCCACGAGCTCCCTTCCCGGGCAGCAGGCCTTCCCGCTGCATGCGCTTGCGGGCGAGCTTGCGCGCCCGGCGCACGGCCTCCGCCCTTTCCCGCGCTTTGCGCTCCGAGGGCTTTTCGTAGTAGTTGCGAAGCTTCATCTCGCGGAAGATACCCTCCCGCTGCATCTTTTTCTTCAGCGCCCGAAGGGCTTGATCGACGTTGTTGTCGCGAACGATAACCTGCACGCAGTGCAATCCTTTAGCCTGTGACGATGATCCGGTGCGTCCCTGTCGGCTCGCGCATGCGCCGCACCCGCAGCCGTACCTGGACCGAAGTTGGCGCGGTTCTACCAGAGGCGCCTTAACAAGTCCATCCGAAGCTGGCCCCAGTGGCCCGCCTTTTCAGGACGGTCGCCGGGGTTTAAGTCTCGTCACATGCCCCATTTTGCGGCCCACCCTGGCGTGGCGCTTCCCGTAGATGTGGAGCGCAGCCATCGGCTCGCGGGCGAGCTCCCGCCAGCGCTCGACATCGGCCCCGATAAGGTTCTCCATTTCCGCATCGCAATGGCGTTGGGTCGGCCCAAGCGGCCAGCCGGCGATGGCGCGCACGTGGTTCTCAAACTGACTCACGGTACAGGCATCGAGCGTCCAGTGACCGGAGTTGTGCACCCGTGGCGCCAGCTCGTTGACCAGGAAAGGTCGAGCCACATCGCCGAGGTAGAACATTTCGACCGCCAGCACGCCGACGTAGCCCAACGCCTTGGCGATACTTGCAGCCATCTCCTTGGCAGACATTTGCTCCTCGGCGGAAAGCGGCGAGGGAACGACGGATCGGGCAAGGATGCCACCCGAATGCGTGTTGAGCGGTATATCGTAGAAGGCGATCTCGCCGCGCAACGATCGCACGACGAGCACCGACACCTCGAATGCGAAATCGATACGGGCCTCGAGCACCGAGGGCGCACGCCCGACCGTCTCGAACGCATACGGGGCCTCCCCTGCCGCCGCGACGGTCGCCTGACCCTTGCCGTCATAGCCGAACCGGCGCGTCTTTAGGATCGCTGGCAGCCCGACCGCTTGGCAGGCATCCTTAAGGACCTCGACGCTCTCGACTGGGGCGTAGCGGGCGACGGCGAGCCCGAGACTCTCTGCAAAGCGCTTTTCCTCGAGGCGATCCTGAGCCACCTGCAGCGCTTTAGGCCCGGGCCGCACCGGCCGGATGCGGTTGGCAGCGGCCGCCGCCGCCAGTGGCACGTTTTCGAACTCGTAGGTGACGACGTCGACGCTTTGGGCAAAGGCCTCGATACGCGCGAGGTCCTCGAAAGCGCCGATGCTTGCCTGCGCGCTCACGTCGAAGGCGGGTCCCTCCTCGTCGGCGTACACGTGCGTCCGGAAACCGAGCCGTGCTGCCGCAAGCGCCAGCATGCGGCCGAGCTGGCCACTGCCGAGAATGCCTATTGTGCTGCCGGGCGGCAGCGGCGCCGTACGCTCCGCCCCCAAGGTCAAACTCCGTCTTTGGGGGCGTCCGCGACCGCCGCTGTCTCGCGGGCCCGCCGCTCCTCGAGGCGCTTGGCGAGCGCCTTGTCCTCAAGCGCCAGGATGGCTGCGGCGAGCAGTCCGGCATTGGCGGCACCCGCTTCGCCGATGGCGAGGGTACCGACCGGGACGCCCGCCGGCATCTGCACGATCGAATAGAGGCTGTCCTGTCCCTTGAGGGCCTTGCTCTCGATCGGCACGCCGAGGACAGGCAGTGGCGTCAGTGCCGCTGTCATGCCGGGCAGGTGAGCGGCTCCGCCAGCACCGGCGATGATCACCTTCAGTCCCTTGTCCCTGGCCGACTTAGCGTAGGCATAGAGCCGTTCGGGCGTGCGATGTGCGGATACGATTTTGGCCTCGAAGGGTATGCCAAGCTCCCGAAGCACTTCTGCAGCCCGCCGCATGGTGGCCCAGTCAGACTGACTCCCCATGATGATGCCGACGCTCGCTGGCCCGCCCTTCATGGATCGCTCGGCACAACCGCCCTTCAGGCGCCGCTTCCCTGTCCGTTGGAAGCCGCCAGTTAAATGGCCGGCACCGGTTTGACAAGAGGACGCAAAGCCCAGCCGCTTCAGGCGATGATGTCTGGCAAGAGCTGGTCCTCGAGCGCTGTGATCTGGTCCTTGAGCTTCAGCTTCTTCTTCTTAAGACGTGTGATCAGCAACTGATCTGCGGTGCCGGTCGCTTCAAGCGTTGCAATCTCCGTGTCGAGCTCGCGATGCTCAAGG
>DATLZB010000078.1:0-20340 GCA_035574175.1 Hyphomicrobiaceae bacterium
AAGGGGGCTCCGGACGCCAAGGTGCTGGCCGGCGGCATGACCCTGCTGCCTGTGCTGAAGCAGCGGCTCGCGGCGCCGAGCGATCTTGTCGATCTGGCGGCCATAGCTGAGCTGCGCGGCATCCGCCTTGAGGGCAAGGAACTCGTGGTCGGCGCCATGACGCCCCACGCGGTCGTGGCCGCCTCTGCAGAAGTGAAGAAGACGATCCCCGCTCTTGCCGAGCTGGCCGAAACCATCGCCGACCCGGCCGTCCGCAATCGCGGCACCATCGGCGGGTCGATCGCCAACGCCGATCCGGCAGCCGATTATCCGGCCGCTGTGGTTGGTCTCGACGCGACGGTAGAGACGACCGAACGGCGCATTGCAGCCGACGATTTCTTCACCGGCCTCTATTCGACCGTATTGAGACCTGGCGAGATCGTCACCGCCGTCCGCTTTCGCCTGCCCGAGCGGGCCCGCTATCTGAAGCTGCGCCACCCGGCGTCGGGCTTCGCCGTGGTCGGCGTTATGGTGGCCAAATTCCCGGCCGGCGTACGCGTTGCCGTCACCGGCGCAGGCCCCAGCGTATTCCGGGTAACGGAGATGGAAACGGCTCTCACCCGTAATTTCTCTGTCGCGGCGATCTCAGGCATCAACGTTGCGCCCGACGGCCTGATGAGCGATGTACATTTCAGCGCCGAGTATCGAGCGCATGTGACGACGGTGTTGGCAAGGCGCGCGGTGGCGGCGCTCGCCAAGGACTAGGCGTCCGATACGATCGCGCCGTCGACCAGCTGCAAGCGGCGGTCCATGCGCCGCGCCAGATCGAGATCGTGGGTCACTGCCACCACGGTCTTGCCGTACCGATCGACCAGCTCACGCAGAATCTGGAAGACCTGCTCGCTTGACTTGGAATCGAGCGAGCCGGTTGGTTCGTCGGCAAGGATCAGCGGTGGATTGTTGGCGAGCGCGCGGGCCACGGCGACCCTCTGGCGCTGGCCGCCCGAGAGCTGATCGGGCCGCTTGTGCGCGTGCTCCTCCAGACCGAGCGATGCGAGGAGCCGCGAGGCACGCTCCTCCATCTCCTGCTGGTTTAGCTCGCCCAGCGCGCGCATCGGCAACGTGACGTTGTCGCGCGCCGAGAACTCGGGCAGCAGGAAGTGGAACTGGAACACGAACCCGAGCAGCGAAAGCCGCGTGAAGGCGCGCTCCTCTTCTTCCATTTCCGCCGTCGCCCGCCCCCGAATCAGCACCTCGCCCTGGGTCGGCAGATCGAGCAGGCCGAGCAGGTAGAGCAGCGACGACTTGCCCGAGCCCGATGGCCCGGTAATGGCAACGAACTCGTTGGTGCCGATGCGAAGATTGATGTCGCGCACGAGCGTCACCGGCACGATGCCGGGCAGGATGCGGGTAACGCCCCGGGCCTCGATTAGCACTCCGTTTGAGGTCCGCGCGGCCTGTGCGGCATCGCTCATGTCGCGCCTCGGATGATCTCGACCGGGTAGACCTTGGCCGCCTTGCGAGCTGGGAAGTATCCGGCGACCAGCGACGAGGCGAGCGCCACGCCGGCCGCCATCGCGTAGTGCACGACGGAAAAGACGACCGGCAGGCGTGTTGCGTCGACCACGGGATTCTTGATCTCGATCGTGCCGAGCGTCACGGTCATCGCATAACCAAGCATCCATCCGGCGAGTGCACCGATCAGCCCTATGATCAACGCTTCGAGCACGAAGATGCGGCGAACTGTCGGCTCGGTCAGTCCGAGCGACTTCATGATGGCAATATCGCGCGTCTTTTCGTGTGTGATCGTGGAGATGATGTTGTAAGTGCCGAAGCTTGCCACGAGAAGGATTGCGCCCACCACCGTGTACATGATGATGTTGCGGATCACGAAGGCGCTCATCAAGTCCTCGTGCGCCTCCTGCCAGGACACCGACTTGTAGCCGGTCTCGCGCTCGATGCGCTGCGCCACGTCGCGAGCCGCGAGCGGATCGCGCACGCGCACCCGAAGCTCGTTCACGAGCCCGGTCTGCCGGGCGAGGATCTGAGCGGTTTTGACCAGTACGTAGGCGGTGCTCTCATCAACCGACCGCACGCCCGAGCGAAACAGGCCGACCACCTGCGCGCCGACCTGCGCCCCGTCGCTCGATTGCACCGTCAGGTTGGCGCCGACCCTGGCCCCGATCTTCTCCGCCAGCCGATCGCCCAGGATGATGGCGTTGGTGGCGCGATAGAGCGACGCCAGTGTGCCTTGCCGCATCTGGGTCGGGAGTGCCGATACTTTCGGCTCTCGGTATGGGTCAATACCGAGCACCGTGGCACCGACATCACGCCCGGCATATCGGATGAGCGCCTGCGTCTTCACCGAAGGCGCCACCGCTCCCGGCACCCAGCCCTCGAGCACGGCCATGATCGCCATCGGGTTTTTGATCCCGCGCCGGCGTTCTTCCGGGGTCAAACCGCGGATTTCCGCCGCATCGAACAATGCCTCGGCCGGTTGTATCAAAGCCTGCCGCCGGTCGTCGGAGACGGTGATGTGCGGCAGCGCATCGATGAGTTGGCGCATGAAATCGGCCTGCGACCCTTCCATAAGGGCAGCCATCATGATGGAGAAGCCGACGCCGGTGGCCACGCCCGCCACCGCGACCAGGGTCTGGCGAGCGCGGAATCGCACGTGCGTCAGCGCGATGTCGAGCACGAGGTTCATGGCTCCGCCCTGGGTCGTTCGACGGCGCGAACCGCCGACCGTTCCTTGAGATCGGGCGAGAAAGGCGCCGCGACACGCTCGCCTTCCGCAAGCCCGCGCACCACCTCTACAGCCTTCGTGCCCCGGATGCCGATTTCCACCTTGCGCAAGCGCACCCGACCGCCGTCGATGACCGCGACCGTGGAGCCCTGCACGGCGTCTGCCGGAATGAGAAGCGCGCTCTCCTTCTCCCGCGTCACGATATTGGCCTCCACGCTCATGCCGACCAGCAACGGCGTCGTATCGGGCAGGGCGATTTTGATGCGGTACGTCTTGGCGATCGGATCGCCCATCGGAGTGATCTCGCTCACCTCGCCTTGGAGCCGCTTCCCGAGGAAGGCGTCGGTGCGCAGCAGCACCTTCTGCCCGACAACCACGCGCGGGATATCCTCCTCGTTGACCTCGGCCACCACGTGAAGGGGCCTTGGCACGCCCACCCTGAACAGCACTTGTCCTGGCTCGGCGATTTCGCCGACCTCGCCGTCACGCCTGAGCACGAGCCCGTCCATCGGTGCCGTGATAGTATAGTTGTCGAGCTTTTCCATCTGCACGGAGATCAATCCCTGGATCATCTGCAGGTCGGTTGAAGCCCGCTCGTAAGCTTGCGTGGTGGTGACCCGGCGCTCCATCAACTCGGTCACGCGGTTGAGCTCGCGCTTGGCGAAGTCTTCCCGTGCCCTGAGCTCCTGCAGCTGCGCGCGCACCTCCTTTTCGTCGAGGCGGGCGAGCACGTCGCCTTTCCTCACCGGCTTTCCCTCGCAGTCGCAATGCTCGACGATACGCTCGCGGATGACGCTCGCCACCTTGGCCCATCGCACCGGTTCCACGGCCCCCGTCGCGTACACGATCTCGACCGCTGTACCGCGCGTGACGGTAGCGACCGTCACCTCATGACCACGTAGCGATACCCACCACAGCACGCCGATTGCGAGCCCGCCCACCATGGCGATGACAGACCAACGGGGCAGAGTTCTCAACTTGATCATCCCTCATGAACCCCGCGTTCTGTCTGAATCGGGAACGACGTAATGCCTGCTTGCCCTTCCGCTGCCTGTGGAAAGGTGTATGACGGGTGCCCAATAATGGCCGGCACGGCCTTGCGCAATCGCAAAGGCATGAGCCCGGTTCAACGGCGAGATTCCCATGCAGGACGCGCTGTCTCTGAAGACGTCGATGGAGTTCGAGTACGGCAAGGCGCGCCAGCTCTCCCCTGGCGTTGCGCGTCTCGTCGCGAACAATCCGGGCCCGTTCACCTTCAAGGGCACCAACACCTACATTCTTGGCACCACCGAGCTGTGCGTGATCGATCCTGGTCCTGATGATGTGAACCATCACGAGGCGCTGATGGCCGCCATTTCCGGGCGCCCGGTCTCCCACATCCTGATCACCCACACCCATCGCGACCACATCGACGGACTGGAGCGGTTGCGCGAGGCGACGGGCGCTGTGGTCTGCGGCTACGGCCGCACGTCGATGCCGACCGGCCCCACCGTCAGCCCCTCGGGCGGCGAGTTCGTGCAGTACGATTTCCGCCCCGACGTGGTCCTGCGCGATGGGGACGCGATTTGCGGGCAAGGTTGGGTACTAAGGGCAGTGCACACGCCTGGCCATGCGCCGGACCACCTTTGCTTCCGCCTCGAGGGGCGCGGCATACTGTTTTCCGGTGATCATGTGATGGCATGGAACACCACGGTGGTGGCACCGCCTGAGGGCCGCATGGCCGACTATCTCGCCTCGCTCGAGCGCCTGATCGGCGCCGGTGACAAAATCTACCTGCCGGGCCATGGCGGCCGCCTCGAAGACCCCGATCGCATGGTCCGGGCCTATCTCGTGCACCGTCAGTGGCGCGAGCAGGCGATCCTCACCGCCATCAGGGATGGCCACCGCACGATTCGCGACATAGTCGCACTGGTCTACCGCGGGCTGGATGAAAGGCTTGTCACGGCTGCTTGCCTGTCGGCGCAGGCCCACGTCGAGCATCTGATTGACCGCGGTCTTGTGACGTGCCACGGGACCCCGTCCTTTGACCAGCCTCTTTCAGCCGTTTAGCCACCGCGGCCCTGCCGCGAACGAGGCGCTCCATACGCGCGTTTGCGGCCGGCACCGTCTCCTCTAGCCGCGTCAAGATTTCCTTCAAGATCCTTCGCGTCCGATCGGCGTTGCTGCCCAGATCGTGTTGGCCGTAGCGTGATGCAGACCTGACATCGATCCGAGCCCGCCGCTGGTCCCCGTCGACCCGCACGACGACATCGTCATAAAAGCCGAACACCAACGTCCGGTCCACGGCTTCGATCCAGCCCGGGCGGGGCATTGGCTTCAGTTCGGGCGGCTGCTCGGCGACGAGTTGGAACTTGAGGCGCTTGACGGCATCAAGCGCGATCTGGAACGCCTCCTCGCTCGACCGGTTGACGAGCAGCGGCTTAAGATCGGGGTAGGCGCTCATCTGCAGCCGGGCGAAGCGTTCCTTTGGAAAGTCCGGCCCATTGCCCTCGCTGGTCCTTGCCTTGGCCAGCGCCACGAACCTTGGCGGCGCCTCGAGGTCGGTCGACACGTCATTGAGCGGCGGCAGATTAATGAACGCCGGCAGGAAGGCGAGCGGCCAGCCGAGCGTGACAAGTGCGATGGCCAAGCCGACGAGCGTTGCCGCAAGTCCTGATCTCCCGCGCCGCCAGATGTCGGTCAGCGCCAGCACTCCCATCAACACGGTGAGGCATGCGGCTGCTGCCGCCACTTTCAGGAGGTTCAGCGCGATCGGTGTCGACATGCCGAACAGGCGGTGCAACAGGACGGCCGAAACGAGCAGCGCACCGCCGAACAGGCCGAGGCGCGGAGTCCATCTGCTGAAGGTGGCGGGCGTGCTGCCTGTCATTTAAAGTCGCCGAATGGCATTCAGTGTTCGCCCGAGGATCGCCCGCATGTCGCGGCCGGTCGAGGCCGCGGAGAGCGCCAGCCATGTCGAGCCCCTGCCATCGCAACACGCCCGAGGCTCGAGGACCGCGTGATCATAGTCGAGAATTGGACAAATTGCAGTTCCGCCGCCCGCTGCGAGCCCTTTCCACGCTGGCGCTGATCGTGGCGGCGACGCCGCTGGTGCTGTCAAGTCCCGCCCCGGCTGAAACCGCTGTCGACCTGCAGCTTGTGCTCGCCGTCGATGCTTCGGGCAGCGTGAACGCGACGCGATTCGAGCTGCAAAAGCAGGGCTACGCGGCTGCCTTCCGCCATCCCCGCGTGCTGCAGGCGATCCGATCCACGCCGTTGCAGTCCATCGCCGTGACGATGGTGCAATGGACGGGGCCTACCCTGCAGGTGCAGGTCGTGCCGTGGACGCTGATCAACGACCACAAGTCGGCGCAGGCCTTCGCATCGGCCATCGAGGCGGCGCCCCGCCAGCTCTTTGGCGGCGGGACCTCGATCAGTGGGGCCATCGACTATTCCGCAACCCTGTTTGAGGGGAGTCCTTACAAGGCCGAGCGGCGCGTGATCGACGTCTCCGGCGACGGCGCCAACAACGCCGGTAGGTCGTCGGTCCGCGCCCGCGACGACGCGGTACGCGCCGGCATCGTCATAAACGGACTGCCAATTCTGGCGCTTGACCCCGATCTTGATCGGTATTTCGAGAACTACGTGATCGGCGGGCCCGGAGCCTTCGTCATCGCCGCCGAGAGTTATGAGACATTCTCGGATGCGATTCTGCGCAAGTTGATCATCGAGATTGCAGGGAACGAGGACGGTCCGATCCGGGCAGCCCTGCACTCTGAGCCTTGACCCGTTCCGACTGCACACCTGTCTGGGAGGGGTTGAGAGCCTGCACCGGCGAAGGCCGAGTGGTGAGGGCGGATGCCCCGCGACGTGCGGTGACTGAAGAGGCTCGAGGGGTCAGACCCTGCGAGTCTGACCCCTTGCACCGAATGACGAGGGGCAGAGTAAGACCTCTTCCTCGAGCCCGAGTGCGAGCTGCACCGGCCGCCATGAGCGGCGGTGGTGGCGAGTGACGCCCAGACGCCGGACCGCTTCGTGGTGCTCCGGCGTGCCGTAGCCCTTGTGCCGTTCGAAGCCGTAGCCGGGAAACTGCTCCGCCAGCTCCATCATCAGCCGGTCGCGTGTCACCTTGGCGACGATCGAGGCGGCGGCAATGGAAAGGCAGAGCCCGTCCCCGCCGACGACCGTGCGGCACTCGCAGGAAACGCGCGGGCTGCGGTCGCCGTCAACCAGAACGACCCTGGGCCGCGTCTTGAGCTTCGACACCGCCCGGCGCATCGCCCACATCGTAGCTTGCAGGATGTTGTCGCGGTCGATCCGCGCCACGTCGGCGATGCCGATGCCGAACTCGGCCCGCGCCGTGATCTCCTCATAGAGGCTCGCGCGCGTTTCGGGATCGAGCGCCTTGGAATCGTTGATGCCTTCGGGAATGTCGTCGGGGTTGAGGATGACGGCCGCCGCCACGACCGGCCCGGCCCATGGGCCCCGCCCGGCTTCATCGACGCCGGCAACCGGCCCCCCGCTCAGCCTGAGCGTCACCGCCTCGAGCTCGAAGCTCGGCAGCAGGGTATCCGAATCGCGCCGCCCCATGCGCGAGATTTACCGGCTCCGGGGGCGCTGTCAAAAGAGGCTGAGCTGGCTCCCGGGCAGGTGTGGACGCTTAAACAGGTCGGTACGCAGCTCGTAAGTGCGCTCGTTCATACCGAGCCGCTTGAGCGCCAGGCGAAAGCGCAGGGCGATGTGCTCAGCGAACGGACCCCGCCCACGCTGGCGCAGACCGAACTCGGCCTCGTAGTCGCGGCCCCCGTGCAGGGACTGCACCAGCGAGATGACGCGCTTGGCCCGGTCCGGGAACTCGGTCGCCAGCCACTCCCGGAACAGCGTCTTGATCTCGAGCGGCAGCCGCAACATCACGTAGCCGGCCTGCCGCGCCCCGGCCTCGTGTGCGGCTTTGAGGATGCTCTCGATCTCGCTGTCGTTGAGGCCGGGCACGACGGGCGCGACCATGACTGTGGTCGGCACGCCTGCCTCGCTCAGCGCGCGCATCGCCTCGAGCCTCTTGCGGGGCGTGGTCGCCCGCGGCTCCATCTTGCGCGCGATCCGGCGGTCGAGCGTGGTCACCGACAGCGCCACCTTGACGAGCCCGAGTTTGGCCATGGGCGCCAGGATATCGAGGTCGCGCACCACGAGTGCCGATTTGGTGACGATGCCGACCGGGTGCCGGGCCCGCGCCAGCACCTCCAGGATTGATCGGGTGATGCGGTGCTCGCGCTCAATCGGCTGGTAGGGGTCGGTGTTGGTGCCGAGCGCGATCAGCTTCGGCTGATAGCGCGGGTTGGCGAGCTCCCGCATCAACAGCTCTGCTGCATTGGTCTTGGCGTAGAGCTTGGTCTCGAAGTCGAGCCCCGCCGAGTGCCCGAGGTAGCAGTGGGTGGGCCGCGCGTAGCAGTAGATGCAGCCGTGCTCGCAGCCGCGATAGGGGTTGATCGACTGGTCGAAGCCGATGTCCGGGCTGTCGTTGGTGGTGATTATGCTGCGCGCCGGCTCGATGTGCACATCGGTCTTGAACGCCTCGAGCTGGCCGAGCCCTTCCCAGCCGTCGTCGAAGTCCTCGCGGACTTCGCTTTCGAAGCGGCCGCTATGGTTGGAGCGCGCCCCGCGGCCTCTTCGGCGCTCCGCATCCACCACGTTGGTGCCCGGTTCTTTCCCGTCTTTTGCAGGCTTCATTGATGCTAGGCCTATTCCGACACCCCATTTGTTCGCAGCCTACCTTGCACGCGAGAACATATCAAGAACAAAGCCAAGCTGGTTGGGCAGGCGAGGATAGCTTTGCCCCGCCGAGCGGGCTAATGAGCGGCCATGATCACGGTCGTCATACCGACGCTTGAGGCGGAAGCCACCCTTGGGGCGACTCTTGCCTCACTGGTGCCGGCCGCCATTGACGGACTGGTGCGCCAGGTCATCGTCGTCGACAGCGGCTCCACCGACCGCACGCTGAAGATTGCCGAGGACGCCGGGGCCGACATCGTCCGGGCCGAGCCCGGCCGCGGCCGGGCCATGATGGCGGGCGCCGCTGCTGCCCGCTACCCATGGCTCCTTTTTCTCCATGCCGACACGGTCCTGGCCTCTGGGTGGGAAAGCGAAGTCGCCGCGCTCATCGAGCGCGTGGCATCCGGCGCCCGCCCGCTCACCGCCGCGGCGTTCCGCTTCGCCCTCGACGACACCGGCTTTTTCCCGCGCCTGCTCGAGCTCGGCGTGGTCGTCCGCTGCGCATTGTTCCGCCTGCCCTACGGCGATCAGGGCCTGCTCATCCCGCGCCGGCTCTACGATCAGGTTGGTGGCTATCGCCCGCTGCCGCTGATGGAGGATGTCGACCTGATTCGCCGCCTCGGCCGCTCGCGGACGCTCATCCTGCGCACCAGCGCCGTGACGAGCGCGCTGCGCTACAAGCGCGAGGGCTATCTGGTCCGGGCCGCGCGCAACCTGTCGTGTGTCGGCTTGTTCTACCTGCGCGCTCCGATGCCTCTGATCGAGCGGCTCTACACGCCCGCGCGAAAAGCCTGAACCAATCTTTGGGGATTGATCGGGTCCTGATGCGGGCGACCGCTGCCATCGAACGAGCAGCAGGTAAAAGCCCCGTGAGCGCCTATTCTGCGGGGCTTGGGCCGGCGCTATAGTGCCGCCGCATTCGGGCACACGCCGTCGGTTGCCTCGATAAGGCAAGAACAACCTGCGATCAGGGAGGACGCTCATGACCAAGCTCACACGCCGCCACGTGCTGACCACCGCTGCCGCGGCGACCGCCGCGACGGCAATTACCCCGGCGCTCGGCACTGCGCCGGCACGTGCCGCCGCGCCTGCCGTGGGCAAGCAGGCGCCCGGCTATTACCGCTACAAGGTTGGCAGCTTCGAGGTGACGGTCGTCACCGACGGCTCGCGCTCGTTTCCGCTGCCGGACAACTTCGTGGTCAACAAGAGCAAGGAAGAGGTCAACGCGGCGCTCGCCGCCGCCTACATGGAAAAGGACAAGATGACGATCCACTTCTCGCCGATCGTCGTCAACACCGGTTCCAAGCTTGTGCTTATCGACACCGGCTACGGCGCCGCCGCTGCGGCTCAACCGAACAGCACTCAGGGCCTGCTGCAGTCAAATCTCGCCGCCGCCGGCATCGACGCCAAGGCGATCGACACGGTCATCATCTCGCACTTCCACCAGGACCACACCAATGGCCTGCTCGCTCCGGACGGCAAGCCGGCATTTCCCAACGCCGAGGTCATGGTGCCCGAGGCCGAGTGGAAGTTCTGGATGGACGATGGCGAGATGGCCCGCGCCCCCAAGGGACGCATGGAGGAGTTGTTCAAGAACAACCGCCGGGTGTTCGATCAGGGGCTCGGCCGCAAGGTGACGCAGTACCAGTGGAACAAGGAGGTGGTTCCCGGCATTACCGCGCTGGCGACCGTCGGCCACACCCCCGGCCACACCTCGTATGTTGTCGCCTCCGGCTCGGGCAAGGTCTATGTCCAGTCGGACGTGACCAACCATCCGGCACTGTTCGTGCGCAATCCGGGCTGGCACGCAGCCTTCGACCAGGATCCGGTCAAGGCCGAGGAGACGCGCCGCAAGGTCTACGACATGCTGGTTGCCGAGAAGATGATGGTGCAGGGGTTCCACTATCCGTTCCCGGCTCTCGGCCACGTCGAAAAGGACGGCAGCGGCTACCGCGTCATTCCGGTGCAATGGAGCCCGGCGCTCTGACCGGGCCGAGGCCGCGTTCGAAACAGTTCGACGGTTCGAGAAAACGTGAACGGCAGGTTGCCGGGAAAGCCCTTGCGGCCGAGCGCTGACGGGGCAATGGATCGGGCGGGCCGCAGTCGGCGGGTTGGTCCGCCCTCCGCCGGTCGATGCCGTGAGGGTGCGCAATTGCCCATAGGGAGAGCGCTATGTTCCATTTGTCGCGTCGCAGATTTGTGATTTCCGCCGCGGCCGCGGGGGCCGCCTTTGGGCTGGATGGGCCACTGGAGTTTCTTCCCTCTGCCGAAGCGCAGGGGAAGAAGCAGGGCAAGGCGCCGGCGAGCGCCATGAAGTTCAAGAAGTTCAAGGTCGGTGACGTCGAGGTCACGACCATCTATGACGGCCTTTGGGAACGTGCCCACGATCCGGGCTTTGTCAGGAACGCCTCCCTTGACGAGGTCAAGGCGGCGCTCAGGGCCGGGGGGCTGACCGACGCGCATGTGCCGATTCCCTTCACCGTCACCCTGGTTCGCATCAAGGGCAACTACGTGTTGTTCGATTCGAGCACCGGCGGCCAGCTTGCACCGACCGCCGGCGAGTTTGCCGCGAACCTTAAGGCTGCCGGCGTGGAGGCGGCGCGGATCAAGACCATCGTCGTCACCCACTTCCACCCCGACCACATCTTCGGCCTGATGGCGAAGGACACCAACGCCCAGGTCTATCCCGACGCCGAGATTTTGGTGCCGGCCGCCGAATACCAGTTCTGGACCGACCCGGCGACCACCGCTGGCGCCGCCAAGCGCATCCAGGCGACCTTTCCCAACTGGAAGAACATCCGTCACATCGAGCCGGATCGCGAGATCGTGGCTGGCGTCCGCTCGATCAACGCATACGGCCACACGCCCGGCCACATGAGCTACCTCGTCGCCTCGGGCAAGAGCCAGCTGATCGTGCTCGGCGATGTCACCAACATCCCGGCACTGTTCGTGAAGAACCCGCACTGGCACGCGGTGTTCGACACCGACCCGCAAATGGCTGAAGCCACCCGTCGCCGCATCTTCGACCGCGCCATCGCCGACAAGGCGATCGTGAGCGGCTACCACTATGGCATGCCGGGTGCCGGCACCCTTGCCAGGGACGGCAAAGGCTACGTGTTCAAGCCCATTGCCTGATCCTTGCTCGCAATAAGCGGGCAGGCACACGCACAGGCGCAGTGGGAAGTCTGTCCCGATTGCAGTTCGATTCGTTGTCCTGCTGACAGCGGGCCAGGCTTCCTGTAGCTTCGATGGTGAGGGAACGGGCCGAGGGGCGGAGCATGCCGCCGCCAGCGCAGCAATTTACGCCATCGCAGATCCTCGAAGCAGGCCGCCGCGCGGAAGCGGAAGGCCGCACCGAGTACGCCATCCAGTTCTACCGTCACCTCGTCGATCATCATGGCAGCGCCCCTGAGGCGGAGGCCGCCCACGATGCGCTGGTCCTCATCGAGGCGCGTCGGGCAGGTGGCGGGCCGCCGCCGTTCAATGGCGCCGAGTTCAGGCCTGGACCTCCGCCGGTGCCCGCTGCCGACCGGCCTCCGCGACTGGGCAGCACCATCAGCCTCGGACTGGTCGGGGTGGAGCGGCCGCTGCCGCTCATCCTGCCCGCCCCGCGCAGGGCCTACCGCACCGGCCGGCTGATCGCCCGCCTTCTGACCTGGATGGGCGGTGGGTCGGTGCTTGCCGGAGTGGCGGCCAACTCGGCTCTCCTTTTCGCTCCCGACCTGCTCGCCCGGCTTCCGGAAGTCGCCGTCGGTTGGCTCTTCCGACCGTTCGTGGCACCGGCCATGGCGGGCAGTGGCATCTTGGCCATGCTCCTCGGCCAACTTGCCCGTGCCGTGCTCGATTCCGCCAACGCCACCTGCGACATGGCGGCTACCACCCGCGCGCAGGCCGAGCATCAAGCTGACGCCATCGCCATCCAGTCGCGCGACTGACGCATTCGCCGGCCTGCGACGCCGTTGCCTATGACGTCACGACAACGTGACCCCGCGCGTCATCGGCGCGATGCAAGCCGATGCTTGGCCTCGTTATGGGGAAGCACCCCAAGTGCCGACTTCACCCCAAGCAGCGGGACGGTCAGTTCCCGGCGGCCGCGCCGGTTCCCTTCGCCTTCGCAGCGCGTGCCTTGCCCGCGAGCTTTTTCAGGCGCTTGCGCACCGCCGGCGTGTTGCCCTGGATGCGCGTGACCTTGGGTCGCGGCAGTGCCCGGCGCGCCTTCTTCTTTCGCGTTTCAATGTTGCGGAGCGAGCGTTTGGTCATGGCAAGGCCTGGCCGGTTGCGAGAGGGCACGAATGGCTTGCGCGTTCCTTTACGCAAGATCGCCGTTCGCCACAAGAGCGCCACACGTCTCGGCGCGTCATCGCATTTCCGTTTTAAGTTGCCAGCCCGAAGCGGCTTCAATAAATCACGCGCTGGCAGGGGTTCCTGCTCTGACCCTTGCGAATGCGAGGCCCACGATGACGACGTCGCCGGAAGCACTGGCGGCCGAGCCCAAGCGGCTCAGGCTGCGTGGCAAGCATGACAAGCTCCGCCAGGCGGTACACCGCCACAAGGCCATCTCGCGGCAAGGCATTTCCGAACGTCTTTTCACCCTTGCATTCTCCGGCCTCGTCTATCCCCAGATCTGGGAAGATCCGGTGGTTGACCTGGAAGCGCTGCAACTGAAAGCCGATGAGCACCTCGTTGCCATCGCCTCCGGCGGCTGCAACATCCTGAGCTATCTGACGGCGGCGCCCATCAGGATCACCGCCATCGACCTCAACCCGGCGCACATCGCGTTGACCAAACTGAAGCTTGCGGCGGCGCGCCACCTGCCGGACTACGCCGCCTTCCACCGCTTCTTCGCCGAGGCCGACACCAACGCCAACGTCACCGCCTATTTCGAGCACATCCGTCCCCACCTCGACGACAAGACGCGCCGCTACTGGGAATCGCGCAACGCCATCGGCCGCCGGCGCATCGCCTACTTCCGCTCCAACCTTTACCGCCACGGCCTACTCGGCGCCTTCATTGGCGCGAGCCACCTCGTTGCCCGCATCCACGGCCGCAATCCGCGCAAGCTCTTGAGCGCCCGCTCTCGCGAGGAGCAGCGCCGCATTTTTGAAAGCGAGCTCGCGCCTCTGTTTGACAAGCGCCACATCCGCTGGCTGGTCGACCGCCCATCGGCGCTGTTCGGCCTCGGCATACCGCCCTCCCAATTCAAGGCGCTAAAGGGCAATGAAACCCACATGGCCAAAGTGCTGCGCAATCGGCTCGAGCGGCTGGCCTGCGACTTCGACCTTTCCGACAACTATTTCGCCTGGCAGGCGTTCGGCCGCCGTTATGCCAGTGGCGGTTCGGGCCCTCTGCCGCCTTACCTCCAACGCGCCAACTTTGAGACCGTGCGCGAGCGGGCAGGTTCCGTCGATGTCCAGCATCGCTCGCTCACCGAGTATCTGGCCGGCGAGCCGGCAGGCAGTGTCGATGGCTTCGTCCTGCTTGATGCCCAGGATTGGATGACCGACGAGCAGTTGACTGCGCTGTGGCGCGAGATCGTGCGGTCGGCGCGCCCCGGCGCGCGCGTCATATTCCGCACCGCCGGCGAGCCCACCATTCTTCCCGGCCGCGTTCCGGACGAGATCCTGGCTCGCTTTACCTACGAGGCGGAGACATCGCGCCGCCTGACACGGAAGGACCGCTCCTCGATCTACGGCGGCTTCCACCTCTACGTGATGCGCGCCGGGGAGAATGCGGCGTGAGCCTCGAGCGCGGGGATGCCCGCGCCCACATGGACGGAATCTACCGCTGTCAGCGCCACATCTATGATGCGACGCGCAAGTTCTTCCTGCTCGGGCGCGACCGGCTGCTCCAGGACCTTGAGCCGCCGCCCGGAGGCGCCGTGCTCGAGGTCGCCTGCGGCACTGGACGCAATCTGATCCTCGCCGCCCGGCGCCATCCGCAAGCGCGCTTCTTCGGTTTCGACATTTCGAGCGAGATGCTCAAGACCGCGCGCACCTCGATCGCGCGTGCCGGGCTCGACCGGAGCATCACCGTCGCCGAAGCCGATGCGACAAGCTTCGACGCAGCCGCACTGTTCGGCCGTGCCGAGTTCGAGCGGGTGTTCATCTCCTACGCGCTTTCGATGATCCCGCCCTGGCAGGCTGCTGCCTCTGCCGCGCTCGATGCCGTCGGCCCTGGCGGCAAGCTTCTGATCGTCGACTTCGGTCAGCTCGAAGGCTGGCCCGGCTGGTTCAAGAGCGCGCTTTATGCCTGGCTCGGCCGCTTCTCGGTCGAGCCGCGCCAAACCTTAAAGCCCGTACTTGCAGAGATCGCCGCAGCGCGCGGCGCCGAGCTGACCTTTGAGCGGCTCTATCGCGGCTACGCCAACTACGCGGTGCTGACCCGACGGTGACAAAGACGCGAGCGCCAACGTTCCTGGTGGGGGTGACGGGTTGCCAGGAGCATGGTCAGCCAGCAATATGCCGCGTCGTCGCCGTCGACCAGCGTGGCGGCGCCGGCCCCGCCCGGTCAACCAACAAACCGCCCGCAGGAAGCGCCCGATGAGTGACAGCAAGAACGTGACCGCGGCCGCCCTCCGCTACATCGAGGGTGTCCGCTACGAGGATCTGCCGGCCGAGGCCGTCCGCATCGGCCGGCGCTGCATGATCGACACGCTCGGCCTCTATCTCGCCGGCGGCCTTGAGCCGACCGTGCACATCCTCGCCGCCGAAGCCGTCGAGACCGGCGGGCGGAGCGACGCCTACGTGCTGGCGGCCGGCTCGGCCAAGGCGCCGGCCCCCTTGGCTGCCCGCGTGCTGGGCACCGCTGGCCACGCCCACGACTGGGACGACACCCAGGTGAGCGCCGACCCGCGCCATCTTTACGGTCTGCTGACCCACCCGTCCGTGCCGCCGCTGACCGCCGCGCTGGTCGTGGCCCAGCGCTTGGGCGAAATCGACGGCAAACGCTTCATGCTGGCCTTTGAGGCGGGCTTCGAGGTCGAGTGCAAGATCTCCGAGTGGATGAACCCGCGCCACTATCGCCGCGGCCATCATTCGAGCGGTACCGTGGGCACCTTCGGGGCGGCCGTGGCCGCTGCCAAGCTGTTGGGACTGAAAGGTGAGAGGCTCGCCCACGCGCTCGGCATCGCGGCCAGCATGGCGGCCGGCATCCGCTGTAATTTCGGCACGATGACCAAGCCCCTGCATGTGGGGCGGGCCGCTGAAAACGGGGTCACCGCCGCGCTGCTCGCCGCTCGCGGCTTTACCGCCGACCCAAGCGCGCTCGACGGCCCATGGGGCTTCTTTTCGGTGATGGGCGAAGGCGTGGACGAAGCCAAGCTCGCCCAGGGCTTCGGCAACACGTACTCGATCGTCGAGCCGGGCGTTTCCATCAAGCCCTATCCGTCCGGCATCCTCACCCACCAGTCCATGGACGCGATGCTGGCGCTCGTCACCAAGCACGACCTGAAGCCCGAGCAGGTGAAGCGCATCCGCTTCTATGCGGGCAAGAACATCCTGGAGCCGATCCGCTATCCGCTGGCGAAGAACCACCTTCAGGCCAAGTTCTCGATGCCGGCGCTGCTCTCCATGATCGTGCTCTGCCGCCGCGCCAGCCATCACGAATTCTCCGACGCCTTCGTCGCCTCGCCCGCCATGCAGGACATGCAGCGCCGCACCGAGGTGCTGAACGATCCGGAGATCGACGCCAAAGGTTACGATCTGATCCGCTCCCGCATCGAGGTCGATACGACCGACGGCAGAACCCTTGTGCAGTGGGCCGACGAGCGCTACCGCGGCGGGCCGCTGAACCCCATCAGCGATGCCGATCTTGAGGCCAAGTTCCGCATGTGTGCGGAAGGCGCCATCGACAGCGCCGCCCAGGACCGGCTGCTCGAGGCGGTGCGCGGCCTGGAGAAGCTCGAGCGCGCCGACACCCTTGCCGAGCTGATGCGCTTCGACGCCCTGTCGCAGGCGCGAGGCGCTCGCGCTGCCGAGTGAGCGGGAAAGGCGTCGCGGCCTGTTGATGCACGGCCGCACAAGGGATGGCTCCCCCACACCGTCATCCCGGCGCAGGCCGCCTCGGGCACCGCTCAGGCTTGACACCATCGCCACCCATGCAGCAGAGACGGCCGGAGACCAGCAAGACGGGGAAGCGCATGCAGGGCAGCACGACCAGGCAAGCCGGCCCGACCCTGGCCGCCAAGCTCGGCGCCTTCGCCGCCGGCATCCGGCCCGCCGAGCTTTCGGCCAGGACGCGTGAGACGATCCGCCTGCTGCTGCTCGACGTCGCCGGCCTGTGCGTTGCTGCCCGCCGCACCGACTACGTCGCCGCCGCCCTCGCCAGCGCTGCCTCCTCGGGCACGGCAACGGCGATCGGACATGACCGAGGGCTCGGTCCATACGACGCGGCGCTCGTCAATGGCACTGCCGCCCACGGCGAGGACTACGACGACACCTTCGAAGGTGGCCCCATCCATGCCGGAGCGGTGATCGTGCCGGCGGTCCTCGCCATTGCCGAGCATCGCGGCGTCGACGGCGCCGCCGTGGTGAAAGGCATCGCCGCGGGCGTCGAGATCATGTGCCGCATGAGCCTGGTGGCGCCGCAGGCCACCCACAAGGCGGGCTTCCACCCGACCGCGATCTTCGGCGCCCCGGCCGCCGCCGTTGCCGTCTCCGCCGCCCTCGGCCTCGACGCCGCCCGCATCGCCAACGCCATCGGCACCGCCGGCAGCCTCGCCTCCGGCATCATCGAATACTTGGCCGACGGGAGCTGGACGAAGCGTCTCCATGCCGGCGCCGCTGCCCAGGCCGGTATCCGCGCCGCGCTGCTCGCTGAGGCGGGCTTTGTGGGCCCCAAGACCGTACTCGAGGGCAGCCACGGCTTCTACAAGGCCTTCGCGCCCTCCCGCGCGCCCGACTTCGCCCCGCTCCTCGATGAGATCGGCACCCGATGGGTGACCGACACCATCGCCTTCAAGCCCTACGCCTGCGGGACCATGACCCAGCCCTTCATCGACTGCGCCATCGAGCTTGCGAGGTCCGGCGTCCGCGCCGACGACATCGTCCGCATCGAGTGCGAGGTCGGCGAGGGCACCGTGCATCGGCTCTGGGAGCCGCTCGCCGCAAAACAGCAGGTGCCGAACGGCTACGCAGGCAAGTTCTCGACCCCCTATTGCATTGCCGTGGGATTTATCGACGGCCGCGCCGGCCTCGGCCAGTTCACCGACGAGCGCGTCAAGGACGAGGCCGTGCGCCGCCTCGCCGGCAAGGTCTCCTACATCGTCAACCCCAACGATCCCTATCCGCGCCAGTTCACCGGCCACATTCGGGCCACGTTGAAGGACGGCTCGGTGAGGGAGGTACGCCGCGCCAACATGCGCGGCGGCGCCCACGACCCACTGTCCCCCGATGAGATTGAAGCCAAGTTCCGCGACAACGCCCGCTTCGGCGGCTGGACCGACGAGCGCGCCGGCTCCCTTGCCGCCGCCATCGACCGCATCATGGCGGGCGGCCGAGCCGACCTGCAGGCAGCGAGAGGCTGAGGTGTCAGGGACACGGGCGACTTTTTCCACCCTCCTTCGGAACGCCGCGTGAGCCTCGATCAACTTGCGAGCGCCGTCGATCTGGGTTCTGCCGTCAGCGTCGCCATTGGCGCACTTGTCGGCTCGCTTATGAGTTCGGTCACCGGCTCCGGTGGGGCCGCCATCATTGCCTTCGTATTGGCCCCGATCATCGGCGTGGCAGCGGTCGTTCAGACCATCAGCGTGGCCATGGTGATCAGCCACGTGTCGCGCATCGGCGTATTCTGGACCCACATCAATTGGCCGATGTGCGCGCTGGTGCTGGCCGGCGCGACGCCCGGCTGCGTCATCGGCGCCCTCGTCTACACGCAACTCGACGAGCGGACCATTTCCGCCGTGCTCGGGTTTTTCCTGGTCGGCATGGTCGCTGGGCGACGCTTCATCCCGAGCAACGCCGGGCCTCTGTCACCCGACGCGGTCGTCGCCATCGCCCTTCTCTATGGCCTGATCGCCGGCACCACCATCGGCGGCGGCATTCTGGTGCTGCCCATCCTCGTCGGCGCCGGCCTCGGCGGCATGGCCCTGATCGGCACCGACGCCGCCATCGGGCTCGCCACCCACTTCGTCAAGATCGTGGTGTTCGGCTCCGCCCAGGTGCTGACGCTGGAGCTCGCCATCCTGGGCACCGTCGTCGGCCTTTGCATGATCCCGGGGACGTTCCTTGCCCGCTGGATTCTGCAGCGCATGCCGCTCGCCATTCATGCCGCTCTGGTCGACGTCGTCATCGTGCTGGGTGGACTGGGCTTCCTGATCCGTGCGCTGACGGGGGGCTGACGCCACCGTTTGCTCGTTCGCCGGAATGCGGCGATGCTAGTGTCGGTACGCATCGCATTTTAGTGGAGGAGGACATGTCAGCGGCCGGCACCCCCAAGGAGAACGTTGGCATCGTTGGCGTCGGGCGCATGGGTCTTGCCATGCTGAAGCACCTCGTGCGGCACGGCTACCCTGTGACCGCCTGCGACCTGAGCGAACGGCAGCTCGAACAGGCAAGAGCGGCCGGCGCAACGACTGTCGCAACGCCGGCCGATCTCGCCCGCTCCGCCACGTTCATCATCATCGGCGTCGGCTACGACGAAGAGGTGGAGCAGGTCGTCTTCGCTGCTGACGGCTTGCTCGCCGGTTTGTCGGCAGGCTCGATCATGGCCGTCTCCTCGACCGTGGCACCCGATTTGATGAAACGGATCGATGAAGCGGCCGGCCCCAAAGGCATCGATGTGCTCGATGCGCCCATCTGCCGGGGGCGCTTTGCGGCGGACGAGGGCACCTTGCTCGCACTCCTCGGCGGCAAGCCTGCGGTGGTCGAACGCGCCCGGCCCGTCTACGCTGCCTTCTGCTCCGACATCGCCCACTTGGGCGAGGTCGGTCACGGTCAGGTCGGCAAGGCCATGAACAACCTGCTGCTCTGGGTGAACGGTGTGGCCCTCATCGAGGCTGGTCGGCTTGCCGAGTCGACCGGTATCGACCTCGTCAAGCTGCGCGATGCGCTTTTGATCAGCTCAGGCAGCTCTGCCGCTCTCGCCGACTGGGACACGGTGTCGTTCACCTGGGCTCTCAAGGACATGCAGATCGTGGCGAAGATGGCGGACGCGGCAAACCTTTCGCTTCCCGTCACCGGCGCCATCAGGGAACTCGTCAAGGAGGCGCGCCGCATCAAGGGCTCCAACCCGCCGGCTTGGACCGGCAAGCGCGCTTCGCCGGCCTAAGGCGTTAGCGTGTTCGAGCGGCCCTCCTTGCCGGCTGCGGCCGCCTGCTCCCCGGGGGTCTCCCGAGCGGGCCTTTGACCGAGTTCCCGCACCACCCGCTCCACGCCCATCACGTCGGCGTACTTGTGGTGGAGGTCGAACAGGTTGACCTTGTGCGAGAGTTCGCTGCGATCGAAGCAGCACTCTTCCACCAGCACCACGTGGAAGCCGTGCGAATAGGCATCGACCGCGCTGGCCCTCAGGCAGCCCGAGGTGCTCTCTCCGATCATGATCACCGAGCGCACGCCGAGTTCGGTCAGATGCGCGGCAAGCGGTGTGCCGAAGAAGGCGCTGGCCCGCTGCTTGGTGATGACGAGGTCGCCGGGCTCGGGCGCGAAATCGGCGCGGATCACGTAATCGGAGGGGTCGACCGGCCGCTGTCTGGCCCGCTTGGTCGATCTGACGGCAGCCGGCCGGCTGTTGGGCCGCGCATCGGTCGTCGAGTAGACGATGGGCAACCCGGTCGCGCGCGCCGCCGTGAACAGCCGCTTGGTCGGCTCGATCGCCCGCCAGGCATTGATGCCGCATGAGGCGGGAAACTCTCGGGCGACCTCGACAACCGG
>DATLZB010000079.1:0-12273 GCA_035574175.1 Hyphomicrobiaceae bacterium
GGCGGGGGCTGGCTCCCTCGAGCCGCTCCAGGCTGCGCAGCCATCCCGTTGACCGGACTTTGTGAGGCGGCCCCCCCTACCGCCCCCGGCGCCGACCCGGGCGGCGCTGCCGTCGCCGTTCGGCCGCTGTCGAGCCGGCGACGCGTGCTCGCCAGGATTTGCTCGGTGGCCTCTGTTGCCGCCGCACTCGCCGCCGCGAGCTGTGATCGCGGCGGCCCTGCGCTTGCCGTTTGCAGAGCGCGGATCGCCTCCGCGAACGTCAGCCCGTTCTCCTGCAGCAGCGCCGCCGCCTGGCTCTTACCTTCCCCGACGATGGCAGCGAGCACAATGGCACCGTTGACTTCTCTCCGCCGGCTTTGCTGTGCGGCCGCGACCGCATAGTCGAGGATGCGCACCAGATCGCGATGCGCCTCCAGCACGACCTGCTGCTCCCCTCTAGGCTGTCCGGCGAGGTAGCCGTCGGCGGCGGCCCTGAGCCGCGCAAGATCGATATCGCACGCCTGCAGCACGATCGAAGCGTCCGGATCCTCGACGAGAGCGAGCAGGAGGTGCTCAAGCGTGACCGTCGGGTGCGCGAGGCCGCGGGCGAAATCGTGGGCGCGAGCCAGTGTCGCCGCCAAATGCCGGGACTTGGGCACCCAGCTCAAAGCGTCAGCGAAGGGCTGCGCCATCGGTGGTCACTCCTCTCGGCCCTGAGCGCACCGCACTCCTGGCCTCACCCGCATTCAACCTTTAACCCATTCGGCCATGATGCACACGGCCCCGACGGTTCGGGCGCCAGCCTTTAGCGGCGAAATGTGGGGGAAATCCGTTGTCGCAGCAGGGCGAGCCGCTATAACTCGCTCATTCTTGAGGTTGCAAGGTGTGCGTCCATGGCGACGAAGGGCGGATCAGGACCGACCGAGCGGGATGAGACTCCCGTTTCAGCTCATGTCAAGGCGCGGATTCTGGCCGAGGCGCTTCCGCACCTGATCCGCTACGACGACCAGACTGTCGTCATCAAGTTCGGCGGTCACGCCATGGGTGACCCCGCGCTGTCTGAGGCGTTCGCTCAGGACATCGTCTACTTGAAGAAGTCGGGCGTCAACCCGATCGTCGTGCACGGCGGCGGGCCGCAGATCGGCGCCATGTTGCAGAAGCTTCAGATCAAGTCGGAGTTCGTCAACGGTTTGCGGATAACCGACAAGCCGACGGTCGAGATCGTCGAGATGGTTCTGGCCGGGGCCATCAACAAGGAGATCGTGTCGGCCATCAACCGGCAGGGCGGCCAGGCGGTCGGCATCTCGGGCAAGGACGCCAACCTGATGATCGCGCGCAGGATTACCCAGATGCCGGACCCGGAGTCCAACCTGATGCGTTCCGTCGATCTCGGCTATGTGGGCGAGCCCGAAATCGTGAACCCGCACATCGTTGAGGTCATCTCCAAATCCGACCTGATTCCCGTCATCGCCCCGGTTGGGGCCTCCAGGGACGGTGAAACCCTTAACATCAACGCCGACACCTTTGCCAGTGCGCTGGCGGCCAGGATGAAGGCCAAGCGCCTGCTGCTGCTCACCGACGTCGCCGGCGTGCTCGACAACCACAAGAAACTCATCCCGCAGCTGACCGTTGCCGAAGCCCGCAAGCTGATCAGGAACCGCACGATCTCCGGCGGCATGATCCCGAAGGTCGAGGCTTGCGTCGAGGTCGTCGAGCAAGGCGTCGAAGCCGTCGTCATCATCGATGGGCGCGTTCCGCACTGCGTGCTGCTCGAACTTTTCACCGAGCACGGCGTCGGCACCCTGGTCGGCGGCACCAAGGCTTGAACAACGTGTCCCTCGAACCCGTCCCGCCAGATCTGCCCCCGGCTGCGTCGACCGCGCCGCCACCTTCCTGCGCACCACGCGGCTTCGAGCGCACGCGCATCTGGCTGTTTGACCTTGACAACACCCTTTACCCCGCCGAGTGCAATCTGTTCGCGCAGGTCGACCGTCGCATGAGCGAGTTCATCGCCGGGCAGCTAAACGTGCCTTATGACCACGCACGCTACCTGCAGAAGCACTATTATCGCCAGTTTGGAACCACGCTGTCCGGCCTCATGCGGGTGCACCGCCTCGACCCCCGGCCGTTCCTCGACTACGTACACGACATCGACCTGAGCGCGCTCTACGAGATGCCTGAGCTTGCTGCCGCCATCGAGCGCCTGCCCGGCCGCAAGCTGATCTTCACCAATGGCTCGCGCCGGCACGCCGAGCGGGTGGCGGAGAAGCTCGGCCTCCTCCATCTCTTCGAGGCCATCTGCGACATCGAAGCCTGCGGCTATGTCTCGAAACGCGAAGCTGAGGCGTTCGCTCGCATGATCGCCGCCCACGACGTGGCGCCCCAGGAAGCCGCCATGTTCGAAGATGTGCCGCTCAACCTCGAGGTGCCCCACGCGCTCGGCATGACCACCGTGCTGGTCGCCTCCGACTACATCGACCACCCCGCCCAGGCCGAGATAAGGACGTGGCGCGAGCCTCCCGCCCACATCCACCATGTGACGCGAGACTTGACCTCGTTCCTCGCCGCGCTGGTGCCGCCCACGCCAACGCACCTTAAAGGATGAACTTGCTCAGATCCGCGTTCTTGGCGAGATCGCCCACGTGGGCCTGCACGTAGGCGGCGTCAATGGTGACCCTTTGACCGCTGCGATCAGAGGCATCGAACGACACCTCGTCGAGCACGCGCTCCATCACTGTCTGCAGGCGGCGCGCGCCAATGTTTTCGACCGACGAATTGACCTGCACCGCCACATCCGCGAGCGCGTCGATGGCGTCCGGCGTGAATTCGAGAGTCACCCCTTCGGTCGCCATCAGCGCCACATATTGCTTGATGAGGCTCGCCTCGGGTTCCGTCAAAATACGGCGGAAGTCGTCGCGGGTGAGCGGCTGCAGCTCGACCCGGATCGGCAGCCGTCCCTGCAGCTCTGGCAGAAGGTCTGCAGGCTTTGCCAGGTGGAAGGCCCCCGACGCTATGAACAACACGTGATCGGTCTTGACCGGACCATGCTTGGTCGACACGGTCGTCCCCTCGATGAGCGGCAGCAGGTCGCGCTGCACGCCTTCACGCGAGACGTCCGCGCCGATGCGACCGATCTCCGAGCGCGAGCAGATCTTGTCGATTTCGTCGAGGAACACGATGCCGTTGTTTTCGACCGCCTTGATCGCCTCCTGCGTGATCTGGTCCTGGTCGAGCAGCTTGTCGCTCTCCTCCGCGATCAGGATCTCGTAGCTGTCTTTGACGGTGACGCGCCGCGTGCGGCTGCGCTGGCCGAACGCTTTCCCCAGCATCTCGCCGATGTTGATCATGCCGACCGAGGCCCCGGGCTGACCCGGAATTTCGAACAAGGGAAACCCGCCGCTGTCGGCAACCCGGATCTCGATTTCCTTGTCGTTGAGCTCGTTGGCGCGCAGCCGCCGGCGGAAGGCCTCCCGCGTCGCTTCCGATGCATTCTCCCCCACGAGCGCATCGAGCACGCGCTTCTCCGCTTCCTTCTCGGCCCGCGCCCTCACTTCCTTGCGCTTGGTGTCGCGGACGAGCGAGATCGCTACCTCGACCAGATCGCGGATGATGCTTTCCACGTCGCGCCCCACATAGCCGACTTCGGTAAACTTTGTCGCCTCCACCTTGAGAAAGGGCGCCCCGGCCAACTTGGCGAGACGCCGGGAGATCTCCGTTTTTCCGACGCCCGTCGGCCCGATCATCAGGATGTTCTTGGGCAGCACCTCCTCCCTCAGCTCATCGTCGAGCTGCAGCCGTCGCCAGCGATTCCTGAGCGCAATCGCCACTGCCCGCTTGGCGGCCTCCTGGCCAACGATATAGCGGTCGAGCTCGGAGACGATTTCACGAGGGGAGAAGTTGTTCATCATTGGCATTTGAGGATCATCGTTCGCACTTGCGCACAGAAGGATGGGCACGGCAAGCGTTGCCGGGTCCACACCTTGAGAGGCTTAGCGTCCGGATGGCAGGGCCTCGATCACTATATTGCTGTTGGTGTAGACGCAGATCTCCGCCGCGATCGCCAGTGCCTTGCGGGCGATGGCTTCCGCATCGAGCGGCTGATCCATGAGAGCACGCGCTGCCGCCAGCGCGAACACGCCGCCCGAACCGATGCCCATGACGTCGTGCTCTGGCTCAAGCACGTCGCCGGTGCCGGTCAACACCAGTGTCGTGTCGCGGTCGGCGACGATCATCATTGCTTCGAGCCGGCGCAGGTAGCGATCGGTGCGCCAGTCCTTGGCGAGCTCGACGCAAGCCCGCATCAGCTGGCCCGGGTATTGCTCGAGCTTGCTCTCAAGCCTCTGGAACAGGGTGAACGCATCGGCGGTTGCGCCGGCAAAGCCGCCGATTACATCGCCCCGCCCGATCGAACGCACCTTGCGGGCGTTGGCCTTCATCACGGTCTGTCCGAAGCTGACCTGACCGTCTCCGGCGATCACCACTCTGCCGCCTTTGCGGACGGTCAGAATGGTGGTGCCGTGCCACGGGCTGGCTGTATTGGCTAAAGGGTCCGGATAGCTCATCTCATGGCTCTTGGAGGGACTTCGTAACACTGAACGGGAAAAGCAAGGGGTCTGCCTTCTTGGCTCCAGTTCTGGGCTCTATCCTGGCGCTGCGCAACCTGATAAACGCCTCGCATCGGAAGCGGAAAGCATGGGGAAGTCCAAACTCCGTGAAACGCCAGGCGACGATCGAACGCAACACCAAGGAGACTGAGATCCGCGCCAGCGTCGATCTCGACGGCACCGGGGCATACGACATTGCCACCGGCATCGGCTTCCTCGACCACATGCTGGAACAACTGGCCCGCCACTCGCTGATCGACATCTCGCTGCGGGCCAAAGGCGACCTGCATATCGATTTTCACCACACCACCGAGGACAGCGCCATCGTGCTGGGCCAGGCTGTTGCCAAGGCTCTTGGTGGCAAACAGGGCATCGCCCGCTACGCCGACGTCCACCTGCCCATGGACGAGACCATGACCCGCGTCGCGATCGACATTTCGGGACGGCCCCATCTCGTATGGAATGTCGCATTCAGCCGACCCAAGGTCGGCGACATGGACACCGAGCTTTTCCGTGAGTGGTTTCAGGCGTTCGCCCAGCATGCCGGCATTACGCTGCACGTCGAGACGCTATATGGCGAGAACAATCACCATATCGCCGAGACCTGCTTTAAGGGTCTTGCCCGCGCCTTGCGTCAGGCCGTGAGCGTCGATCCGCGCCTGGCCGGCCAGGTACCCTCGACCAAGGGCAGCCTCGACGGTTGAGCGCTGCCCTGCGCCTCTTGGGGCTTGAGTGATGATCGTATACACCGTGCATGAACCGCCCGAGCCACCGGCTGACCGGTTCGACCGCGCCGAAGCCCTCGTCTTCGTGCGCGACGGCTTCTCGCTGTCGGCCATGCTGTTTGCTCCGCTGTGGATGGCGTTGAACGGCATGTGGCTGGTTCTTGCTGGCTACGTGGCGCTGGTTTCGCTGCTTGCCATTCCTGCCCTCGCCTTCGACGCCGATACGCATTGGCCGGGCGTTGCCCTTACTGCTTTGCATCTCGTTGTCGGTTACGAGGCTGCAAGCCTCCGGCGCTGGACCCTCGAGCGGCAAGGCTACCGCTTCCTCTCCTCCGTCACCGGCCGCTCGGCCGCCGACTGCGAGCGACGCTTTTTCGAGGCGTGGCTGCCGCACCAGCCATTGCTTGACCACGACCGCTTGGCGGCTCCCGCCGCCACCATAGGCGTGGCGCGCACAACCGGGCCGCCCCGCGCCGCCCGGCACTGGTGGCGCTGGGGCTCCAGGGAGCGGATCTGATGGCCGAGCGTCTCATCATCATCGACTACGGCTCTGGCAATCTCCACTCGGTAACCAAAGCGCTGGAGCGAGCCGCCCGCGACGCGGGATCGAACGCCGACATCCGCGTGAGCTCCGAGCCGGACGCCGTCGCCGGGGCCGACCGTGTTGTGCTGCCCGGCGTTGGCGCCTTCGCCGACTGCCGTCGAGGTCTCGACTCCATTCCGGGCATGGTCGATGCCCTGACGGCAGCCGTACGCGCGCGGGGCCGACCCTTCCTCGGCATCTGCGTGGGCATGCAGTTGATGGCAACCCGCGGGCTGGAATTCGTCGAGACACTGGGACTGGGCTGGATCGCCGGCGACGTCAAAGCGATTGAGCCCGCCGATCCCGCCCTCAAGATCCCGCACATGGGCTGGAACACTCTGGCACTGCGCCGCGAGCACCCTTTGCTGGCCGGCCTGCCGACCGGACCGGACGGCCTGCACGCCTACTTCGTACATTCGTTTCACTTCCTGCCGATGGACCGAGGGATCATCGTTGCCGAAACCGAGTACGGCGGGCCCGTGACCGCCATGGTGGCTGCCGCCAACATGGCCGGCACCCAGTTCCACCCGGAGAAGAGCCAGCGGCTCGGTCTCGGCCTGCTCGCCAACTTCCTCAGGTGGCGGCCTTAGCCGGCGGCACCTACAGAGTCGCGCAGCAGAGACTGGCTTTGACCCCAGATCAGCCGACTTGCGCCATCGGCAGCGGCAGCTCCTGCTGAGCGGGCGCCGCGGCGCCAACCGTGGGAAATGCCAGGATGTTGGAGCCGGCCTCGATATCGAAGCCGGGCCGCCGCTGGCGAAACCAGCGCAAGGAGGTATTGGCGAGCGTCGCTTCCTCCTCAACCGCCTGCACAACCAAACCGTCGTCGTCGTCGAGGAGCGCAGCGAGCTGCGCGGCGATCTGGCTTTCCGTAACGTCGGCGCGCACGTACCACGTCCATTCGAGCGGCCGCGCCCACGATGAGCCGAGCCCCATGATGGCGGTTGCCAGCGCATGCTTGTTGCGGGTCGGCTTGGCGAGGTCGTAGGAAATGAGGAAGGTCTGCATGGGCTTCTCACCGAACAGGGGCCGGAGGAAAATACGCATCACGGAACGCGCAACACGTACGCACCACAGGATGGGGGCAACAACGGGGCGTTCCCAGGGCGGAACGTAAAGAGAACATGGCATGAGTCGCCCTTGAGGTCCAGGCAGAGTTCGCTTTATGTTCTTATTCCGCACAGTGGAAAGAAGCTTTCGGCGCCTATGATTTGCTCCGTCACACTCGGCACCAGCACCAACGGCCTCGTTTGCGCCGCCGCCTACGAGCCCATCGCCGAAATCCTCGGCGCCAAACTTGTCTTCGGGCGCAGCGAGGCGGGTGGAGCAGGGCTCGATGTGCTCGATGTGACCGAACTGGCTGTTGTTCCGACGTCCGCCGGTCTCTCGAACAGGGTGAGCTGGTCGGGATGCGCGGTGCGGGGAATGCGCCGGTGCCGGCCGTAGTCGATGCGGTCGACGAGGCTCGGGTAACGCACATGGAAGAGTTGCAGCGCCTCCTCCCGCGTCCCAGCGAACTTGCGCTCTTCCCAGATCTCGTAGAGCCGCCGCGGATCGCACTGATAGCGTGCACAAAGGTCCTTGCGGCGCACCCTGAGCCAGCGGGCGATCCAAATATCAACGGCATCGGCCCGGGTGAGTGGACCGCGCGCCCGGGCGGAGGCGGCGGCATTGCATTGATCGACTGACATGAGACTGGAACACGTCCTTGACGGGACCATTGCTTCACTGATTCAAGACCAGGATGAGAGCAACACGATGGCGTTGCGCGCAGCGGCGTAACAGCGGCGGCAAGACATGATCCTGTTCCCGGCGATCGATTTGAAGGACGGCCGCTGCGTACGCCTGAAGCGAGGCGAGATGGCCGAGGCGACGGTCTTCAACGACGACCCCGCCGCTCAGGCCAGAGCCTTCGCCGAGCAGGGCTTTCAGTGGCTGCATGTCGTCGACCTCAACGGCGCCTTCGCCGGCCGGCCGGTCAACGCCGCCGCGGTGGAAGCAATCCTCGGAGCCGTCACCATCCCCGTACAGCTCGGCGGCGGCATCCGCGACATGGCGACCGTCGAAGACTGGCTCGCCCGCGGCGTGCGCCGCGTAATCCTTGGCACCGCCGCGCTCAAGAATCCGCCCCTCGTGCGCGAGGCCTGCGCGCGCTTCCCTGGCCGCATCGTCGTCGGTATCGATGCGCGCGACGGTCGTGTCGCCGTCGAGGGGTGGGCCGAGACCAGCGAGCTGACTGCGGCTGCGCTTGCCGCGCGCTTCGAAGATGCTGGCGTTGCCGCCATCGTCTTCACCGACATCGGCCGCGACGGCGTTCTCCAAGGTTTGAACCTTGCAGCAACCGTCGCGCTCGCCCGGGCCACTGCTATTCCGGTGATCGCCTCGGGCGGCCTCGCCTCTCTCGAGGACGTCAAGGCCCTGCTCCGCCCCGAGCACGCCATGCTTGAAGGTGCCATCGCCGGCCGCGCCCTATACGACGGACGCCTCGACGCCAGAAAGGCCTTGGCCCTCATCTCGGCGCGGGCAACAACGTCCGCGCACTGATGCTTGCGGCCGGGCTGGCCGCTGCCAGCGACCAGAGCCTCAACCCAGCCCTTGCTTGAACCGGTATCTCGTTGGGCGACCTGACCTTAGCGTCTCGGCGGCAGCCAGTATTGCGTTCACATCGAGCCCGTAGTGTCCGTAGAGCTCGCTGATCGAGCCCGACTGGCCGAAATGCTCAACCCCGAGCGCGCGAACGCGATGGCCCTCGACGGCACCGATCCAGGAAAGGGTCTCGGGGTAACCGTCGAGGATGGTGATGATCCCGGCATCCCTCGGCACCTCTGCGAGCAGATGCTCTATATGCGAGCGTGCCTCGCGGTTACCCCGCTCGCGTTCGCGCTGCGCTGCATGCCAGCCGGCCGAGAGCCGGTCGGCCGATGTCACGGCAAGCACACCGATGCCGCGTCGGTCCTCGGCCAGCAGACCGGTTGCCGCGATAACCTCTGGCGCAACCGCACCCATGTAGGCGATCACGAGTTCGCAAGAGGGATCGGGCCGCCTCAACCAGTATCCACCGTTGATGATGTCGCCGGCGAGCTGGTCGAGGTCCCGTTTGGGCTGGTCGACGGGCCGTGTAGAAAGACGCAAGTAGACCGATCCACCCTTTTCGTCTCTGAGCCAGTGCGTTTCTCCACGCTCCTCGCCCTCGCGCTGGATGTATTCGAACGCCCAGCCCATGATCACTCTGAGCTCATCGACGAAAGCCGGCTCGAATGACGCCAACCCATCCTGCGCCATGCCGATCAGCGGCGTTGCGATGGACTGGTGCGCGCCGCCTTCGGGCGCCAACGTGATGCCTGACGGCGTCGCCACCAGAATGAAGCGCGCGTCCTGGTAGCAGGCGTAGTTGAGGGCATCGAGGCCGCGGCAGATGAACGGATCATAGAGCGCGCCGATCGGGATCAACCGCTCGCCAAACAGCGAATGCGACAGGCCGAGGGTCGCGAGCAGTAGAAACAGGTTCATCTCGGCTATGCCGAGTTCGATGTGCTGGCCGGTCGGGCTCATCTCCCACCTTTGTGCAGAGAGCAGTCCCCGCTCCCTGAAAAGATCCTGCCTGTGGGACAGCGCGAACAGGCCGCGCCGGTTGACCCAGGGTCCGAGATTGGTCGAGACCGTCACGTCGGGCGAGGTGGTGACGATGCGAGCGGCAAGCGCAGTTTGCATGCGACCGATCTCGGCGAGCAACTGGCCAAAGCCCGACTGCGTCGACATCGCGCCGCTGATATCGAGGGCCGGCATCGGCGGCACCGGAATGCGCTCCGCCCTTCGTCGCCGCCGGCCCACCGCCACGAAGGGGACCTCCCGCAGGAACTGCGCCAGCGCATCGGCGGGTTGGGAAAGGCCGGCAAAACGCTCCCATTCCGCTCCCTGATCGATGCCGTTCTGGATGCGGAACTCCTCCATCTGGGCTTTCGTCATCAGCCCCGCGTGGTTGTCCTTGTGGCCGGCAAAAGGCAACCCGAACCCCTTGATCGTATACGCGATGAAGCACACCGGCCTGCCGGAGGGTGCACGCTCGAACGCATCGACGATGACTTCGAGATCGGTACCCCCGAGATTAGTCATCAGCCGCGCCAGCTCTTCGTCCGAAAGTGAACCAACTATGCCCAACGTCTCAGGAGCATCTGCCAGATCCCGCTCGAGCTGCTTGCGCCACGCGGCCCCGCCCTGAAACACCAAGGCCGAGTAGAGCAGGTTCGGGCATTCGATGATCCACTTGCGCAGGCGCTCGCCGCCGGGTCTCGCAAAGGCCCGCTCCAGCAGCCTGCCGAACTTGAGCAGCACCACCTCCCAGCCCATGGTCTCGAAGATGCCGGCGACTTTCATGAACAATTCGTCCGACACCACCGAGTCGAGGCTCTGGCGGTTGTAATCGATGATCCACCAGCAGTTTCTCAGCCCGTGCTTCCAGCATTCGAGCAACGCCTCGTGGATATTGCCTTCATCGAGTTCGGCATCGCCGACGAGCGCCACCATGCGCCCCTCGGGCCAATGGCGACCCCAGCCATGCGCACGCACATACTCCTGTGTCAGGCTCGCGAAGGCCGTCGCTGCGGCGCCAAGGCCGACGGAGCCTGTCGATAGGTCGACGTCGTCCTCATCCTTGGTGCGCGACGGATACGACTGCGCGCCGCCGAAGCCGCGAAAGTTCTTGAGGTTTTCGAGCGACTGATTGCCCAGCAGATACTGAATGGCATGGAACACCGGGCTCGCGTGCGGCTTCACGGCTACGCGGTCTTGCGGCCGGAGAATGTGAAAGTAGAGCGCCGTCATGATGGTGACGAGGGATGCAGACGAGGCTTGGTGCCCGCCCACCTTGAGCCCATCGCCGTGGTCCCTTTCGTGGTTGGCGTGATGGATCATATAGGTCGAGAGCCACAGCACCTTGCGCTCGAGCTCACGCAAGGTAGTGAGCAGCCGGAGGCGCGCGTTGTCCGACGGTCGAGCCAGAGTGTCCTCCGTGGCGTCGCAATGAGTCTGCCGGGCCTGACACTATCGCAGGCGATTACCAGATGAAATGCACCTCCCTCGCCAACGCTCGCACCCTGAGTCTGCCGCTTGCCCACCACCTGTCACCTGACAAGGCTTCGCCGCTGTGCACCCCTCCAGCAACGCGCCTTGCCGCTTGCGCCCAGCCGCGGCAAAGTGGCCCTCGCAGAAGCGGCCCCGCGTAGGGTCGACGCCGTTGTTCGTGTGCTGTCGCACGGAGGGAGGAAACACGATGACTCGCAATCCGGCTCCGGCCGCTCTGGCGGCCGCCATGCTTTTCACGTGGCTACCGCAGGCCCAGGCACAATCCTCTGTCGAGGCCTTTTACAAGGGCAAGGACGTTCAGATCCTGATCGGCGCCGGCGTCGGTGGCACCTACGGCCTCTACGCCCAGCTGGCCGCCCAGCATCTCCGCAAATACATCCCCGGCCAGCCCAATCTGATCATGCAGAGCATGCCCGGCGCCGGCGGCAATGTGGCGTTGAACTACTCCTACAACGTAGCACCCAAGGACGGCACACTGATCCATCTCGTGCACGCCGAGGTGCTGTTCGAAACGCTGCTGACCAAGGGTGTCAAGTTCAACGCTGGCGACTATCAATACATTGGTCGCCTTGCCGACGCGGACGCCATCGCGCTCGCGACCAAGGCGTCAGGCGTCCGCACCATTGAGGACGCCAAGAAGCGCGAAGTGACCATGGGCGCCACGGGTGCCGCCAACGTATTTGCGCTTGGCCCCTTGATGATGAACCGGGTGGCGGGCACGAGATTCAGGATCATTGGCGGCTACAAGGGAACCTCGGACATCCACCTCGCCATGGAGCGCGGTGAGCTCGACGGAGCCGGCATGACGACGGCCAATGCACTCACCATCCACGGCGACAAGCTCAAGAGCGGCGACCTCGTGCCGTTCTTCGCCATCGCCGCCAGACGCCTGCCCGAGTATCCCGATCTGCCGGCGATGACCGAGTTCGGCAACGCCAGCGAAAAGACGTTGATGGAGATCTATGCCTCAGCCGGAACCATTGGCCGTGCGCTCGCATTTCCGCCCGGGGTGCCCGCCGAGCGCGTGGAGGCGCTGCGCACGGCTTTCTCCAAGATGCTGGACGACCCCGACTTCAAGGCCGAGGTCAGGAAGTCGAACATCCCCATCGCGCCGATGAGTGGCAAGGAGCTTTCCGCTTACGTGGCCACGGTTCTGAAGACTCCGGCCGACCAGATCGAGCAAGCACGAACGCTGCACGCCGAGCTGCTGCCGGCCAAGTAGCCAGCGCTCGAAAGCTTTCCGGACGCCGGATATCGGCGGGTAAAGGCGAAGCCGCGGCCGCCGCGCGCGGCGTGCGAG
>DATLZB010000080.1:0-16898 GCA_035574175.1 Hyphomicrobiaceae bacterium
GCGCTGGCGCCCGGGCGCGGGGAGCGACACTGTACTCAACTCTTGAGCCCTGCTCGCACTATGGCCAGACGCCGCCTTGCGTCGACGCCGTGATCGCGGCAGGCGTCAAACGGGTCGTGGTCGGCATCGAGGATCCCGACCCGCGCGTGGCCGGGCGAGGGCTCGAGCGCATGCGCCAGGCCGGCATCGCCGTTACTTGCGGCGTGTTGGCACGCCAGTGCGACTGGGCCGCGCGCGGCCATATCCTGCGCGTCACCGAGCGGCGTCCTTTCGTGCAGGTGAAAATGGCGCTCGATGTCGATGGCAGCGTGCCGCGCGGCGGTAAAGGCCGGCCGAGCTGGGTCACCGGCGCGGCGGCGAGAGCCCACGGCCATCTGCTGCGCGCCCGGGCGGACGCCATCGCCGTCGGCCGGGTGACGGTTCAGGACGACGATCCCGATCTCACCTGCCGGCTGCCGGGACTTGTCCATCGAAGCCCTATCCGCGTCGTGTTGGCCGGGCGCGGCCTGCCCTCGCCGCGATCGCGACTGGTGCTGACCGCCGGGCATCACCCGGTGTGGATCATCGCCGGGCCGCACGCCGATCCGAGCGTTCGAGGGCGGCTTGAACGGGCCGGCTGCCGATTCTTCGATGTCGCTTCGGTCGGCGATCGGCCTTGGCTGCCGGCGGCCATGGAGGCACTGGTCGCTGCCGGCGTCACGCGGCTGCTTGTCGAAGGCGGTCCGACCCTCTGGCGCGCATTCTTCGACAGCGGTATTCCCGACGAGGTCGTGCAGTATCGACGGGGCGAGGGCGGCGCGGCAGCGGCCGAGCGCGACCTTTTGGGTTATGTTCGGCGCGACATGTTCGAGCTCGTTTTTAACGCCCGGATCGGCGGGGACGGGCTGTACGTGTTTCGCCGGAGGCGAGGAGCGTGAGATGTTCACCGGTATCGTCACCGACGTTGGGGAGGTTGTGGCCCGCGAGGGCGGCCGCCTCACCGTCCGCTGCGGCTATGAACCGGCGAGTATTGCCGTCGGCGCCTCCATCGCCTGCGACGGATGCTGCCTGTCGGTGACGAGCGTCACGCCGGCAGGCCGGGGCAGCGCGTTCACCGTGGAGGCCTCCAACGAGACCCTGTCGAAAACGACCATATCGGAGTGGCGCGTGGGGCGCCGCGTCAACCTTGAACGCTCGCTCAGAATGGGTGACGAACTCGGCGGGCACGTGGTGACCGGCCATATCGACGGCGTCGCCCGTATCGTGGAGATCCGCGCCGACGGGCCCTCCCGCCGTTTCACCTTCGACGCTCCGGAGCACCTGGCGCTGTACATTGCACCCAAGGGTTCGGTGGCCCTCGACGGTACCTCGTTCAGTGTCAACGAGGTTGCCGGCAACCGGTTCGGGGTCAACATCATTCCACATACCTTGACGGTCACCACCTGGGGGGCGAAAAGCACGGGCGAGGGCGTCAATCTCGAGGTCGATCTGTTCGCCCGCTATGTGGCGCGCCTGCTCGAAGTGCGCAGGTGAAGCCCCACTCGCATCATACGTGAGGTGCCATTGGTGCCATGGCCGGACGCGCTCCACCCCCCGAAGGGCCCTCGCGCCCGGTCGACAGGACCGGCCAGCGCCTTCTCGTCATAGAGGCCAGGTTCCACGGCAACGTGGCCGATGCCCTTTTGGAGGGAGCCGTCGCGGAGATCCTGGCGCAAGGCGCTGCTTACGAGCGGGTCACGGTTCCGGGTGCCCTCGAGATTCCGCAGGCGTTGGCCAGCGCCGCCGAGGCCGGTCTCATCCCCATGCGGGCACCCAACGCTCGGTTCTGCGGTGCAGTGGCCTTGGGTTGCGTCATTCGCGGCGAGACCTCCCACTACGACATCGTCTGCCACAACGCCAATCACTGGCTGATGGAGATCGCCGTGCGTCGCTCAATCCCGGTCGGCAACGGCATCCTGACCGTCGACAGCGAGGCGCAGGCCATGCAGCGCGCGCAGGGCGGGCGCGCGGGCAAGGGCGGCGATGCTGTGCGAGCTTGCCTTCGGCTCCTCGACATCGCGGAAGCGCTCGAGGGGCAGAACGCGTGATGCGCCCGCCGCCCGAGGGCCCGATGCTCGAGCGCAGCGCGGCGCGGCTGGCGGCCGTTCAGGGCCTCTATCAGATGGACCTTGCCGGCACCGATCTCAACGCCGTTATCGATCAGCTTCTCGCCAATCCGATCGAGGAGGCCGAGTGCGAGGGCGAGGGTGAAAGAGCGGGAGAGAGAGCCAACATCGACGCCGCCTTTCTCGGCGAGCTGCTGCGCGGTGTGGTGCGCCGCCAGCGCGATATCGATCCGATCGTCGATCAGCAGCTTGCCGTGGGATGGCGCCTGGCTCGCATCGATTCGATCCTGCGCGCCATCCTGCGCTCGGCCGTATTCGAGCTGATGGAGCGTCATGACATTCCCGCCCGCGTGATCATCAACGAGTACATCGAGCTCGCTCATGCCTTTTTCGCGGGCGAGGAACCCAAGGTCGTCAACGGCGTGCTCGACAAGCTGGCGCGCCGTTTCCGGCCCCACGAATTCGCCGGCCGAAGCGGGTCATGACCAGAGTGGGCGTCATCGACAGCGAGGAGGGCCTGATCCAGGGGTTCCTGGCGCCGCTAGCGGCGGATGCCCCAGGTGCGCTCGGCCTTGCCGACGACTGCGCTCTGCTCGCTCCGCTCGCCGGCCAGGAGTTCGTGCTAAAGACCGATGCCGTCGCGGCAGGCGTGCACTTTCTGTCCGACGATGCACCCGCCGACATCGCCTGGAAGGCGCTGGCCGTCAACGTCTCCGACCTCGTGGCCAAAGGCGCAGTGCCTGTCGGCTATTTGATGTCGTTGTCCTTTCCCGAGGCACCGACCCGTCGCTGGATGCAAGAGTTCGCCGACGGCCTTTGCGAAGCCCAGCGCCGGTTCGGCATGGCTCTCTTGGGCGGCGATACCGATCGGCGCGAAGGGCCGCTCTCGATTACGATCGCCGCCATCGGCCGCGTCGCGCGCGGCCGCATGGTGCGGCGGGCGACGGCCAAGCCGGGTGATGTTGTGCTGGTCAGCGGCACGCTGGGCGATGCTGCGCTTGGCCTTCTTGTGCACGAGGATCGTAAACGGGCGCGCAGCGCGTGGAAGCTGGACCAGGCCGGTCTCGATTTCCTCGAGCGGCGCTACCTCAGGCCCGAACCCCGCCTGACCCTCATCGGCCCGTTGCTGGCGCACGCCTCGGCCGCCATGGACCTGTCCGACGGCCTGCTCAAGGATCTCGACCGCATGTGCCGGGCTTCGGGGGTCGGCGCGCGGCTCATGGAGGGCCGCATACCCTACTCCCGGCCGGCGCGGCAGGTGATCGAACGGCTCGAGCCATGGAGGTGGATCGGGCTCAGCGGCGGCGACGACTACGAGGTTGTCGCGGCGGTGCCGCCCCGCAAGGTCGAGCGGTTCGTTGCGGCCGCAGGGAGGGCGGGCGTCACGGTCACCCCGATCGGGGAGATCGTGGCGGAAGGCGGCGTCAGCGTGTTGGGCGACGACGGCCGGCCGCTCACCCTTGGACAGCTGGGCTACGACCATTTCGCTCGATCCCGGAGCGGCCCTGCGCGCCGCCGGTAGGCCGACCGGGACGCGACGAAAGTGCGTCTCCCCCCCGTGTTGCAACCGCGCCGGGCTTTTGGCATGGTCCGCGCGCGAATCAGGCTCACAGGGGTGAAAAGCCGGGCAGCGGAGCAGCCGTCCGGTCGCTTCGCCGCGATCTCACCCGGCACACAAGGGGCAGCTTCATGAACACCATCCTTTGGGGGGTCATCGCCTGCGGCGCGCTCTCCCTGCTCTATGCCACCTACACTATCCAATCGGTGATGAAAGCCGACCCCGGCAACCCCAAGATGCAGGAGATCGCCGGCGCCATCCGTGAAGGCGCCCAGGCCTACCTCAACCGGCAGTACACGACCATAGGCATGGTCGGTTTTGTGATCTTTCTCGCTGCTTTCTACCTGGGCTGGCAGGTGGCCGTCGGCTATGCCATCGGTGCGATCCTGTCCGGCGCGGCCGGCTACATTGGCATGAACGTGTCGGTGCGCGCCAACGTGCGCACGGCGCAGGCCGCCACGCAGTCACTGGCGTCGGGCCTCGACATCGCCTTCAAGGCCGGCGCGGTCACCGGACTGCTGGTTGCCGGATTGGCACTTTTGGGCGTGGCGGTCTATTACACCTTCCTCACGCTCGGCCTCGGCTTCGGTCCCGCCGACCGCGCCGTCATCGACGCGTTGGTGGCGCTGGGCTTTGGTGCCTCGCTGATCTCCATCTTCGCACGTCTCGGCGGCGGCATCTTCACGAAGGGCGCCGACGTTGGCGGCGATCTGGTCGGCAAGGTCGAGGCTGGCATACCCGAGGACGACCCCCGCAACCCGGCCACCATCGCCGACAATGTCGGTGACAACGTCGGCGACTGCGCCGGCATGGCGGCCGACCTGTTCGAGACCTACGCGGTGACCGTGGTAGCCACCATGGTGCTGGGCTCCATTTTCTTTGCTGGCCAGCCGATACTGCAGGCCGTCATGGCGTATCCGCTGGCGATCGGTGCGGCCTGTATCGTCACCTCGGTCATCGGCACGTTCTTTGTGAAGCTCGGCGCCAACAACTCGATCATGGGCGCGCTCTATCGCGGTTTCATCGCCTCGGCCCTACTGTCGATCCTGGGGCTTTATCTGGCTACCCAGTTCGTGCTCGGCGGCTGGGGCGAGATCGGCACCGCTGCCGGGCAGCCGATCACTGGCACCAATCTCTTCATCTGCGGCATCGTCGGCCTCGCTGTGACAGGCTGCATCGTGTGGATAACCGAGTACTACACGGGCACCGGCCTGCGTCCGGTGCGCTCCATCGCCCAGGCCTCGGTTACGGGTCACGGAACCAACGTGATTCAGGGTCTTGCCGTATCGCTGGAGGCGACCGCCCTGCCGACGCTGGTGATCGTGGCCGGCATCATCATCACCTACAATCTGGCCGGTCTCTTCGGCACTGCTATCGCGACCACCACGATGTTGGGGTTGGCGGGCCTGGTCGTGGCGCTCGACGCCTTCGGACCGGTCACCGACAATGCGGGCGGCATTGCCGAAATGTCCGGCCTGCCCAAGGAAGTTCGCAAGTCTACCGATGCGCTCGATGCGGTCGGCAACACCACCAAGGCGGTGACCAAGGGCTACGCCATCGGGTCAGCGGGCCTCGGGGCGCTGGTGCTGTTCGCGGCCTACAGCTACGATTTGCAGCATTTCACGCAGAACCCCGAGCGGTTCCCCTATTTCAAGGGGGTCGATCCCGATTTCTCGCTGTCCAATCCCTATGTCGTCGTTGGTCTCTTCATTGGCGGTCTCATCCCTTACCTGTTCGGCGGCATCGCCATGACCGCGGTGGGCCGGGCCGGCGGTGCCATCGTCGAGGAGGTGCGGCGGCAATTCAGGGAGAAGCCCGGCATCATGCAGGGCAAGGACCGCCCGGATTATGCGGCTGCGGTCGATCTGCTGACCAAGGCCGCGATCCGCGAGATGGTGGTGCCGTCGCTCCTGCCGGTACTGTCTCCGATCGTGCTCTATGTGGCCGCGTACTACGTGGCCGGCGGGGGCGTGGAGGGTAAGACCGCGGCACTGTCGGCGGTCGGTGCCATGCTGCTCGGCGTCATAGTCAACGGCCTGTTCGTGGCGATCTCCATGACCTCGGGCGGCGGCGCCTGGGACAACGCCAAGAAGATGATCGAAGAGGGCTTCGTCGACCGCATGGGGGCAAAGCACGTCAAGGGCTCGGAGGCCCACAAGGCGGCCGTCACGGGCGACACGGTCGGTGATCCCTACAAGGACACCGCGGGCCCCGCGGTGAACCCGGCGATTAAGATCACCAACATCGTCGCGCTGCTTCTGCTCGCCGTGCTGGCCCACTGAGAACCGCGGCTTGGCAGGCCGTCATCCGCCGAACAACTGCTTCTGGCCGAGGTTGCGAAACATCTGCCGGATCAGGCTCTCGTCGCGGGTGTCCGCCGGCGGCGTCGTCCGGCTAATGAAGTCGAACACCTTGCCGTCCTTCAGCCCATAATGGGCGACCCGTTCAACCGTACCGTGCTGGGAGAAATAGACGGCGAGCACCTTCCGGTCGATCTCCGTCGGGGTGAGGAACGAGACCTGCGAGGTGGTGCTCGATATGTAGTAGTAGGCGTTGCCCCGGCCGAGCGTGGCGGTGGTCGCGGGCGAGCCGAGCACGGACCTGACCTGTTCTTGGGTCATGCCGGCCTGGATCTGCTCGACATCCTTGTCGCGGAACTGGTGGCCGTGCTTGGTGATGATGGGCGAGCAAGCCCATGCGGTGAACGCGCACAGGGCGGCGCATGCGAGCGAAATCAGGCGCCCGCAATGCCGCGGCACCGACCGTCGTACCTGCGCGCTGATCACTGGCCCGTCCCTGCCCCGGTCCATCACGGATCCGTCTCCGGAATCGCTTGCCCTCCGCGCCCAGCCCCCTTATCGGGACGCTCGGCTGTTTGCAACGCCTGGTGAGCCCCGAGAACCCGTCGGATGCCGGCTCAAACGTGGATGGCCCATGCCCCTGTGGAGCTTCTTCGAGGAACGAAGTCAGCTCAAGCGGAGCGCAACAGAGCTTTATGGCTCGATCGTGGCGCAAGCGCGTGCTCCGGCGCTCTATCGCGCCCTAAAGGTGCCCGATACGCCGGAGGCCAGGCTCGAGATGCTCATGCTCCATTTGGCGCTCGTGCTGCTGCGACTCGCAACGGATGGCGTCGGCGACAAAAGCGCGAGGCAACGCCTGGCGCGTGCGTTGGCCGAGGTCTTCGTCTGCGACATGGACGTCTCTATGCGCGAGTTGGGGGTCGGGGACCTCTCCGTGCCGCGCCATGTAAACAAGGCCGTCGCTGCCCTATATGAACGTACGCGCGACTACGGTGCGGCGCTTGGTCGGTCGGACGACGAACTCGAGGCGCTCATTGCCGCCCGCGTATTCGCTGGCGGCATGGCCGGGGTGGCGCAACCGCTGGCCGTTTGGGTGCGAGCGGTGAGCGATGCATTACGGCAGCAGTCGAACTCCGAACTGCTCGCCGGCCGTCTGAGTTTTCCCGGCTGGCTCCTGGCCGCGGGCGATGGCGGCGAAAAATGAGGATTGTCCTATGACGTTGCCGCAGAACCTGCCGCTCGATTGGTCACATGCCGTCGGCGAAATCCCGCGGCAGGGACTTCAGGTCGTGCGCGCAGCCACCAGCGAGGAGGCAGCCCGTCTCGGCGCGGCCTTGGATGTCCTGTCGTTCGAGAGCCTAACGGTCAGCTATCACCTCCAGCCGATGACGCAGGGAAGGTATCGCGCCGAGGGACGGCTCACGGCGGTGCTCGAGCAGAGCTGCGTGGTGACACTCGCTCCCGTCCGCTCGGTCGTCGAGGAGCCCATCCGCGTCGAGTTCTGGCCTGCCGATCAGCTTGCGCAATCCTGCAACGCGGCCGTCGAACACAGCGTGCTCGAGGGAGAGGAGGTGGAGCCGATCGAGAACCATCGGTTGGAGATCGGACGCATCGTCTATGAGATCGTCTCGGCGGCGATGGACCCCTATCCCCGGGCCGAAGGCGCCGAGTTTGCTTGGGCAGAGGATCGGGTGTCCGAAGCTGCGCAGGGCAGCCACGACGGCCCGTTCGCGGCGCTGGCAAGATGGAAGGCCCGGCACCAATGACGTGCTTTGCGGGCAACGCTCAAGGCCCGCCGCCGTCCGCCGTTGCGGTAGAATCAGGTTGTCACAGAGCCGTAAAAGGTTAAGGTGCCGCCCCGTTCCGCACCGACCGGACGGCTCGGCATGGGGCCGGCCGTTCGGGTGCGCTGCGGCTTTCCTATTGGGGTGCACTCCCCGATGACTGCGTCGTGTACCGTTGCGCTCGACGCCATGGGCGGTGATTTCGGCCCCGAGGTGGTGATCCCGGGCGCCTCCATTTCGCTCGTGCGCCATCCTCAGCTCGAGTTTCTGCTTTGCGGCGACGAAGGGCGCATCAAGCCGCTGCTTGGCAAGTATCCCGATCTCGCGCGACGTTCGCGGGTTCTGCACACGAGTACCGTGATCGAGATGGATGACAAGCCGAGCCAGGCATTGCGCCGCGGCAAGGGCACCAGCATGTGGCGTGCCGTGGAGGCGGTGCAGAGCGGCGAGGCCGCAGTGGTCGTATCAGGCGGCAACACCGGCGCGCTGATGGCGCTCGCGCGCCTCCTTCTCAAGCCGATCGCCGACATCGAGCGCCCGGCGATTGCCGCGCTCTGGCCGACGGTCAAGAGCGAGTGCATCGTGCTCGACGTGGGGGCCAACATTGGCGCCTCGGCCCGCCAACTCTGCGATTACGCGCTGATGGGTGCGGCCATGGCGCGTGCTCTCTTCCACTTGGAGCGCCCATCGGTTGGTCTCCTCAATGTCGGGGTGGAAGAGATCAAGGGGGTGGAGGAGGTCAAGCAGGCACATGCCTGGCTCAAGGAGATCACCGACCTGCCAATCGACTACCGTGGCTTCGTAGAGGGGGATGCCATCGGCCAGGGCTCGGTGGACGTGGTCGTCGTCGAAGGCTTTGCTGGCAACATCGCTTTGAAGACCGCCGAAGGTACCGCCCGCCAGATCGCCCAATATCTTAAGGATGCCATGAGCCGATCGGTGTGGTCACGATTGGGGGCGATGCTGGCGAGCGGCGCATTTACCGTATTGCGACGGAAGATGGACCCCCGGCGCGTCAACGGCGGTACGTTCCTCGGTCTGAATGGCCTTGCGATCAAAAGTCATGGGGGAACCGATGCCCTTGGCTTTGCGAGCGCGATCGATCTCGGCTACGACATGGCGGAAAGTCAGCTCCTCGTGCGCCTTGCGGCGGATTTGACGGCCTTCCACGGCAAGCTCGGGGCTTCGGCCACACCATGAACGCTGCGGCGTCGGGCGCTCTGAGACCAGAATGGCGGGTGAGGGGAAGACCGCCAGGAGAATCCGCGCCGATGACAGCGAGGGGGAGTCCGTGACCGTCATTCGATCGGTGGTTAAGGGGGTTGGGTCTTACCTGCCCAAGCGCGTGCTCACCAACCACGACCTGTCGAAAATCGTCGATACCTCTGATGCGTGGATCACGGAGCGCACCGGCATCAAGGCTCGGCACATCGCGGCCGACGGGGAACTCACGTCCGATCTCGGGGTCCGGGCCTGCCAACGGGCGCTGGAGAACGCTGGACTGTCGTCGGGCGACATTGATCTCGTGATCTGCGCCACCGCCACGCCCGACCGCACGTTTCCCGCCACCGCCGTTCGCATCCAGTCGCGCCTCGGCATCTCGCGCGGGGCCGCGTTCGACCTTCAGGCGGTATGTTCCGGCTTCGTGTTCGCACTCGCCAGCGCCGACAGCTTTCTCAAGACCGGTCGGTTTGAGCGGGCCCTGGTAGTCGGCACCGAGACCTTCTCGCGCATTCTCGACTGGCAGGATCGCTCCACCTGCGTGCTGTTCGGCGACGGTGCGGGCGCGGTGGTGCTCGAGGCCATGCGCCAGGAAGGGACCCGTGACGACCGCGGCATCCTATCGACCAGGCTCCATTCCGACGGCCGCTATGAGGAGCTGCTCTACGTCGACGGCGGACCTGGATCGACGCGTACAACCGGCCATCTGCGCATGAACGGCCGCGAGGTGTTCCGTCACGCTGTGAACAAGATCTCGGACGTCATCGAGGAGACGCTTGCCGAGCACGGGTTCGTGCCCAGCGATGTCGACGTCTACGTTCCGCACCAGGCGAACGCCCGCATCCTGGACGGCATCGCCAAAAAGCTGAAGGTCGATCCGGAAAGGATCGTGATGACGCTGTCGCGGCACGGCAATACTTCCGCCGCCTCCATCCCGCTTGCCCTAGACCATGCGTTGGCGGCCGGGCTTATCGAAGAGGGCAGCCTCGTGCTGATGGAGGCCATGGGCGGCGGGTTCACCTGGGGCGCGGCGCTGGTGCGCTGGTAGGCTCTCGCCTTTTGGAGCCGCTCGTGCGGATGCGGGCGGTGGCCAAGGCCACAACGCGACGAAAATCTGTTTGCAATCAGTCTCTTGTCATTGACCCGGCTCGGCGGCCTCGCTAGCATCCCACAAGCGCGTGGGACCTGGGGAGGGCGTTTCATGGGTGGCAAAACGTTGACGCGTGCCGATTTGGCAGATGCGCTCGTACAGAAGGTCGGACTGCCTCGCAACGAGTCGCATGAGATGGTCGAGATGGTCTTGGCCGAGATCTCCAACACGCTCGCCCGTGGCGAAGGCGTGAAGCTGTCCTCATTCGGTTCTTTCGGCATCCGCCAGAAGGGCCAACGCATCGGGCGCAATCCCAAGACCGGCAAGGAGGTGCCCATCACGCCGCGCCGCGTTCTCGTGTTCCGCCCGAGCCACATCATGAAAGACCGGATCAACGGCAAACTGGCGCGACGGCGCGTCAAGGCGGCCGAGTAGCAGCGGAGACGCCTGGAGCGGCATCAGTTTCAACAGATCGAAGCGAGGACCAAGGTGGGCAAGGCGGCCGATGCGTTTCGCACGATCAGCGAGGTGGCTGACGAGCTCGATGTTCAGAAGCACGTCCTGAGGTTCTGGGAAAACAAGTTTCCCCAGCTTCATCCGATGAAGCGGGGCGGCGGCCGGCGTTACTATCGCCCCGAGGACCTCGATCTGCTGCGCGGAATCCAGCACCTGCTGCGCAACGAGGGCTATACGATAAAAGGTGTGCAGAAGATCCTGCGCGAGCAGGGCGTGGATGAGGTCAAGCGTTGCTGGCAACGGCCGGGAGGACTGAGAGGGGGAACAGGCGAGGGCAAGTCGACATCGGCGGGGCGCAAGGGCGCGCGGGGCGAGGCGCGCGGGCGCCCTCATGCTTCAGCCGTTCCCGATTCCGCCTCGCGGCGCGTGATCGCGGCGGCGATCCGCGAGCTCGAGGTGTGCCGCCGCGTGCTTACCGAATCTACCGCGGGCGGTACGAACCGGCGTGCGAGCGGCCGCGCGCGCCAGCGCGGATGACAAGCGGACCCGATCCGCGGATCTGGCTGCTCGATCTGGAGCAATTGCGGCCCGCGCTCGAACGCGCCGAGCAGCGCATGTGCCTGCTGGCCGAGGACGAGCGCGGCGACGGTGCCATGGGCAGCGGCGTCATAGGCCTTAACCGGCGAGCGGTACGCATTGCGCTGCGGCTCTTGCTTTTGCACGAAGGGGCAGGCGAAGCCGCGCTCGGGCCGCTGCTCCTTGGCCCCGCCGGCAAGCCTTCGCTGGCTGGCACTGACATCGAATTCAGCGTCTCACACGCAGGCCAGCATGCGCTCATAGCGGTGAGCCGGCACGGACCGGTCGGCGTCGACCTCGAATGCTGGCGCGAGGTGCACATCCACGAGCCGCGCCGCTCCCAGATCGTGGCGGCGGCCGCTGCCGTAGCATACCAGGCCGAGGATGGTCGGCCGATCCGTGGGGCGTTGGAGCAGGCGCAGGTGCTCGTTGCCTGGACCCGGCTCGAGGCCTGGGCCAAGGCTCGGGGGTCCGGAATCGGCGTGCTGCTCACGGACCTGGGCCTCGTCGGGCCCGGCTCACGCGCGGTCTTCCTTGAGGCTGCCGCCGAAAGCGCTCGCCGGCTCGCAGCCCTGGATGGCGTGGCGGTCGCCGATCTTTGCCTGCCGACCGGCCTTTTCGGCGCGGTGGCGGCGCGCGCCGGCGCACCCATGAGGCCGGCGCTTACGTGCCTCACGGAGAAGGATTGCGCGCCGGCGCCAAGATGAGCCCGATCCCGTTGACCTGGCAGTGGCGGCGGGGCAAAAGGTCGGAAGGTACGGAGCGTAGCGCAGCCTGGTTAGCGCACCAGTCTGGGGGACTGGGGGTCGGGAGTTCAAATCTCCCCGCTCCGACCAATGAAAATGCAAGCGCAGTTGCAGCGGCCGACCAGCCGGATCGCGGCTTCTGTCGCTGGCAAGTGGACTGCTCCGTCAAACGGTAGTGCTGGCGCTCGCGGTGCCCGACTGGCGGTTGTTGGCGGCGTCCTCCGCGCTCAGCGCCAGGCCGCGGGGCCTTGCCGGCACTAGGCCGCCGAGGGCGGTGGCTGGCGCAGCCTTGCCGATCGGCGCCGTCAGCTCCTTGCGCGCTTCGACCATGATGACACCGCCGAAGCGGTGCGACAGGCGCGAGCCGATGCGCTCGAAGGCGGTCGCTGACTTCAGCAGCACCTGTCGCTCGATCGGCGGCACGTAGAGCGCGTTGGTGACGTCGAGCGGCGTGAACAGAGCATCGGCCAGCAGCCTCTGGAGCTGGCCGCGGCTGTAGGGCCGGCCCTGGCCGAAGGGCGTGGTATCGAGCCGCGCCCACACCCCCGAGCGGTTGGGCACCACGATCAGCAGGCGGCCCTCGGGCGTGAGTACGCGCCACATCTCGCGCAGCAGTGGCCGGGCGCGCTCGGCAACCTCCAGGCAGTGCACGGCGAGCAGCCGGTTGACCGAGCGGTCAGGTAGCGGAAGGTGCTCCTCATCGACGAGCACCGTGAGGCTGGGTGCGGTGCTCGGCCACACCAGCGCGCCCTGGCTCGCCGGCATGAACGATCCGATGCGATCGGCCTCACTACGGAAGGCGCCGAGATAGGGCGAGGAGAAGCCGAGGCCGATCAGCGTCTCGCCGTTAAGCCCACGCCAGCGCGCGCGGATGCGGGCGAGCAGCAGGCGGCGCACGAGCTGGCCCAGCGGCCGCTGGTAGAAATCGCGGAGGTCGGCTACGGCAAGCTGCATCGGGCTGCGATCGTTCTCGCCCCGACGTCCGGGGTAGCCCTATGATGCACCGAATTTCGGCCAGGGGGCAGACGGTTGCAATCGGTTCTCCCGGTGCTAGTTTCGCCCTGATACGTCGTCGACGCCGTTTCTGCCGAGAGCGGAGCGGGCCATGCGGGCCGTCCTTGGACAGGGTGGGGCGGGCCGCGTCCTCCAGAGGAGCCGGGCATGGCCGATCCCGAGATTCATCAGTTCATCTGCCTTTCCGACAACTACGGCGTGCTGCTGCGCGAGCCCGGATCGGGCGTCGTCGCCTCCATCGATGCTCCGGAGGCGGAGCAGGTGGCAGCCGCCCTGGCCGCCAAGGGCTGGCGGCTCACCCACATCCTCACCACCCATCACCATGGGGATCACACCGACGGCAATGCGGCGTTGAAGCGTTCGAGCGGCTGCACGATCATCGGGCCCAAAGGCGAAGCGGCGCGTATTCCGGAGATCGACAAGACGGTCGGCGAGGGCGACACGTTCATGCTGGGCGGGCTCGAGGTCCGGGTGCTCGACACACCGGGCCATACCGCCGGACACATCAGCTACTGGCTACCGGATGCAAAAATCGCGTTCGTCGGCGACACGCTGTTCGCCATCGGTTGCGGCCGGGTCATCGAGGGCACACCGGAGATGATGTGGCGCTCGCTCGCCAAGATCAGGGCGCTGCCGTCGGATACGAGCCTCTACTGCGGCCACGAGTACACGCTCGCCAACGCGCGGTTCGCGCTCACCATCGAGCCCGAGAACGCGGCGCTCCAAGCGCGCGCCAAAACGGTCGAGGCGCAACGCAGCAGAGGAGAGATGACGCTGCCGACCACGGTGGCGCTCGAGCGCGAGACCAATCCGTTTCTGCGCCCGCAATCGGCGGCCATCCGCAAGCGGCTCGGCCTGGAAAACGCCGAGGACTGGCAGGTGTTCGCCGAGATCCGCGAACGCAAGAACCGGAGCTGAGTCGGCATGCGCGGGCTTCACGCGGCCGACATCATCCGCCTGCTCGAGCTTGCGCCGCATCCTGAGGGCGGACACTACCGCGAGACCTTCCGCGACGCCCGGCAAGCCGGCGACGGGCGTGCCGCCTCGACCGCCATCTATTTCCTTCTGGCACAAGGCGAGGTGTCGCGCTGGCACCGGATCGATGCGGTGGAGGTGTGGCACTGGTATGCCGGGGCGCCGCTCGAGTTGTCGATGGCGGTGGACGAGGTCAATGTAGAAACGCGCATCCTGGGCAACGATCTGGCCCAGGGTGCCCGCCCGCAGATTGTGGTACCGGCTGGCGTGTGGCAGCGGGCAAGGAGCCTCGGTGACTTCACGCTGGCCGGCTGCACCGTCGCTCCAGGCTTCGCGTTCGAGCTCTTCGAGCTGGCCTCACCCGGTTTTTGCCCGGCGCCGTGAAGGGGACCATTCGCGGGCTCCCGCGCTCCGTCCTGCACTATTTGTGCCCGCTCGCTCGCCTTTCGCCGAGGCGCGCCGTCCATGCTTATGCGCCCGGGCTGCTATAGCCGATGTCGGGACGACTCCACTGGGGGCGAAGCCTGGCTGCTCTTGCGGGCGTCCGGCGACTCATGAAGAGTGCCCCCGAATCGCGCCATTTGGCGAGCGGGGGTCTCACACATGACGCATGCCTTGGGCCAGTCGACGCTGACCGCGCTGTTCGTCGACTACGACAACATCTATCTCTCGCTCAGACGCCGCAGCGAGGAGGCGGCGAAGCGATTTGCCAAGGATGCAGGCATCTGGCTCAAGGAGATTGAAAGCGGTCGGCTCATTACCTCGACCAACCTGCCGAGGGCGGGCGGGGAAAATCGCCGCATCGTGATGAACCGCTGTTATGGCAACCCGGTGCCTCGGCGCAACACGCACGACAACTCCACCGACATGAGTTCGTTCCCGTTCGTGCGCCATCACTTCCTGCGTGCCGGTTTTGAGGTGGTCGACTGTCCGCCGTTGACGGCCCAGCTCAAGAACTCCTCCGACATCCGCATCGTGATGGATGTCCTCGATCACCTGGACCACGACACCCGTTTCGAGGAGTTCATCATTCTATCGGGTGATGCCGACTTCACCACGGTGCTGCACCGGCTGAGGGCGCATGCACGGCGGACCATCATCTATGCCAACGACTACACCGCTGCACCCTATACGGCGATTTGCGATGGCGAGGTGCGCGAGGCCGATCTGCTTACCCTGCTGCTGGAAGGCCGGATTGCCGGCAGCGATGCGATTGTGTCCGACGTTGGTGCCGGCGAGCGTCTGCGCAACGAGATCATCGGAACCGTCGCCTCGGCCGTGCGTGCCGCGGGTGGTCCCGTCCCGCTCGAGACGCTGGCTGAACGCACGACGCGGGCGCTCGGGCATGACCGCACCATTGGCTCGGGCTGGGCCGGCGCGGGAAGTTTTCTCGAACTGCTTCGGCGCTCGCTGCCCGAGGACATCCGCCTGACCGATCAGCCGCCCTACTTGGCCTTCGAGGCCAAACGCGGCATTGCGTCCGCCGAGGCCCCCTTCGAGATGCGCGAGGCACAATCCCGGCGCGAGGCTGCCCCCCTCTCCTCGCCGGCACTGGGACGTTCGCCCTCGCTCGGCGCGCCGGAACACGCAACGAGCTACAGCGCCTCCCGGCTCCAGGACATCGGAGTCCAGCTTGCATCGGCCCATCGACCCACGCCGACGCCGCATCAGTCCGCCGCGCCGACCATGCGCTCGCCGCAGCCTGCCGCTGCCGGGTCGCGAGGCGCGGCCACTGCGCCGTCGCGTGCGGTTGAGCAGGCTAGCGCCGTGCAGCAATCGATCACCCGCATTCACGAGGCCTGTCAGGCGCCGCCGCTGTCGCCTGCCGAGTACCGCACCTTGTTCGAGGTGATGGCCAAGGAGATCAACGATGGCGGCCTGCAGGGCACGCAGACGCTGGCCAACATCGAGAGCCGCGCGCGTGCGCTCGGCATCGACGTGCGCCGCGACGACGTCCGCTTCATCCTGGAAGTGGTGAGCGAGGCCGATCCATGGTTCGAGCAAGGCGCCTCCGCCAACCTGTTCGCCGGCCGCTTCCGCAACTTCGTGGTGGCGCGTTGCCGCAGCCAGGGCCTTAATCTCTCGACGGAGGAACTCGATCTGATCGAGGCTTGGTTCGCGGGCACCGGCACGGCAGTTGGCGCTGCGCCGCAGCCGGCCCCGCAGGGCCAGCCATACGCCGCTTCTGGGCCGTCGGAGGCGGAAGGGATGCGCGCCTGGGGCGACGATGATCTGCGGAGCGGTCAGGCCGAGCCGAGCGGCGAGGAATTCCCTAAAATTCTGCGAACGCGGTTGCGCGGCTGAAATCGACCCCGCGCCAGGCCTGAGCATTCTCCTCCGGCCGTAGTCAGCCCGTGCGCCCTTCTTCTGCGCACCCTAGCCATCTCCGGGCGGCTGCCATATTTAGGCTGGGCGGGTGGTCGCGGAGGCGCGCGATGAGTGACATGAGATGGCCGCGGCGCCAGTCGGTGGCGGTCAAAGTGGGTCACGTTACGATCGGCGGAGGAGCGCCGATCGCCGTGCAGTCGATGACCAACACCGATACGGGCAACGTGGAGGCGACCGCACGGCAGGCCGCCGATCTTGCACGCGCCGGTTCTGAGCTTGTGCGCATCACTGTCGATCGCGACGACGCCGCCAAGGCCGTGCCGCGCATCCGCGACCGCCTCGAAGCGATGGGGGTGCGCGTGCCGCTCGTCGGCGACTTTCATTACAACGGTCACCGGCTTTTGGCCGACCATCCCGCCTGTGCGGAAGCACTCGACAAGTATCGCATCAACCCCGGCAACGTCGGCTTCAAGCACAAGAAGGACCGGCAGTTCTCGGCGATCATCGATCAGGCCCTGAAGCGGGGCAAGCCAGTGCGCATCGGCGTCAACTGGGGCTCCCTCGACCAGGAGCTGCTGACTCGGCTCATGGACGAGAACGCACGCTCCTCCGCTCCCAAGAATGCGCGTGACGTTACGCACGAGGCGATCGTGCAATCGGCGCTTCTTTCGGCGGCGCGAGCTGAGGAGCTGGGTCTGCCCCCCGAACGCATCGTCATTTCTGCCAAAGTGTCGGCGGTGCAGGACCTGGTGAGCGTATATACCAT
>DATLZB010000081.1:0-7675 GCA_035574175.1 Hyphomicrobiaceae bacterium
CGCAGGCCTGCGCTATACGCCCGCCATCATTTTCATTCCGCAAGGGCCGGTGAACGCGGCGGCGACGCAGAGCCTGTTCTTCGGCGGCAAGGTTCTGGTGCTGGGTGACATCCTCAAGCGCCTCGACGATGGCGAAGAACGGGTGGTGTTCGCGCACGAAATCGCCCACCTCGTCAATCGAGACATCTGGGCCATGCTGCTGCTGCGAATCGGCTCCGGCGGCATCGCCTGGCAGAAGTGGGGCCTGCTCGTGGCGACGATCGCGGCCGGTAACGAGTTCTTCTTCGAGACGCTGCGTACCTGGCAGCTCGCCAGCCCGCACGGAGCCGTCTTCCTGTTTATCGCCTGGTTGATCACTTGGATTGTCCACGAGGCCTACAAGCTCGGCGAAATGGCCCACTCGCGAGGGCGCGAGTACCTCGCCGATGCGGGAGCGGTGGCGCTGACGGGCTGGGACAACCGAGGGTTGTTGATTAGGGCGCTGCTCAAGATCGGACACGCGCAGACGGGCTACAGCCCGTTCCGGCTGTTGCGCCGGACGGGGCGGGAAATCTTCATGCCGCATCCGGCCATCGCCGATCGCGCCGAGGTACTGCAGGTGCCGCTGCCACAAATCGCCGATGCCGAAGGCGGGAGCGCACCGCAGCAGGCGGCGTAACGTTGGGATATGACGAAGCGCCAAGTTCAGGCATAAGGCGGAACACGGTATCCATTTCGCCGCCCCGATCCCGGCAATCGACGCCTGCTGCTTCCCTGCCGCCCGCGGGGCAAGAGGGGCGACTGGAGCATCCTTTGTACGCACCGCCCGGCCCATCCGATTATATGCGACTCCTCCTGCTCGCGGCGATCTGGGGTTCGAGCTTCCTGTTCATCAAGATCGGCGTGGAGAGCGTGCCGGCGGTGCCGATGACGACACTCAGGATCGGCCTGGCGGCGGTGCTCATGATGGCGCTGGCACGCACTTACGGGGAATGGTTTCCGACCGACCGGCGGCTGTGGCCGTTCATTCTGCTCGCGGGGCTGTTTGGAAACGCGCTCCCTTTCACGCTGATCAGTTGGGGCGAGGAGCGCATCGACAGCGGGCTCGCCGCCATCCTGATGGCACCGATGCCGCTCACCACGCTGGTGCTCGCCCACCTCTTCACCGAGGAGAAGCTCAACACGGGTAAGCTCGCGGGCGTCATCCTCGGCATCCTCGGGCTTGTCGTGCTGATCGGGCCCGACAGCCTGACCCGGCTCGGCGAGGACACGGTGCGCCAGCTCGCGGTGGCTGCCGCGGGCTGCTGCTATGCCGTCAATGCGGTTGCCTCCAAGTGGCTGACCGGGGGCTCGCGGATCGGCATGGCGGCAGCAGTGATGGTTGCGTCCACCCTGTTCATGGCTCCGCTGAGCCTGCTCGAGCCGTCCGATTGGCTTTTTGCACCGACCCCAGCATCGGTAGCGGCCATCGTTGTGCTCGCAGTGATGCAAACGGCAATCGGCACCCTCCTGATGCTCGGCATCGTCGCCCGCCAGGGCGCCTCGTTCTTTTCGCAGATCAACTTCCTCATTCCGTTATTCGGCGTAATGTGGGGCGCCCTCGTTCTGGCGGAGAGGCCCTCGCCGAACGCGGTCGTGGCGCTGGCCCTCATTCTCGCCGGCGTCGCCGTAGCCCGCCGGGCGGTGGTGCAAGGGCGGTGAGGAGGATCGGGAACGAAGCAGGCCGCTGGTCCTGTCTGCATGGGCCCGCCCCTGGACAGAAGAAGAATGATTCGCGGGGATTGCGGCATCGCGCGCAAGGCCGACCGGTTGAAGGTCCCTCAACCCCGTGTTAGAGCAGGCCGGGCTTTGAAAAAGGAGGCGGCGGCCAACAGCCTGCGTCGCCTTTTTTGATGTGCCTCGACACCTAACCTTCATCCGGTGCGGGCGCCTTGAAAATGCCCTTCGAATCGCACGAGAGCCTGTAACGTGGCGAGCGACGAACCGATTATGGCCAGCGTGGCCGGCCGCTATGCGTCGGCGCTGTTTGAGCTGGCGAGCGAGGAGCGCCAGCTCACGGAGGTCGAAAAGAAGCTTTTGGAGTTCCAGGCGCTGCTTGATGCGAGCCCCGATCTGCAACGGCTCATCCGGAGCCCGGTGTTCTCGGCCGAGGACCAGCTCAAAGCGCTTTCGGCAGTGCTCGAGCGGGCGCAAATCGGTGGACTCGCCGGCAACTTCTTCCGTTTGATCGCCAGAAACCGGCGGCTGTTCGCCCTGCCCGACATGATTAAGGCGTTCCGGGCGCTCGCCGCGCGCGCCCGCGGCCAAACGGAAGCCGAGGTCACGTCGGCATTTCCCCTCAAGGACGGCCAAGTGGAGGCCTTGAAGGAGGCACTGCGTGCCGCCGCGGGGCGTGACGTGCAGCTCAATCTCAAGGTCGATCCGACGCTCATCGGCGGGCTCATCGTCAAGCTCGGCAACCGCATGATCGACTCCTCGCTTCGCACCAAGCTCAGTTCGCTCAAAGTTCGACTGAAAGAGGTCCGCTGATGGAAATCCGCGCCGCTGAGATCTCCTCGATCCTGAAAGAGCAGATCAAGAACTTCGGCAGGGAAGCCGAGGTTTCCGAAGTCGGTCAGGTGCTGTCGGTGGGCGACGGCATTGCGCGCGTCTATGGCCTCGACAAGGTGCAGGCCGGCGAAATGGTGGAGTTTCCCGGCGGCATTCGCGGCATGGCGCTGAACCTGGAGGCCGACAACGTTGGAGTCGTGATCTTCGGCGATGACCGCGGCATTAAGGAGGGCGACACCGTCAAGCGCACCGGCGCCATCGTCGAGGTTCCGGTCGGCAAGGGGCTGCTCGGCCGCGTCGTCGATGCGCTCGGCAACCCCATCGACGGCAAGGGCCCGATCAGGGCCGACAAGCGCCAGCGCGTCGACGTGAAGGCACCGGGCATCCTGCCGAGAAAATCGGTGCACGAGCCGATGGCAACGGGCTTGAAGGCGATCGACGCGCTCATCCCCATCGGCCGCGGCCAACGCGAGCTGATCATCGGCGACCGCCAGACGGGGAAGACCGCGATCATCCTGGACACATTCCTCAACCAGAAAGCGGTCAACCAGGGCAACGACGAGAAGGCCAAGCTCTACTGCATCTACGTCGCGGTCGGACAGAAGCGCTCGACGGTCGCTCAGTTCGTCAAGATCTTGGAAGAGCGTGGTGCGCTCGAGTACTCGATCATCGTCGCGGCGACGGCCTCGGATCCGGCGCCGATGCAGTTCCTGGCGCCGTTCTCCGGATGCGCCATGGGCGAGTTCTTCCGCGACAACGGCATGCACGCGGTGATCGCCTACGATGACCTCTCCAAGCAGGCGGTCGCCTACCGGCAGATGTCGCTGCTTCTGCGCCGGCCGCCGGGCCGCGAGGCCTATCCCGGCGACGTCTTCTATTTGCATTCGCGCCTGCTCGAGCGGGCGGCGAAGATGAACGAGGAACACGGCGCGGGATCGCTCACCGCGCTTCCCGTGATCGAGACGCAGGCCAACGACGTTTCGGCCTACATCCCGACCAACGTGATCTCCATCACCGACGGGCAGATCTTCCTCGAAACCGATCTCTTCTACCAAGGCATCCGGCCGGCAGTGAACGTCGGCCTCTCGGTGTCGCGAGTGGGCTCCTCGGCGCAGACCAAGGCGATGAAGCAGGTGGCCGGCCGCATCAAGGGTGAACTGGCCCAATACCGCGAAATGGCGGCCTTCGCCCAGTTCGGTTCCGATCTCGATGCGGCGACGCAGAGGATGCTGGCGCGCGGCGAACGGCTCACGGAGCTGTTGAAGCAGCCGCAGTTCTCCCCGCTCAAGATGGAGGAGCAGGTCGTCGTCATCTTCGCAGGCACCCGTGGTTATCTCGATCCGCTGCCGGTAGCCGCCATCGGCCGCTTCGAGCAGGAGCTGTTGCGCGCTCTGCGTGACAAGCATGCAAGCCTGCTCGAGACGATCCGCAGGGACAAGGAGCTGAAGCCCGAGACGGAGAAGCAGCTCGTCAGCGTCATCGACAGCTTCGCCAAGGCGTTCGTCGCCTGACGTAGGACGGCACAAGCGTTGAACCCATGCCAAGCCTCAAAGACCTGCGCAACCGCATCGCCTCGGTGAGGGCCACGCGCAAGATCACCAAGGCAATGCAGATGGTAGCGGCTGCCAAGCTCAGGCGCGCCCAAGAGGCAGCCACCGCGGCGCGGCCCTACGCGGAGCGCATGGAGCGCGTGATCGCAAACCTGGCGGCGCGGGTGGCAGATGCCAAGGGGGCTTCGCCCCTCCTCGTTGGCACCGGCAAGGACGAGGTCCACCTGCTGATCGTGATGACGGCCGAGCGCGGGCTGTGCGGGGGTTTCAATGCCAACATAGCCAAGCTGGCCCGGCAGGACGCGCGGCGACTCATGGAGGCCGGCAAGACGGTGAAAATCTTGAACGTCGGGCGGAAGGGCGCTGACAACATGCGCCGCGATCTCGGTCGCAATATCGTCGATCGAGTCGACTTTCGCAGCGTGCGGCGGCTGACCTTCGTCAATGCCGAGGACATCGCCAAGCGCGTGCTCGAGCGGTTTCGAGCCGGTGAGTTCGATGTGGCGACGCTCTACTTCTCCGAGTTCAAGTCGGTGATCTCGCAAAAGCCGGTCGCTCAGCAGCTCATTCCCGCCCGGGTGCCCGAAACGGCCGCTGCCGATGCGGGGCGGCCAGGACAGGCACAGGCGGTCTACGAATACGAGCCGAGCGAGGAAGACATCCTTGAGGACCTGCTGGCACGCAACATCGCCACGCAGATCTTCCGCGGTTTGCTGGAGAATGCGGCATCCGAGCAGGGAGCGCGCATGTCGGCAATGGACAGCGCCACACGCAACGCGGGGGAAATGATCGACAAGCTGACACTGCGCTACAACCGCCAGCGGCAGGCCAACATCACCAAGGAGCTGATCGAGATCATCTCGGGCGCGGAGGCGCTCTAGGCGAGGGCGATCTCTCAAGGACGGACGAGGAAGGCAAGAATGGCAAGCAAAGTCGGGCGAGTGCGGCAGGTCATGGGTGCGGTCGTCGACGTGCAGTTCGACGGGCACCTGCCCGAGATCCTCAACGCGCTCGAGACCACGAACCCCAGTACCAAGTCGAAGGACAACCCCAAAGGCCGGCTCGTGCTGGAGGTGGCCCAGCACCTCGGCGAGAACACCGTGCGCACCATTGCCATGGACTCGACGGAGGGCCTAGTGCGCGGCCAGGAGGTGACGGACACCGGCCGGCCAATTGCCGTGCCGGTCGGCGAGGAGACGCTCGGGCGCATCATGAACGTGATCGGCGAGCCGGTGGACGAGGCCGGCCCGATCAAGTCCAACCAGACGCGGCCCATCCATCAACCGGCGCCGGCGTTTGTAGAGCAGGCGACGGAGCCGGAGGTACTCGTCACCGGCATCAAGGTCGTGGACCTTCTCGCGCCCTACGCCAAAGGCGGCAAGATCGGACTGTTCGGCGGTGCGGGGGTCGGCAAGACCGTGCTCATCCAAGAGCTCATCAACAACGTCGCCAAGGCGCACGGCGGCTACTCGGTGTTCGCCGGGGTCGGCGAGCGCACGCGCGAGGGCAACGACCTCTACCACGAGATGATCGAATCCAAGGTCAATGTCGACCCGAGAAAGGCCGGTGGCAGCGCCAAGGGCTCCAAGTGCGCACTGGTCTACGGGCAAATGAACGAGCCGCCGGGTGCGCGGGCCCGTGTCGGTCTGTCGGGGCTGACGGTGGCCGAGTACTTCCGCGACCAGGGCCAGGACGTCCTGTTCTTCGTCGACAACATCTTCCGCTTCACGCAGGCCGGATCGGAGGTGTCGGCGCTGCTCGGCCGCATTCCCTCCGCCGTCGGCTACCAGCCAACGCTCGCCACCGACATGGGGGCGCTGCAGGAGCGCATCACGACCACGCAAAAAGGGTCGATCACATCGGTTCAAGCGATCTACGTGCCGGCGGACGACCTCACGGACCCGGCACCCGCTACCTCGTTCGCTCACCTCGATGCGACCACAGTGCTGTCGCGGGCGATCTCCGAGAAAGGCATCTATCCCGCCGTCGATCCGCTCGACTCCACGTCGCGAATCCTCGATCCTCGGGTAGTCGGCGAGGCTCACTACAGCGTTGCTCGCCACGTTCAGCAGATCCTGCAGCGTTACAAGTCGCTGCAGGACATCATCGCCATCCTCGGCATGGACGAGCTCTCGGAGGAGGACAAGCTGACGGTGGCGCGGGCACGCAAGATCGAGCGCTTCCTGTCGCAGCCCTTCCATGTTGCGGAGGTGTTCACGGGAACCCCGGGCGTGTTCGTCCAACTCGCCGATACGATCAAGGGCTTCAAGGGGTTGTGCGAGGGTGATTACGATCATCTGCCCGAGCAGGCGTTCTATATGGTGGGTACGATCGAGCAGGCGGTAGCGAAGGCGGAGAAGCTCGCCGAGGCGGCGTGACTTCGGGAAAGGCAGAGGGCATGGGTGAGAACGGCGATGCGGCGGCCTCCGGCAACAGCGGGCGCTTCGGCACATGCTGCGGCGAACTCAAGGAGGCGCTGGCGGGCGAGGACTTCGAGCCGCTGATAACGGTCGGCGAGGAGGATGGCGTGCTCTACATGTCGGTGGGGCTTATCGAGCTCGAGGGCGAGGAGCCCGGCATGGTCGACCATCCGCTGTTCTTCTGCCCGTTCTGTGGAAGCAAGCTGCAGACGCCGGACGAGGTCAAGGCCAAGGCCCGGGAGCTCGAAGCAGTGGCGGATCAGGCAGAGTAGCAGGGAGCGCAGCAGCGGCCGGCGCCGTGGCCGGCCGCGGTGCGAACGGTATGGCGGGCACGTTCAAGTTCGAGCTGGTGATCCCTGAGCGCATCCTGATCTCGGAGGACGCCGAGCAGGTGGTGGTTCCGGGCAGCGAGGGCGATTTCACGGTGCTCGCCGGGCACGCGCCGGTGATGTCCACACTGCGGCCGGGCCTCATCGAGGTGAAGCTGCCAACCGGCCAGAAGCGGTTGTTCGTCAGAGCCGGATTCGCCGAGGTAATCGCCGACGGCCTCACCGTGCTTGCCGAGCATGCGCTTGATGTCGCCGATCTCACTCCAGAGAGGCTGGCGGCGGAGATCGAAAGGGCGGAGAGCGACCGCGCCGCCGCCAAGGACGAGCGGACATCGGCACAGGCGGCGGCCGCCGTCGAGCGTCTCAAGTCGCTGCAGCGGGAGATTAGGGCCTGAAGCGAGGGCGCGGGGCGGCCAGCGGAAGCGGCCGTCGGATCTAACGGGTGAAGCGCGCGAACTCTCGCACCAGAGCCTCATAGACCGGGCGTTTGAAGGGCACCGCGAGCGCGGGTAGGTCCTCCAGTGAAGCCCACTGCCAAGCGTCGAATTCTGCCTTCTTGCCGTCGCGCGGGCTGATGTCGATCTCGCGATCGGAGCCGTAGAAGCGCATGGCAAACCATTTCTGGCGATGGCCGCGGTAGCGGCCCTTGAGAGCCCGCCCCCGCAGATCGCTCGGCAGTTCATAGGTGAGCCACCCGGAGGTCTCGCCGATCACCTCTACGCTGGTGGCGCCGGTCTCCTCCTCCAGTTCGCGGAGAGCTGCGTCAAGGGGCTTCTCATTGCGGTTGATGCCGCCTTGGGGGAGCTGCCAGATGAAGGCCGACCTGGTGGCAAGCCACTTCGGTGCG
>DATLZB010000082.1:0-6017 GCA_035574175.1 Hyphomicrobiaceae bacterium
CCCGCCGATGAGCCGACGCTCGAACCTTGGCAAAAGGTGGTCTCCAAGCTCAACCACTGGGCGATGTACATTCTGCTCCTCGTCGTGCCGCTGCTCGGCTGGTTCGGCGTTCAGCTTTACCCGGCGCTCGACGTGTTCGGGTTGTTTTCGCTGCCTGCCGTCGTGAGCCCCGATCAGGCGACGGCTGAGTCGGTGCTCGCCATCCACAAGACGCTGGCGCTGGTTTTGGTCGGACTGATCGCCCTGCATGTGGGGGCTGCGCTGTATCATTACTTCGTTCGCAAGGACGGGGTGCTGCAACGGATGATACCCTCGCTCGCCCGGCCCGATCGCTCGTAGCTTTGTTCCCTGGCCAAACCCTCATTCGGGGGGCAGCGCAAGGGTGTCGATGTGGCCGACTTCGGCCGCGGTGCGCTGGATGCTCAGCCAGTCGTCGATGGCGGTCGGATCGAGCCGGCCCGTTTCCCGCACCGCAGCAGCGAAGCCGGCCGCGAGGTCGGCGATGAGGCGCTCGTCCGCCGGACCCAGCACCCAGGGGCTGTCGCCGTCCTTGACCTCGTAGCCGACGGAGCGGAAGGCGGCGGCGAGGGCGGCGGGCGCCGCAGGTCCGGCAGCGATGCCCAGCCCCTTGTCCGTTCGCTGGTGCGCGTGGAACGCTTCGAGCAGGTCGGCATCGCCCGCATGGGCGGGCGTCCAGGTCTGACGGCCGTCGTAGGTCAATACCGTGTAAAAGGCCGCACGGCGGGCCGAGGTCATCCGCGCGATGCGCTCGATGAAGGCGGTCGATGCGAGATCGAACAGGGCCGAGGCGGTGACGAGGTCGACATTTGCCTGCAGGATGTGTCCCAAGTCGCCGGCGAGGTCGGCCTGACGCAGGATCACCACAAGCTTCCGCTCCTCCTTCTCCAGCATGAGAGTATCGCCGGACTGGCGGGCGACGTCGGCCCAATGCCAGAGGGCACTGCCGGCGGCATCGAGAAGGGTGGCGTCGGCATCAATGAGCGTCCAGCATTGATCAGCGGTGAGCAGTGGCGCGGTCGCGCGCAGGTTCGAACCCGTGCCGCAGCCTAGGTCGACGACCGATACGCTCCGCGCGTCACGGAAGCGGTCGGCCAGGTGGCGGGCGAGATCGGCGTTGCGCGAGCGCCGGTCGACGGGCTCCCTCAGCGCCAGCCAGTGGGGGGTGAAGCTGCTCATTGCGCCACCTCGAGGATGACCCTGGCAATACGGCGTGCGGTGTCCGGCCAGCGCGGCAATCGGGCGGCGGCGGCCCACGCGGCGTCTGCCATGCGCTGGCGCAAGGCGCCGTCCTCAAGCGCGCGCCCCAACACCCACATGAGCGCGCGTGCATCGCCCGGCACGACCTTGAGTGCGGCCTCGTCCGGCACGGTTTCGGCGGCGGCGCCGCCGGTCGTGCACACGATGGGCAGGCCGCGTGCCAACGCTTCGGCGAGCGCCATGCCGTATCCCTCATAGAGCGAGGGCATGACGAACAGGTCTGCGCCGGCATAAAGCTCGGCGAGCCGCCTGTCGTCGAGTGCGCCGTGCAGGGCGATGCGGCCGGTCATGCCGGCTCTCTCGATGGCTTCCCGCACGCGCCGCGGGGTATCGCTGTGGGCATCGAGGGCCCCGGCAATGTCGAGGCGCCAGTCGATATGACGCAAGGGGCGCAGCGCTTCGACAAGGATCTCGTAGCCCTTGCGCGGGATGAGGGAGCCGACGGCGAGCATGCGGAGGGGGGTGCCGGTCCCTCGAGCGCGCGGGGCGGGATCGGTGCCGGGCTCGGCGACGGTGATGCGCTCGGCAGGCACAGCAAACTCGGCGGCGAGCGTGCGCGCGGTGGCGGGGCTCGTCACGACGACGCGGTGCGCGCGCGCCAGCGCTTCCGTTTCGAGCCGGTGCAGCTCGGCCTGACGGTCGGCGCTGAGGCCCGTCTCGAGACAGAGAGGATGATGGACGAGGGCTACCACCGGCGCATCGAAGCGCTCAATCAACGCGGCGGGCATGGCCCCGTAGGCGAGGCCATCGATGAGCAGCACGGCACCCTGTGGCGCAGCGCTCAAGGCTCGCGCGGTTGCCTCGAGGTCGGCGGCGGTCGGGGCCGGGTAGGAGCCCGGCAGGGCGACATGACCGGCCTCCACACCGTGCTCAGGAAGAAGCGCCAGCACACGTCGGTCATAAGCGTAGCCGCCGGTCGGGGCAAACAGGTCACCGGGAATTGCAAACAAGGCCCGCGCCACGCCGTTCAATCCTTCAGCGGCCCTTCATACGAAGCGCGCGCAAGGTCGGTCTCGTGCAGAGTCACACGGATCCTGGAAAGACCCTTGCCTTCCTCGCCGAGGGCACCTTCGACTGCCGCCTTGCGCACTGCATCGAACACATGGCGGCACAGGAACTCGGTGGTGGTGAGCTTCCCCGCGAACTGTGGCAGCTCGTCGAGGTTGCGGTAGGCCATCGGTTTCAGGATCTCACTCAGCACACGGAGCGCGGCGCCGATGTCGACCACCACGTTTTGGGGTGTCAACGTCTCGCGGAAGAAGGCCACGTCAACCACGAAGGTGGCGCCATGCAGGCGCTGAGCTGGCCCGAATATGGCATCGGGCAGGCTGTGAGCGATCATGATGCGGTCGCGAACCTCGACGCAATACATGGCGAGCCTCTCAAGCTTGCGGATAGCGGATGACGGGGGCAAGGCCGGGCGCGCCTGGCGCCAGCAACGCTGGCAGTTTCGCCGGTGCATCCTCAAAAGAAATCTCGCTCGACAGCAGCGCGTCGAGCGCCGGATCATCGAGAAGACGCAGGGCAGCTTCAAGACGGCGACGATAACCCCATCTCGGCCGGCGACTCGGCGCCACGTGTCCGACTTGGGAGGAGACGAGCTTCAGCCGGCGGCTGTGGAATGCACCGCCGAGCCGCACGGGCGTTGCGGCGTCGCCGAACCAACTCAACTCGACGATGTTTCCCTCGAGGCCGGCCGACCGGATCGCCGTGTCGAGCCCTTCCGCCGTGGCGCTGGTGTGGAAGACGACATCCGCTTCTTCTGGCGCAGACCCCGGCATCGAGAAGCCGACGCCGAGTGCCTCGGCGAGGGCGCGGCGGTCATCGGCTATGTCAACGAGCGTTACGTCGGCCGCCGGCAGCCGCCCTGCAAGGTAGCCCACGAGCAGACCGACGATACCGGCGCCGACCACCACGATGCGGTCGGCCGGACCAGCGCCCGAGTCCCATACCGCGTTCAGCGCGGTTTCCATGTTGGCGGCAAGTGTCGCCCGCCGGGGCGGGATGCCGTCCGGGATTGGCACGGCAAGCCGTGCCGGCACCACGAAACGGTCTTGATGCGGATGCAACACGAAGACGTTGCGGCCCAGAAGCTCCCCGGCGCCCGCCTCTACTCGGCCGGTCGCGCAATAGCCATATTTTACCGGGAATGGAAACGCGCCGACCTGAAGAGGGGCGCGCATTCGCTGCCATTCGCTCCGAGCAATCCCACCGTTCAAGACGAGACGTTCGGTGCCGCGGCTCACCCCGCTGAACAGTGTGCGGACCAGCACCTCGCCTTCCTTTGGTGGGGCGAGGGGCTCAGCGCGCATTTCCACGGCTCCCGGCCCCACATACCAGAGCGCGCGGGCACCGGGGGAAGAGCCGGCCCTTTCATTCACAGCCATCGGAGCTCTTTTCCTACCGGCGGCACCGGCCTATAGCAGCTGCGAGGAATGTTCCCCATGAACCAGCCTGAGGGCATTTCGACGCCTATGGCCGTCGAGCCGATGGGCGCAGTGCTTACTACGCCGACCGGGACGCAGTCCATGGGCGAGCTTGGCCGCCGCCGAGCAATCGTCATCGTGCTCAACCTCGTCACCTACGTGGTGATGATGTCGCTCGCCGCCGCCATCCTGGCAACGGGTGGCATCTCCGTGGTCGATGCCCTCCTGCTCATTGCTTTCGCCATCGGCCTGCCGTGGACCGTGCTCGGCTTCTGGAACTCCGTAATCGGGCTGTGGCTGCTGCATGGGACACGCGACGCCATGGCCGAGGTGGCGCCGTTCGCCGCGGCCGGCGACGTGGCGAGCCCGCTGACAATCCGCACCGCGGTGGTGATGACGCTGCGCAACGAGGACCCGGCGCGTGCCTTCGAGCGGCTCAGGACGGTAAAGGCGAGCCTCGATGCCACCGGCGAGGGCCCTCAGTTCGACTACTTCATCCTGAGCGATACCAATCGGCCGGAGGTGGCGCGCGCGGAGGAGGCGGCCATGGCGGCGTGGCAGCGCGAGCTCGGCCCTCGGGAGGCGACCCGTGTCATCTACCGGCGGCGCCCGGTCAACACCGGTTTCAAGGCGGGTAACCTGCGCGATTTCTGCGCGCGCTGGGGCAGGGACTACGAGCTGATGCTGCCGCTCGATGCAGACAGCCTGATGGCGGGCGAAGCCATCGTGCGGCTGGCGCGCATGATGCAGGCTCATCCGCGGCTCGGTATTCTCCAGAGCCTCGTCGTCGGCATGCCGTCGATGAGCGCCTTTGCGCGCATCTTCCAGTTCGGTATGCGGCACGGCATGCGCGCCTATACCATGGGCCAAGCTTGGTGGGTCGGCGACTGCGGCCCATTCTGGGGCCACAATGCAATGGTCCGCATCAAGCCCTTCAGCGAGGCATGCGAGCTGCCCGTTCTGCCCGGGGGGCCGCCGCTCGGCGGGCACGTGCTCTCGCACGATCAGGTCGAGGCGACGCTGATGCGGCGGGCAGGGTATGAGGTGCGCGTGCTGCCGGAGGAGCGTGGCTCGTGGGAAGAGAACCCGCCGACCATGCTTGAGTTCGCGCGCCGGGACATCCGCTGGTGCCAGGGTAACCTGCAGTACCTCAAGCTGCTCGACATGCCGGGCTTGAAGCCGATGAGCCGCTTCCAGCTCGCATGGGCGATCCTGATGTTCCTCGGTTTGCCGGCCTGGACGCTGATGGTTGCGCTCACGCCCATCGCGGCCTGGCAGGCAAAGGCGGTACCGGAGTTTCCCGCTGCGGCCGCTGCTCTGCTCTACGTCGTGTTCCTGCTGATGTACCTGTCGCCCAAGATCGCCGGCCTCACCGATGCCGCGCTGACGCCCGGCGGCGTGTCGCGCTACGGCGGCACGGGGCGCTTCCTGGCAAGCGCCGTCATTGAGGTCGTTTTCTCATTCCTCCAGGGCGCCGTGTCGACGATCCGCACCACCATTTTCATGATCGGCCTCGCGTTCGGGGCATCCGTGGCGTGGGGCGGCCAGGCTCGCGACGCGCACGGAATCTCCTGGGTGGCGGCGGTGAGGGAGCTGTGGCCGCAGACGCTGTTTGGAATCGTCGTATGCGGGGGGATGTTCGCCGTGGAGCCGGCCGTGCTGTGGTGGAGCCTGCCGTTGACCGCCGGATATTTGCTGGCGATCCCATTTGCCGTGCTCACGGCCGCGCCCGCGTTCGGGCGGGCGCTCAAGGAATGGGGCCTGTGCGGCATTCCGGAAGACTTCGATCCACCGGCTGAAATACGAGCCATGGGTAAAGCCCCTGGTTAGCCTCGTTGCTTAATCCTAATCGGATTTCGGCCAATAGGCGTCGCGCGGGTGGGGAGGATTGTGCCCGTGCGTCTCTCCGGCATACTGGATTAAGGAAGACCGCTTTAGATGCGGGTGAAACCGGCCGGCGCTCCCGCACAGCCGGCCCGGGCTGACAGGGCCGAGATGATGAGCACCAATACCCTTGCTGCGCGCGTCGCCGCCCTGCGGGCGGACCCGGCGCTTGGCGCGCTGCACCGCTCGCTTGCGGTCTATTACGGCGATTGTGACCGGGAAGCGGCGATGGATGCCCTCTACTCCCGCTTCCTTCAGCCCGGCGCACTCGCCTTCGACATTGGGGCCCATGTCGGCGACCGCACCGCCTCATTCCGCCGGCTCGGCGCCCGCGTGGTGGCGTTGGAGCCGCAGCCGGGACCGGCCGGCGTTCTGCAGCGGTTGTTCGGCGACGATCCCGGCGTCACGCTGCTTCAAGCGGCGGTCGCC
>DATLZB010000083.1:0-4169 GCA_035574175.1 Hyphomicrobiaceae bacterium
TGAACGCCGAAAGCCGCGGCGACGATGCCATCGCAAGCGTCGACGGGCTGGTGGCCGTCTGGCAGCGCGTGGCGCAACCGCGCGCAGCGCGAACCGTGCAGCAGATGCGGCGACGCGTCGAGCTCTTCGTGAAGGCGGCCGGGGTCCAGCGGCCGCGCGAGGTCACGCGCGAGCACGTCATGAGGTTCAGGGATGCGGTGGAGGACATGCCGCTGTCGCACCGCACGGCGACCCAATATCTTGAATCCATCCACCGGCTGTTCGCCGTGGCGCTGTCGGAGGGGCTCGTCGACCACAATCCGGCCGCCGGCGTCAGGGTAAGGAAGGTCGCCGGCAAGTTCTCCGACCGGCAGCGGCGGCGGCCGTTCGAGCCGCACCACGTGCGCGCCATCTTCGCCGCCATGAGGGACGAGCCGGACGCCTTCCAGTGGATCGTCCGCATTTGCGCCTACCACGGCATGCGCTCCGGCGAGGTCACGCAGCTCAGGATCGAGGATGTCGCCACGCTGTTCGGCGTCCCCGTTCTGCGCGTGCACGACCGCTTCGGCTCGATCAAGAACCGCTTTTCCGAGCGCGATGTTCCGCTGCACCCGGAGTGCGCCGGTTTCGCCCGCTATGCGGCGTCGGTACCCGGCCCCTGGCTGTTCGATCCGGAGAAGTGGCGCTCCGATCGCTTCCAACGCTACGTGTCGGTGTTCCTGCGCGACAAGGCGGGGATCGCCGACAAGGCCCTCACCATGCACTCTTTGCGGCATACCTGGCGGACGCTGGCGCGCGAAATCGGCATGCCGGCAAGCGTGAGCCGCGCCATCATGGGCCACTCCATGGGCCGGGACGTGCACGAGGCCTACGGCGCGGGCCCGTCGCTGCGGCTGATGGCCGACTGGATGGCCCGCATCGATCCCCTGGCCGGCTAGGGGTGTTTTCCGCCCAGGCTGGCGGACTGGCGGGAAAACGCAGACCTCGGCGCCTGCTGCATGCTGGATCCTCGCAACAAGTCCGAGCATGACACCTTTGGGGGATTGCGCCGCGCTCAGCGGGCGATGGTGGCGGTGCCGGTGCGACCGTCGTTGCGGCTCCAGTGCACGACGTCGCCCTCGCGGCGCATCGGAGAGTCTGGTTAGGAGAACAACTTGAACAGACCGGCGATCGCAGCAACTGAGGCGACGACGGCGATCGTGTGCTGTAGCAAACGCCGATCGAGATACTCCCTGGTCACGAGCTCGTCGTAAGCGAGCGACCCGAGTACCTCAGTAATGGCTTCGGCCTGCCCCTTCGGCATGCCGGCCGCCTCCAACTTCTTGGCTATCTCGAGCGTGTCGATCGTCATTGAAGCATTTTAGCATGTGGCAGCACGAGGTGCCCAGGTTCTATTGGAATCCTCAATTGTGCGATCCCAGCAGCCCGACGCTCGGCCGCACCCGTTCGCGCGTCCCTCGGCCGGTTCATCCTTACCTGCGCGGACTGGATGGCCCGCATCGATCCCCTGGCCGGCTAGGGGTGTTTCGACCAAGTTTGAATTGGCGATCGCCTCGCTTCGGTGCGTCATCCTCACGCTTCACGCAACCGAGCGGCGCGCCGCTCTTGCGGTGATCCTCAAAAGCGATGTGGTGGGTGGGCTGGTGTGGAAAGACGTTGGGCTGCCCCTTCCCTCCGTCATCCCAACGACGCCTGCACCGGCGAAGGCCGGTGGTCGGGATCCACGCTCCTGGGAGCTTGCGCGTCGGTCATTGTTTCGCTGCAGGCCCGACGGGGACCAGAACGGGCGTTGCTATCATCACGCTACGAGCGGCTCGATGACGCGTGTCGTGGGTCCCGGCCTCCGCCGGGACGACGTTGAGAAAGGGATTGACAGGACAGGCTCGAAACAGCGACGGCGTCTGCGCCACGCTGTTGGCGTTGGCTGAAGAGTCGCCGTAATCAGCTGTCGCGCAAGTGCTGGCCCTGGGGCTCAACGGGCGATGGTGGCGGTGCCGGTGCGACCGTCGTTGCGGCTCCAGTGCACCACGTCGCCCTCGCGGCGCATGGTGTAGCAATAGGCCTTGCCCTCGAGCCAGGTGTCCCAGCGCTGGCACAACCGGTCCCGGGCGATCCACCACGTGCCGTAGTCCAACTCCGACCCCACGTACATGGCGAGCCGGCCGGAGCGGCCGAGCATGGTGCCGTTGGGGCGATAGCTGATGGGCAGGGCGCCGACGGGGGTGGCGAGGTAGACGGTCTTGCCGGCCACGGCCGCGCGCAGGCTCTCGCCCGAGAGCGGCCCGTTCTCGGCGAGCGCGCCGCCGGTCCACGCGCACAACCCGACCAGACACGCCAACACCCTGACTCCCATAGAACTCCCCCGTGCTTTCCAGTGACGTTTCGCACCCGTGCTGAAGCTTCGGGGCTGCTTTATGGCCGGGCAAGTGGGCATCCCGGCGGCCTGTTGAAAACTAACCCTAATGCCGGCACCAAGTCGGGGTGCGAACAAACGGCCCGCCCAACGTCACACGACGCGGGCGGGCCGTTGCAATCTCGCTTGTCCGATCAGCGGCCGGGCTTGGTGAGCGGGATGGTTCCCCGCAGCATGACCCCGCTTGCCTCGTTGGGGTCCTGCTCAATGCCCTTGGGCTCCGAGGCCCCGTAGAGCAGCTCCAGACCGAAGTCCATCTTGGGGATCTCGCCGATCACGCCGAGGCCAGGGATGCGGATCTTGGTGCCGCTGTCCCCCTTGGGCATGACCTCTGTGGGGGTCAGCGCCAAGCCTTTGGCATCGACCGCCGGGGGCGGCGCCGTATTGGCCGCAGGCGGCGGTGCCGCAGACGCCCCGCTCTGCTGCTCCTGAAACGCCGAGGCCGCGCCGCCGATGCCCATCAGCAGCACCGCCAGCGCCACTCCGCTCCAAAACCTCATGCTCCGACCCCGCCGGTCAGCCTTTCCTTCCACATGCGCCGAATGTGCGCATAACCGGCCGCTGAGGCAAGCGCGAAACCACCTTAGCTGGGGATCGTTGACCATTTCTCGCCTTTGGTGTGATCGTCGCGCAATGTTGCTGACAGGCAACAACAGGCTTGCGCACGTTCCCTGATCTTTCGATGGCAGAGAGCCGCCAGGTCGGCGGCTCTCCATACCTTTCGTGCAGCGCAGGACCGGCTTAGAACCGGATGATGGCGCCGGCGCCCACCATCGACAGGTCTTCGGCACCCTGCCCGAGCACACTCGTTGGAACCTCAACCGACAATTGCCGGTAGAAGAGGTACAGGTCCATGGCGGCCGCATCGATGCTCTGCACGACGCCGAGACCCCAGTAGCTCATCGTCTCGCCGCCGTACCCGGCATTGATCACCTCAGCGACGGCGGCACCGTTCTCCTGCTCGCCATACTCGCCGTAGATAGTCGTCTTGCCGAGCGCGTGCCACTTCTGCTCGATGCCGAAGTGGATATACCAAGCCTCGTCATTGTCGTCGACCTGGGCGCCGAGAGCCGCCTTGCGGTTGTCATCGGTGAAGTTCACGTAGCCGCCGCTCACGAACAGGCCGGTGGACACGTGCATGATGCTGGCGCCGAGCACCCAGTGGTGGCAATCCACTTCCGTATGCTCGGAGTCGCTGCCGCCCTCCGCCTCACAGTAGCCGAACGTCGCAGCGTCGCTGATATCGGCATAGGCGACCTTGGCCGCGGCCCGGAAGCCGTGGTGCTCGCCCGCCCAGGCCAGCGATACCGACCAGAAGTCCGCCTCGCCCCACGCTGCCGAGGCCTGGAAGCCCGCCCATGTCGGCGTGGTGTACATCACCTCGTTGCGCCGCGACAGCGAGCCCTGGTTCGGATGCATGAAGTCTGCCCACGGTATGTCGCTCAGCGTGCCGTCTGCCCGCCGAACGAACATCCCAGCGCCCATATTGGAGGGGTCCGCCTCGATGTGGGGGATGTTGGCCAGCGTCAGCGTGAACGTGCTCGACGTCGGCGTGTCGGTCTGGCCGACGGTCAGCGTGCCCAGGCGCTGCGACTGGATGTACCAGAAGGCATGCCTGAGGTCCAAGCCGCTGCCGAGGTCGTCGCCGGGTTCGAAATTGCCGACGCTCGGCTCCTCCTCGAACTGCGACACGGCACCCGAGTTGGCCGTGCGGATGCCGATCTCGATCCGGTAGCCGGCCGACAGGTCCGAGTCGATCTTGGCCGAGCCGCGGAAG
>DATLZB010000084.1:0-3969 GCA_035574175.1 Hyphomicrobiaceae bacterium
GAGCTGGGGGCTGATCGCGGCGCTCGGGGCGTGGCTGCTCTGGCGGCAGGTTGCGGCGCTGCGCAGCTCGCCGGCGCGGGCCGGCGCGCAGCCGCACGGGCCGCATCGCCACGATCATCATCAGCACCAACACCAACACCAACACCAACACCAACACGATCACGCCTGCGGGCACGTGCACTTCGCCGATCCGGGCCTGCTCGGCGGGGCGTGGTCGTGGCGGCAGGCGTGGTTGCTGGCGCTGTCGGTCGGCGTGCGGCCGTGCACGGGGGCCATCGCCGTGCTCTTGTTCGCCCTCTCGATCGGCATGTTCTGGGCGGGGGTGTTCGCCACCTTCGCCATGGCGGCGGGCACGGCGCTGACGGTGGCGGCGCTGGCGGCGCTGGCGGTCGGATCGCGGGAGCTGGCGAGCCGGCTCGCCGGACGCGAGAGCCTGTGGGCGATGCGCATCGAACAGACCGCCGGTATGGCCGGTGCGGCGCTGGTGCTCCTGATCGGCGCCACCTTCTTTGCCGCCTCGCTCACCGGCCCGGCCCCGCTCTGAGGGCCAGCGGCAGCGAGGCGGGATAGGCGCGCCATGGCGCGCGCGGATGGCGTCACGGCGTTCGCGGGTGCGGAATAAGCGGGCCCGCATTTCGGTGTGCGCCGCCGCGCCAGGCTGCTCCCTGGCGCGCACCGTTCACGGGACGGCGGCAAACGGGCACCGGGCGGTCGCGGAGCTGTCGGCAAAGGGTTAAGGGAGGGGCGCATACCGGTCGCATGTCGGCGGGCCAAAGGGAGCCCATTGCGGTGCGGAAAAATGCACCGGACCGGGGCCGTATCGGCCGATCCCTTGTTGCGGTGCGTGAGGCCTTCCCAGGGGTGGCGTCATCCCCGAAACGCTCGTGCGCGAACCTGCTCGGTGGATTGAGAGATCACAACCTGCAGGGTCTGATCCCACCACGGCGCCTCACGCAAAGCGCGCCTTCGATGCCTCGAGGGTATCCTCAAAGGTCCTTAAGCCGGTGGTCGGCGCCGACACCAGCACCGCCATGTTGCCCGGCTTGTGCTCGTTCCTCCACATGCGGGTGTGGGCCTTCGGGATCTGCTCCCAGGAAAACACCTCCGACATGCAGGGGTCGATGCGGCGCTCGATGACGAGTTTGTTGGCGGCTGAGGCCTGCATCAGGTTGGCGAAGTGGGAGCCCTGCACGCGCTTCTGGTGCATCCAGAGATAGCGGGCGTCGAGGGTCAGATTGTAGCCGGTGGTGCCGGCGCAGATCACCACCATACCGCCGCGCTTGACCACGAACACGGAGACCGGGAACGTTGACTCGCCCGGATGCTCGAAAACGATGTCGACGTTGTTGCCCTTGCCCGTCGTCTCCCAGATGGCGGCGCCGAACTTGCGCACCTCCTTGAACCAAGCGTCGTACTCGGGTGAGCCGACCTTGGGGAGCTGGCCCCAGCAGTTGAACTTCTTGCGGTTGATGACGCCGCGGGCGCCGAGCTGCATGACGAAGTCGCGCTTGTCGTCGTCGGAGACGACGCCGATGGCGTTGGCGCCGGAGGTGGCGCAGAGCTGGACCGCCATCGAGCCCAAGCCGCCGGAGGCGCCCCACACCAGCACGTTGTCGCCCGGCTGCACGATGTGGGGTGCATGGCCGAACAGCATGCGGTAGGCGGTGGCAAGGGTGAGGGTGTAGCAGGCGCTTTCCTCCCACGACAGGTGCTTGGGCCGCGGCATGAGCTGGCGGTCCTGTACGCGCGTGAATTGGGCGAAGGAGCCGTCCGGCGTCTCGTAACCCCAGATGCGCTGGGAGGGCGAGTACATGGGGTCGCCGCCGTTGCACTGCTCATCGTCGCCGTCGTCCTGGTTGCAGTGGACGACGACCTCATCGCCAACCTGCCAGCGGTTGACCTTGGAGCCCTTGGCCCAGACGATGCCCGCAGCGTCGGAGCCGGCGACATGGTAGGGGTGCTTGTGCACATCGAGCGTGGAGATCGGCTTGCCGAGAGCCGCCCATACGCCGTTGTAGTTGACGCCGGCGGCCATCACCAGAACGAGCACGTCATGGCTGTCGAGCTCCCAGGTCGGTACAACCTCGACCTGCATGGCCTCGTCCGGGGGCCCGTGCCGCTCCTTGCGGATCACCCAGGCGTACATCTTCTGCGGCACATGCCCGAGCGGGGGAATCTCGCCGATCTCGTAAAGCGTCTTGAGCTTGGCGGCGGTGGCGGGAACGGTAACCCCGGCATTGGCGCCGCCGGCGACCGGAAGCACAGGGGCCGGGCCCTGTCCTTGATCCTCGCCGGAACGCCGCGAGCCTCTGGAACGGCTGGTCGCAACGGATGATTTCGACATCGTCCCGCTCCCCGGATTTGCCACGGCGCGAGCCTATTGCGCCGCACCCCATCGCGGCACAGAACGGCCGCCGTTTCAAGTGAATTCTCGCAGTGCAAAAAGTGAACGACAAGTGCGGAAAGGACGGGTTCCCGTCAACCCAATCTTAGAGAAGTTTGGCCAATATCAATATCCTATCCAAGGCAAAGACCGCGTCTGGCGCATGTACGAGCTCTATCAGGCGCTGTTTGCAGTCGACCAGAGCAGCCTCATCGTTGTGATGGTGCTGTGCAGTTGGGCGGCGTTCATCGTGCGTTCCATGCTTCCGCATCCGCTGCTCCTGATGCTCGTCTACCCGGGCTTTGTGATCATTGCGCTTGCCGCGGACGCGGCGCTCGGAAGCGTTGGTCTGCAACCAACGTCCGACAAGTTGATCAACCTGGCTTTTGCCACAGGAGTGGGCACCAGCGGCGCGTTCACCGCGTTCGCTGCCCTCTACTGGCTCCTCAGCCAGCGCTCTCACTGACCGGGCGGGAGTGGTGAACTGGCCGGTTTCCGCAGCGTCGCGCGCGCGCTAAGGTGCAGCGTATCGCAGTTGCGAAAACGACGGGTGAGCCATGCCCCGCAAGGTTGCTCGCAGGCCGGTGCCGCCACCTCGCGATCCACCTTGGCTGTTTCGGACCTACGCCGGTCATTCGACGGCGGCCAAGTCGAACGAGCTCTATCGCCGCAACCTGGCCAAGGGACAGACGGGATTGTCGATCGCATTCGATCTGCCGACCCAGACCGGCTACGACAGCGATCACGAGATGGCAAAAGGCGAGGTCGGCAAGGTGGGCGTGCCGATTTCGCATCTCGGCGATATGCAGACGCTGCTCGAGGGCGTTCCACTCGAGGCCATGAACACTTCGATGACGATCAACGCGACGGCCGCCTGGCTGTTCGCGCTCTACATCGCGGTTGCGGAGAAGCAGGGGGCATCGAAGGACAAGCTCGCCGGCACGATTCAGAACGATATTATCAAGGAATACCTGTCGCGCGGCACCTACGTGTTTCCACCCGAGCCCTCGCTGCGATTGACGAAGGACGTCATCGTTTATGCGGCGCGGGAAATGCCCAAATGGAATCCCATCAATGTGTGCTCCTATCACCTGCAGGAGGCGGGCGCCACACCGACCCAGGAGATCGCCTACGCGCTGGCAACCGCGCAAGCCGTGCTCGATACGGTCGAGGCGTCCGGCGAAGTAGCGCCGCAGGATTTCGGTGCTCTCGTCGGCCGCATCTCGTTTTTCGTCAATGCCGGTGTGCGGTTCATCACCGAGATGTGCAAGATGCGGGCGTTCGCGGAATTGTGGGACGAGATCGCCCGCGAGCGTTATGGCGTGACCGAGGAGCGCTATCGTCGTTTCCGCTACGGCGTGCAAGTCAACTCCCTCGGCCTCACCGAGCAGCAGCCAGAGAACAACGTCGCCCGCATCATGATCGAAATGCTGGCCGTCACGCTTTCGAAGCGGGCACGGGCGCGGGCGGTGCAGCTGCCAGCCTGGAACGAGGCGATGGGGCTGCCGCGGCCCTGGGACCAGCAGTGGTCGCTCAGGATGCAGCAGATCCTGGCCTACGAGACGGACCTCTTGGAGTTCGGCGAC
>DATLZB010000085.1:0-8824 GCA_035574175.1 Hyphomicrobiaceae bacterium
TCGAAACCCTGCCCGCCGTCAGCAGCACCAGGCGCGGGCCCGCCGGCGCCGGCTTGGCCTCGGCGGGTTTGGGAACAGTCTTGCGCAGCAGGTTCGTAGGCACGGCAAGCTCGCAGGCGTCCTCGCCCCGGCCCGCTCAACCTCACATGCCCGCCTTCGGCCGGTCAGGGTGCGGGCCCGAAGATCAGCACCGCATTGAGGCCGCCGAAGGCGAAGGAGTTCGACATTGCGTAGGTGACCTTCATAGTGCGGCCGGTGTTCGGCACGTAGTCGAGATCGCACTCCGGGTCGGGCTCGTCGAGGCCGATGGTCGGCGGCACCCAGCCCTCGCCGATGGCCTTGATACAGGCGACGGCCTCGATGCCGCCGCCGGCGCCCAGCGGGTGGCCGTGCATCGACTTGGTCGAGGAGATCGCCAGCTTGTAGGCGTGCTCCTTGAAGAGCTCCTTGATGGCGTTGGTCTCGTTGCGGTCGTTGATGGTCGTCGCGGTGCCGTGCGCGTTGAGGTAGTCGATGGCGCTCGGAGCCAGGCGGGCATCCTCGAGCGCAAGGCGCATGGCCTCGCGCGGGCCTTCGACGTCGGGGTTGACCATGTCCTTGCTGTCGGAGGTCATGCCGTAGCCGACGAGCTCGGCGAGGATGGTGGCGCCGCGCGCCTTGGCATGCTCAAGGCTCTCAAGCACGAGAATGCCGGCGCCTTCACCCAGAACCGTGCCGTTGCGCTTCTTGGCGAAGGGGAAGCAGCCCTCGGGCGAGAGTACGTGCAGCGCCTGCCAGGCCTTCATCGTTCCATAGTTGATGACGGATTCGGAGGCGCCGGCGATGGCGACGTCGACCAGCCCGGCGCGGATGTAGTCGCGGGCGATCCCGATGGCGTGAGCGGCTGTCGAGCAGGCGCTGCAGGTGGCGAACGTCGGCCCCTTGATGCCGTACTCGATGCCGACGTGGGCCGAGGCGGAGGAGCCTATGATGCGGATCAGCGTCAGGGGATGGGTGGCGCGCTTGTTGTTGATGAACAGGTCGCGATAGGAGCTCTCGTAGGTGACGAGGCCGCCGGCTCCTGAGCCGATGATGCAGGCGGCCCGATAGGGATTGGCCAGCGGCATTTCGAGACCCGACTGGCGCACCGCCTCATCGGCGGCGGCGGCGGCAAACCACGAATAGCGGTCGGCGTGCAGGATGATCTTGTCGCGCTTGAAGTGCTTGAGCCGCGCCTTGGGATCAAAGTCCTTGATCTGGGCGGCGATCAGTATCTTCAAATCGTCGAGCGGGAAGCCGCCCAGTGGGCTCACACCGCAGGCGCCCCGCTGCATGCCGGCCCAGAAGTCCGGCACGTTCTGCCCGATCGGTGTGACCACACCGAGCCCGGTTACGACGACGCGGCGCGCCGCCCCGCTATCGACAGTCATCTTTTAGTCGCCAAGCCGTAAGTGGTTTGAGGGGCGTCTCGTGCAGAGTTGCCGGCAGATCATCCTGCCTTCGGTACCGCTTGTGCCTTGGAGGCCGAACCCGCGCCCGCTCCACTGCCCTCGATGAGCGCCTTCACACGGTCGACCACGGAGCCCACCGTCTTGAAGTCGGCGGCTTCCTCGTTGGCATTATAGGGAATTTCAATACCAAAGGTGTCTTCGATGTCGAACACAATCATGGCCAAGTCGAGCGACTCGATCTTCAGGTCGGCGAGCTCCGTCGACAGGTTGATGTCATCCCGCGGCTCTTTCATGTGCTTCTTGAGGATGTCGATGATCTTTGTTGCGACGTCGTCCATTGCGCTCTCCCACGCGGGCCAGCTGCAGCTCTACGGGGCCATTCTCTAGCAGGATTGTGAATAGTCGGCCGTTACCTAGAGAACAAGCATGGCCGTCACATAACCGTAAACGCCGGTCAAGTCCAGCAGCCAGCATGGCTGCAAATTTCGACGGAACCAAACGAATTTCGCCCTGAGCCTTTTCCTCGGGAGCCCGCTTAAGGGACAAACGTCCTCCGGCCCCCGACTGGCCTTCCTGCAGAAATCGGTGTTCAATGCCTTGTTTCTGCACGTCTGCCCCGGGCGGACCAACGCATTGGGAACGCAACAGCGTCGGATGGAGGCAATGCGCCATGATGTCCACCGGCACACACGCCATGGCCGAGGGCGCCAAAGGGGCCGCCCCGCAGCACCCTTGGTTGCGCCATTACCCCGCCGCTGTCAAATGGGACCAGCAGTTCTCCGCCCAGCCGCTCTACGCACTGCTCGATGAGGCGGTTGCCAAACACGGTGGAAAGCCGTGCACGGACTTTCTCGGCAAGGTATCGACCTACCGCGAGATCGGGGCCCTGGTGGAACGCGCCGCCGAGGGACTGCAAAGGCTCGGCGTCGGCAAAGGAACCAAGGTCGGCCTGTTCCTTCCCAACACGCCGACCTTCGTCGTCTACTACTTCGCGATCCTCAAGGCGGGCGGCACCGTCGTCAACTACAACCCCCTCTATACGGTCGAGGAGCTGACCTACCAGGTTCGTGACAGCGCCACCGAGCTGATGATCACGCTCGACCTCAGGCTGCTGTTCGAGAAGGTGGAGCAGCTTTTGCAGAGCGGTGCGCTGAAGCGTGCCGTGGTAGCCTCCTTTGCCGGCCTCCTGCCGCCGGCCAAGAGCGTTCTGTTCAGGCTCTTCAAGTCGCGCGATTTGGCCAATATCCCCCGCTCACCGGTTGCCGACAAAGTGGTCAGGGAGGCCGAGCTGCTCGCCGGGTCGCAAAGCCTCACGCCACCGGCGATCGATCCATACGAGGACATCGCGGTGCTTCAGTATACGGGCGGCACTACCGGCACGCCCAAGGGCGCCATGCTGACGCACGCCAACACCTACATCAACGTGCAACAGGTGATCGCCTGGGCGCCCGAGCTGGAGGAGGGCAAGGAACGCATCTTCGGCGTGCTGCCGTTCTTTCACGTGTTTGCCATGACCGTGGTCATGAACTTCAGCGTTGCGCGAGCCGCAATGATGATCCTGATGCCGCGCTTCGTCCTCGACGATGCCATGAAGCTGCTCGACAGGAGCAAGCCGACCTGCATGCCCGGCGTGCCGACGCTGTTCAACGCCATCATGAACCATCCCAAACTTTCGAGCTACGATCTGACCTCGCTCAAGTTCTGCATATCGGGAGGGGCGCCGCTTCCCCTCGAGGTCAAGCAGCGCTTCGAGCGGCTCACCGGCTGCAAGCTGGTCGAGGGCTATGGACTGTCGGAGGCCTCCCCGGTCGTCACGTGCAATCCACTCGAAGGCCCGGTCAAGGAGAACTCGATCGGCTTACCGCTGCCGGCCACCGTCGTTTCGCTGCGCGCCATCGACGACCCTGCGCGCGAGGTGCCGCTCGGGGAAAAGGGCGAGATCTGCGTGCGCGGGCCCCAGGTGATGAAGGGTTACTGGGGCAAGCCGGAGGAAACGGCGGGCCAGTTCGTCGGCGAGTACCTGAGGACCGGCGATGTCGCCCGCATGGACGAAGACGGGTTCATCTTCATCGAGGATCGCATCAAGGACCTCATCATCTGCTCCGGATACAACGTCTATCCGCGGCGGATCGAGGAAGCCATCTACACTCACCCCGCGGTCGCCGAGGTCACCGTGATCGGCATCAAGGACAAGCACCGCGGCGAAGCGCCCAAGGCGTTCATCAAGCTCAAGGAGGGCGCCAAGGTGAGCGCGCAGGACATTCTGAGGCATCTTGAGCCCAAGATCTCCCGCATCGAGATGCCGGCCGAGATCGAGTTTCGCGACGCGCTGCCGAAGACGATGATCGGCAAGCTCTCGAAGAAGGAGCTTAAGGCCGAGGAGGCGAAACGGGGCCGGTAGGCATGCGACCTCGGTTGCCGCCAAGGGTTTGCTTAACATTTCGTAAAGGTGCCTGCGCCAAAGTTCCGCGTGCACGCAGCGGAAGGGCGCACTTGCATGAGCAAGGCACTGCAGGCGGAGGCGGGAGGGCTCACATCGAGCCTCAATCCGGCCCAGAACGACACTGGCCGCGTGGCGTTCTGCGGCCCTTATGTCATATCCGCCATAACCGGCTGGACCATCAGCAAAGTCGAGGACGAAATCCGCCGCTATCGCGAGATCCCGGAACACCGCAAGCCGGTCGTCAGAGGGACCTACGCGGACGAGGTGGAGGGGGCGCTCGCGGCCTTCGGGTACCGTATGACGCTCAAGCGCAGCTACATGCACCTGCCCCGCAAGCAGCGCCCCACGGTGTGGAGCTGGATGCAGCAGCCCCGCAGCGCCTGGGCCCACTACATCCTGGCCATCCACAAGGGCAAGGAGGGGCACTGGATCCTGATCCGGGGCGCCAAGATGTGCGACACCTACACCGAGGGCAGGTGGACCTTCGTGTGCGATGGACCCCACCGCGGGGCGCGCATCATGGAGGTGTTCGAGGTCAGGCGGGCGCTCGAACCTTGAACCTGGGGGGCGGCCTGCCTAAGCCCGCGCCTCGTTGCCGCGGCCGAATGACTTTGCGGAATCTGCGGCTGCAGCGATGACAGCGCCGGCCCCCGCCGGTATGCTCGCTCATGTTCAGCCGGCGCTGGTGCGGAAGGAGGCGATGAATGCATCGGGCTTGGCTCGCTGCCACCGGCCTCTTGATGCTGCTCCTCTCGATGGGCGTTGCACAGGCCCGGACGGTTGTCTGGGCACGGGCGGAGGATGCGATCACGCTCGATCCGCATGTGGCAAGCGGCGGGGCGACGCGCACGCTCAGCCATCAGATCTACGAGCCACTGATCGCGAGGGACAACCAAGGCAAGGCGCTGCCGGCCCTCGCGGAGTCCTGGAACTTGACGTCCGATCCGCACGTCTGGGAGTTCAAGCTGCGCCGCGGCGTCGTGTTCCACGACGAGACGCCATTCACCGCCGACGACGTCGTCTTCTCGCTCAACCGGGCGCGCCAACCGCTGTCCGGTCTCAGGTCGCTGCTCGCCAGCATCGAAAGCGTGGTCAAGGTCGACAGTCACACCGTGCGCGTGCGCACCAGGATGCCCGACCCGCTGCTTCCGGCCAACCTCACGCACCTCTTCATCATGAGCAAGTCCTGGAGCGAGCGGCACAAAGCGACCAGGGTGCAGAATCTCAGGGATGAGGCGGAGCCCTACGCCGCGCGCCATGCCAACGGCACCGGGCCGTTCGTTCTCGTCAGCCGGGAACCCGAGGTCAGAACGGTGATGCGGCGCAACGAGAACTACTGGGGCAGAGACCAGGCTCCCCTGGAGATCACGGAGCTCATCTACCGGCCCATCAAGTCCGATGGCGAGCGCGTGGCCGCGCTGCTCTCCGGCGCGGTCGATTTCGTCCAGGACGTACCGGTAGAGGACCTGCAGCGACTGCAGAAGACGCCGGGCATCACGGTGAACGTGGGGCCGGAGAACCGGGCGATTTTTCTGGGCATGAACGTCGGCGACATCCAGCTCGCCAGCTCCACGATCAAGGGCCGCAATCCGTTCGCCGACAAGCGCGTGCGCCAGGCCATCAACATGACGATCAATCGACAGGCCATCCAACGCAACGTCATGCATGGCCAATCGATCCCGACCGGGATCATCGCCTCGTCGATGGTCAACGGCTACACGCGCCAGCTCGATCAGATTCCGCCGGTCGACATCCCCAAGGCCAAGAGCCTGCTGACGGAAGCCGGCTATCCCAACGGATTCTCGGTGACGCTCGACTGTCCGAGCGACAGCTTCGTCAACGACGAGAAGATCTGCCAGGAGCTCGTGATCCAGCTGGCCCAGATCGGCATGACCGTCAACCTCGTGGTGCAGTCCGAGACGACGCTCGTCCCTCGCATTCGCAAGACCCCGCCGGAGGTCGACTTCTACCTCATGGGCCGCGGCACGCCGACATTCGACAGCGAGTACCTGTTCTCGCAGCTCTATCACACGCGGTCCGACCGCTTCGGTCACTGGAACGCCACGCGCTACTCCAACCCGGAAGTCGACAGACTGACCGAGGCGATCCTGCAGGAAACCGATCTCAACCGTCGCAACCAGATCATCGCTCAGATCTGGCGCATCGTGCAGGACGATCTCGTCTACGTGCCCCTCCACATCCAAACGCTGGCCTACGCCGCCAAGGGCGACTTCGACGTCCCGGTCGACGTGGAAAACGTCCCGAAGCTGAAGAATGTGAGGTTCAAGAAGCCCTGAGGCCGCGGCGGGCCGCCTTTGGGATCAGTCTTTCGCGCGCTCCACGTAGCTGCCATCGGCCGTCATCACTACCACGCGGGTCCCGACGCCGATATGGGGCGGCACCATGATGCGCACGCCGTTCGACAGCACCGCCGGCTTGTAGGAGGAAGCAGCGGTCTGCCCTTTGACTACGGGTTCGGCCTCGACCACCTCAAGCGTCACCCTCTGCGGCAGCTCCACCGCTACCGGATGTCCCTCGTGCAGACTGATGGTGCAGGGCATGCCCTCCTGCAGGTAGACGGCCTGCTCGCCGATCACCTCCTTCGCCACCAGAACCTGGTCGTAGGTCTCAGGGTCCATGAAGGTGTATCCGGTATCGTCTTCGTAGAGAAAGTTGTAGACCTTGTCCTCGAGATAGGCGCGCTCCACCTGGTCGGTGGTGCGGTAGCGCTCCGTGATCTTGACGCCATCGGAGATGCGTCGCATCTCGAGATGGGTGACGGGCGTACCCTTACCGGGGTGAATGTTCTCGGCCTTGAGAACGACGCAGAGCTTGCCGTCGATGTCGAGGACATTGCCCTTGCGAATCGAGCTTGCGATGACCTTGGCCAAATCGGACTCCTGCCGCAACCAGCCGCCTTTGCGCCGTCGCTGGCGCCATTCGCCGGCGACGCCGGCCCGCCGCTACATAGCCGGTCTTCTCGTTCGGGCCAAGCGCGCCATCGAGCCGACGGTGGCCCGCGCCCGATAACGCCATGAAACACACCGAAAGTCCCGCCGGTGCCTCGCCGTGGTGGTCACCCAGTCGGCATCTCGACCGGCGGGGGTTCCTCCTGCGCCGGACAAGGATCAAGGCGGCGGTCCGGCGCTGGTTCGAGGAGCAGGGATTCGTGGAGGTCGAGCCGGCGGCGCTCCAAGTCTCGCCCGGCAACGAGACACACCTGCATGCCTTCTCGACGACACTCATGGAGCCCGACGGCCGGCACGTGCGCCTTTATCTGCACACCTCGCCCGAATTCGCCTGCAAGAAGCTGCTCGCCGCCGGAGAGCCGCGCATCTTTGCGTTCGCCCCGGTGTTCCGCAACCGGGAGCGCGGCGCTTGGCATCACCCCGAGTTCACCATGCTCGAGTGGTACCGCGCCCGCGAGCCCTACCGCGTCCTCATGGACGACTGCCGGTCACTGCTTGCGATCGCTGCTGAGGCAGCCGGCGCTCGATACCTCAGCGCTCGCGGGCAGCAGGTCGACCCCTACGCGGAGCCCGAACATCTCACGGTGGCCGAGGCGTTCGAGCGCTTTGCAGGGATCGATCTTGCGGCAACCCTCTCGGCCACGGGCGGAGACCGCGATGCGCTCGCCGAAGCGGCGCGAACTCTGGGGCTCAGAACCGCCGCCGACGACACGTGGGGTGACATCTTCAGCCGCGTGCTTACCGCCAGGGTCGAGCCCAACCTTGGCATCGGACGGGCAGTACTGCTCGACAAATATCCGGTGAGCGAGGCGGCTTTGGCGCGCACTGATCCCGACGATGCGCGGTTTGCACAGCGCTTCGAGCTTTACGCCTGCGGCGTGGAGATCGCCAACGGTTTCGCCGAACTCACCGACGTCGACGAGCAGCGGCGCCGGTTTGAACTGTGCATGGCGGAGAAAGCACGTATCTATGGCGAGCGCTATCCGATCGATGAGGAGTTTCTGGCGGCAATGGCCATAATGCCGCCGGCCTGCGGCGCAGCCCTCGGTTTCGAGCGGCTGGTCATGCTGGCCACTGGAGCCCGGCATATCGAACAGGTGATATGGACGCCGGTCGTCGAGGCCGGTGAGGCGAATATCGAGCGGGACGGCAGGTCATGAACATGCGCAGACGGCCCCTTCGGACGGTGGCGGCGCTGGTCGATGCCGGCCTTGTGCCGGCCGAGCGCCGGGAGGCGCTTGATCGCGTGGCTGCGCGCTACGCCGTCGCGATCACGCCGCACGTGGCCGGACTGATCGCGCCCGAGGCGGCGGACGACCCCATCGGGCGGCAGTTCGTGCCCCAGGGCAGCGAACTTGAGACGCAGGGCAGCGAGCGGGCCGATCCGATCGGGGACGGTACCCATGAGGTTGTTCCGGGCCTCGTCCACCGCTATCGCGACCGCGTACTTCTCAAGCTTGTTTCCGTTTGCCCCGCCTACTGCCGCTTCTGCTTCCGCCGCGCGATGCTGGGCCCCGGCCACGGCACGGCGCTGCGCCCGGAGGATCTGGCGGCGGCCCTCGACTACATTCGGGACCACACCGGCATCTGGGAGGTCATTCTTTCCGGCGGCGACCCGCTGATCCTCTCGCCGCCGCGTCTCGGCGAGATCACGGCTGGGCTCGCCGGAATTCCGCATGTCAAGGTGCTGCGCTGGCACACGCGCGTGCCGGTGGTCGCTCCCGAACTGGTGACGGCGGAGCTGGTTGCGGCGCTGCGGTCGCCGTCTCAGGCGACGTATGTGGCACTGCATGCCAATCACGCCCGTGAGCTCACTGCCGCCGCCCGTTCAGCGTGCGCGCGCCTGATCGACGCCGGGATCGCCATGGTGAGCCAGACCGTGCTGCTCAAAGGGGTCAATGACGATCCCGACACGCTGGAAGCGCTCATGCGGGCGCTCGTGGAGACGCGCGTGAAGCCCTACTACCTGCACCACCTCGATT
>DATLZB010000086.1:0-4788 GCA_035574175.1 Hyphomicrobiaceae bacterium
CCGTGGCCGGTATGGCCGACGCGGTGATCGTCAACACCTGCGCGGTGACGGCAGAGGCGGTGCGGCAGGCGGCCCAGGCGATCCGCAAGGCGCGGCGCGAGCACCCGACGGCTAAGATCATCGTCACCGGCTGCGCAGCCCAGATCGAGCCCGAGCGCTTTGCCAGCATGGGCGAGGTCGATCACGTCATCGGCAACGGCGAGAAGGTGCGCGGGGAGACGTTTCTCGCTCTCGCGGATGCGAACATGGAGCGGGTCCGGGTCGACGACATCATGAGCGTCACCGAGACTGCCGCCCATATGCTGGATGGCTTCGGGCCGCGCGTGCGCGCCTACGTCCAGATCCAGAACGGTTGCGACCACCGCTGCACCTTCTGCATCATCCCATACGGGCGCGGCCCCTCCCGTTCGGTGCCGGCCGGTGAGGTGGTGGCCCAGGTCAGGAGGCTGGTCGAGGCCGGTTGCCGCGAGGTGGTGCTGACCGGGGTCGACATCACGGCCTACGGCCGCGACTTGCCGGGCACCATGACGCTCGGCCGCCTCGTGCGGCAGGTGCTGCGCGGGGTGCCGGAGCTGGCCCGCCTGCGCCTGTCCTCCATCGACCAGGTCGAGGTCGACGCAGCCCTGTTCGCGGCGGTTGCCGAGGAGCCGCGGCTGATGCCGCATTTCCACCTGTCGCTGCAGGCCGGCAATGATCTCGTCCTGAAGCGCATGAAGCGCCGTCATTCACGCGCCGAGGCGATCGGCTTTTGCGAGAAGGTGCGCCGCCTGCGCCCGGATGTGGTGTTCGGCGCCGACCTGATCGCCGGCTTTCCTACCGAAACGCCGGAGATGTTCGAGGACACCATGCGGCTGGTCGAGGACTGCGGCCTGGTGTTCCTGCACGTGTTTCCATTTTCGCCGCGACCCGGCACGCCGGCCGCGCGCATGCCGCAGGTTCCCCGCCAGGAGGTCAAGGCTCGCGCCGCGCAGCTGCGGGCCAAGGGCGAGCAAGCTTGCGCCGCCTATCTCTTGAGCCAGCTTGAGCGCGAGGTGGAGGTGCTGCTGGAGCGCGACGGGATCGGGCGGACGCCGCAGTTTGCCGAGGTTTCGGTGGCCGGCGCCAGCGAGATCGGTGCAGTACTGCCGGTCAGGGTCACCGGGCATGACGGGCGCCGGCTCAATGCGGAGGCGGCGCGGTGAGCGGCCTCAGGGATCAGCCCCATTCCGGGCCAGCGCCAGCGACGCCGGATGCGCCGGCCCGCGCGAGTTGGTTCCAGCGCCTGAAATCGGGCCTGACCAAGACCACGGCGGAGCTGTCCCAAGGCCTCGCCGGCGTGTTCACCAAGCGCAAGCTCGATGCAGCCACCCTGGATGAAATCGAGGAGGTGCTGATACGGGCCGATCTCGGGCTCGATACGGCGGCGAGGATCGTCGAGGCGCTGGCGCGCAATCGCTATGCCAAGGGCATGTCGGAAGCGGACGTGCGTCAGGAGGTGGCGCGGGAGGTTGAGCGCGTTCTCAAACCCGTTGCCAAGCCGCTTCTGACCGAGGGCCCGAGCAAGCCCCGCGTCATCCTGGTGGTCGGGGTCAACGGCAGCGGCAAGACGACGACCATCGGCAAGCTCGCCAAGCAGGCCATCGACCGCGGCAAACGAGTCATGCTGGTGGCCGGCGACACCTTCCGTGCCGCCGCCATCGACCAGCTTCAGGTCTGGGGCAGGCGGACAGGCGCGCAGGTGGCGGCGTCGGCGGTCGGAGCGGATGCGGCCGGACTCGCATTCGACGCACTCAAGGCGGCCCAGGCCTCAGGGGTGGACCTTTTGTTGATCGACACCGCGGGCCGCCTCCAGAACAAGCAGGCACTGATGGGAGAACTTGAGAAGATGGTGCGGGTTCTCAAAAGAGTCGATCCGTCGGCGCCGCACGACGTCCTGCTCGTGCTCGATGCGACAACGGGCCAGAACGCGCTCGCCCAGGTCGATGTCTTCAGCAAGACGGCAGGGGTCACCGGTCTGGTCATGACCAAGCTGGATGGAACGGCTCGCGGCGGCATCCTGGTGGGGATCGCCGCCAAGTTCGCCTTGCCTGTGCACGCGATCGGGGTGGGCGAAGGCGTCGACGACTTGATCGCCTTCGACGCGAAGGAATTTGCGCGGGCAATTGCACTGGGTTAGGACTGCGGGCTTGGAAGCGGGGGGGCGGACGAGGGCCGCCTCGACAGAAGAAGGGTAGACGGAACATGAGTCTGGTGAGGCGGATCTATCCGTTCAACGCCGAGCAGACGGTCAACATCCTGAGCGAGTTCGGGCCCCTGGTGGCCATGTTCGTGGTCAATGCCATCTACGGCATCGAGGCCGGCACATGGGCGCTGCTCGCCTCCACCGTCCTTGCCATCATCGCGATGCGCCTCGTGCTTCGCCGTCTGCCCGTATTCCCGCTGATCGCCAGCACCGTCACCATCGGCTTCGGTGTGCTCACGCTCATCACCGGCGACCCCATGTGGATCCAGATCAAGGTCACCATCTTCAATGCGCTTTTCGCGCTGTTCCTGTTCGGAAGCCTCTGGATGGGCAAAAATTTCTTCAAATACGTGTTCGAGAAGACATTCCACTACACGCAGGAGGGCTGGGACCGGTTCACCTGGAGTTTTGCGTGGTTCTTCGTTTTCACCGCCGTATTGAACGAGGTCGTGCGGCTCAGCTTCAAAGATGACGAAATCTACAATCTGTTCGGCTTCGAAATGGACGGCGTGAACGTTTGGATCCTGTTCAAGGTGGCCTTCATCATGCCGGTGAGCGGGCTCTATGCCTGGTATCTCACCCGGCTGATGCAGAAGTACCGCATCGAGCCAGAGCCGACGGCGCCGGCTGCGGCGGGTGAGCCGATCGGCAACCGCAAGGTGGGCCAGGCGCCCGGCCTTGCGCGTCTCGAGCGGCGGGCGGCGATACCCTGACAGCGGCAGCTTTCGTCGACGCGAACTGGCGAAGCTGCGTCGTTCAACGATTAGTGGACCAGAGCCTTCGATGACAGAAGGGCCCGCAGCGCACCGATCTGAGGCCGAGCTCGGAACCAACCAGCTCCTGAAGCTGCTCCTCGAGATGGGACCACTCGGAGTCTTCTTCCTTGTCAACTCCTACAAGGGCATCTTCTGGGGGACGGGCGCCTTCATGCTGGCCACCCTCGTCTCGCTCACCACGTCGCGGGCGCTGCTCGGCCGCGTACCGATCATGCCCATGGTGTCAGGCGTGTTTGTGATGGTGTTCGGCGGCCTGACCCTGCTGCTGCAGGACGAGCTGTTCATCAAGATGAAGCCGACCATCGTCAATACTCTCTTTGCGAGCATTTTGTTCGCCGGACTCTGGTGCGGCCACTCCTTGCTCAAGGTCCTGTTCGGAGAGGTGTTTCGCCTGCGCGAGCCGGGTTGGCGGCTGCTTACGTTCCGGTGGGCCTGCTTCTTTGCCGCTCTTGCCCTGCTCAACGAGATGGTGTGGCGATCCTTCTCGACCGACTTCTGGGTGGCTTTCAAGGTGTTCGGCATCATGCCGCTGACGCTGGCCTTTGCGGTGTCCCAGATCGGGTTGCTCAAGCGGTACGGTGAAAGCTCCGGTCACTGAGGGTTGCGGCCGGACCGGCGCGGGGAACCCGGCGTTCAAGATCCTCGCCGGTCGGGATCCGGCGGCGACGTCGAGCCGGGCGAGGCAGGGATTCGTGTCTGGACGAGCGACGGAAAAAGGTGTTTTCTCGAAATCGCAAGCGTCGCTTTTCTTCGTTGGACAAGGCTGATCAGGCAAGGCAAGCGTGGCTGGCGCGTCGCCGGTTGCTCAGCGTTAGTGATCGATATCGTCATGCCGAAAGAAAAGTCAGCGGATCGGCTGGAACGCTCCCCTGTTCATCTCCTTCACCGTGCCGGCCAGTGCGCCGGAGACATCTTCCAGGCGGAAATGGCCGACGGCGGCCTGACGCCCCGCCAGTATGCCGTGCTCTATACGGTTTCCCACAATGAGGGGCTGAGCCAAACCAATCTCGTGGAAAAGACCGGCATCGATCGCTCGACGCTCGCCGACATCATCCGCCGCATGCTGCGGAAGGGACTGCTTGCCCGCCGCCGCACGAAGGAGGATGCGCGCGCCTACTCGGTGAAGCTGACGGAGGAAGGCTGGCGCGTGCTGAAAAGCGCCGAGCCCTTGGCCCGCCGCGTCGACGACAAGATCCTGGCAGCCCTCCCGGCCCAGGACCGCGAGCGCTTCCTCCAGGACCTCGGCAAGATCGTGAAAAACATCGGCCCCATGGCTCCGGCCGCGCACAAGCCCAAGGGCCGCAAGTAGCCAACGGCACAGGGCGGGCGCGGCGCGCCGCTGCTCAAGCCGCCTTCCGCAGCAGATTGCGGTTGATCAGCGTCTCGGCGATCTGAACCGCGTTGAGCGCCGCCCCCTTGAGCAGGTTGTCCGATACGATCCACAGGTTGAGGCCGTTCTCGACGGTGGTGTCCTCACGGATGCGGGACACGAACGTGGCAAACTCCCCGGCCGCCTCGACAGGAGTGACGTAACCTCCCGGCTCTCGCTTGTCGACGACCATCACCCCGGGCGCTTCGCGCAGGATGGAGCGCGCCTCGGCGACCGTCATCGGCCGCTCGAACTCAAGATTGACGGCTTCCGAGTGCCCGACGAACACCGGCACCCGCACGCAGGTGGCCGTGACCTTGATCTTCGGATCGAGGATCTTCTTGGTCTCGACCAGCATCTTCCATTCTTCCTTGGTGTAGCCGTCCTCCATGAAGACGTCGATGTGAGGAATGACGTTGAAG
>DATLZB010000087.1:0-12649 GCA_035574175.1 Hyphomicrobiaceae bacterium
CGGCGACCTGTTCGGGGGACCAGCCGCGCGCGAGGCGGTCGAGGACGGTTTTCTGAAGCTCGGGCTTGCGCGCCAAGCGCGAGCCCCTCCAGCGCCGCGCCCGGGTCTGCTCGTCGGCGTAGGCGGGCTGATAGCCGAGCTTGCGGCCGGTGTTGCGCTTCAGCTCGCGAGCAATCGACGATGGCGCGCGATCCAGAGCTGCCGCGATTTGTCGGATCGATTGGCCCTCACGATGACGCCTGGCAATCTCGCAGCGGTCCGCAAATGACAGGTGGACGTAGGTTCTTCCCATTGCAACACCCCCCGCAGGAAGTGTTGCACTTCGTTTGTGAACTTAGGGCATCCACGCCAGCTTCGGCGCGCACTTGGTCGATGCCAGCACGCGCCCGGACGAGGCCGCGGACAACCTCGACCTCGCGCACGCGGCGCCTGGCGTGGATGCCGGCCACCGGCCTGCGCCGGTGCAGGCTGCGCCGGCATGACGGGATGGTTTGAGGCACGCGCTTGCCCCTCCCTCCGACGCCCTCCCGATGCGACCCGTGGCGGCGTGGAGCCCGTCTCGCCCGCTACCTGTACGCCTCCAGCAGCTTCTCCGGTGCCTTGAAGTCGATGGTGCGCACTTCTTGCTCGCAGTTGAGGCCGGCCGGCGTTGCATCCTCCGCGTGCTCACACCGGAAGCGTTGCTTGACCGGTTTGCCCTTGTGCGTGAACTCGACCGTCACACCGAACACCTCGGTGTTGAACTTGAAGCGGCCGCCTTTGGTATTGCAGTAGCCGGTGACCTGGCGCAGGCGCTGCTTGTCCAGCGTCTTGAAGCCGAGGAGCGGTCCACCCTTCGCCTTGCGCAGCTCGCCCGCCTCGAGGTTGAGCTCGTGATGAGGGTCGCCGTCGAGGGCAGTGCACTCCCGGAAGTAGTCGCTTGCGCCCGCCGGCATCGGCCGGAGGCCTGTGAGCACCAGCGCAAGCGAAAGCGCCAGCGCTGCGTCCGGCGCAAGTCTTGGCCAAAGTGTTGGCCGGGCCCCTATGCGTTGGTGCGGCTGGCGGCGAGCATGGGCGAGCATGGCAACCTCTTACGATCCGGCAGCCGGCCTTTGCCGCCACCTCAATCCCGCCGCTGCAAATGCCGGCGATCCTATCGCCCGATTCCGGCGATCGCCAGTGAGGAGGCTTGTGCTCAAACGCGCAAGCGGGGCGAAACGTGCCGGCTCGCGAGAGAGACAGGCCCGTTTGTCGTCCATTGCCGGTTGACTCAGGCGCGAGGCCTCTGAGAAGGTGCACCAGGTCAAGGTTAACGGGGGCGGCGTTCCGCGCGCCGAGAGCGGCATGTCCTGGTGGTCCTGGCTGTTCGGTGGCGCGAGCAAGGATGAGGCCCAAAAGCCGGCGACACCGGCGACGGCTCCGATCGACGTCGACAGCCTGTACTCGACAGCACAGCCCGCCCCGGCGAAGCCGCCCGAGCCCTCACCTCCCGCTGCCCCGCCGACGGGCTCAAGCCCTGCTCCGCAGCCGCCCGCAGCGCCGGCAGTGGTCAGCCCGCCGAGGCCGTCCGCAATGCCTGCCGCCGCCGACGGCGTGCTGTTCCGCAAGAGCCCCACCGGGTATCGGCCCCCGGACGGCATGCTGGTGAAAATCCTGCAGGCCGCGCTGAAGAAAGCCGGCCATTACACGTCCGAGATCGACGGTTCGTACGGAGCCGCCACGGAAAGTGCGGTCAAGCGCGCACAGGCGGGACGCGGCGCCGTAGCCGACGGGGTGTGCCGCAACTCCGACTGGGAGGCGATCACCGGGCTTCCCGCGCCATCGCTGTTCGACCGCTGCCTTACGCTCACCGCCGCCTTCGAGGGCACGGGCTTTGAGAAGGCGGTCGGCAACTTCGACGGCGCCTATCTCACCTGGGGCATCATCGGCTACACGCTGAAGCATGACCTGCCGCAGTTTCTCGATGCCGTCGAGCGCGAGTATCCGGGTACGCTGGCCCGCGCCTTCGGCGCCAAGGAAAGCGAGCTGCGCCAGGTGCTGAAGGCCTCGGCCTCCGACCGCGAGCGCTGGGGCAACTCGGTGTCGGTCGGCGCCAACCGCTACGACGTGCATCCCGAATGGAAGGCGGCCTTCGCCCGGCTCGGCGCCATTCCCGAAGTGCAGTCGCTCCAGGTCAAGGACGCCCGCGAGCGCTATTGGAACATCTGCCTACGCGACTGCCGGCGCTGGAGGGCGGCGGACGCCATCGACGTCGCGCTGTTCTTCGACACGGCGGTGCAGAACGGCGGCGCGGGGCGGCCGTCGATCGCGGAGCCGTTGGACCAGCTTCTGCGCGATGAACCTTCGCTGTCCGGCTTGGCGCGCCGTCGCAGGTGGGCGCAGATCATCTCGGAGGGCTCAAATCCCCCGGCGCGGCAGGACGTGCTCATCCGCCGCTCGACCATCGCCACTGGCGACGGCAAGGTGCACGGCGACAATTTCCGGGTCGCCGACTGGGGGCTTGAGCCCTCGCCGGTGGATCTGGCCGCGCTTGCGGAAGCGCATGCCACGTTCATGCCCGCCTCCCTGCGCGATGATCAGCCCACCGCTCCGACGCCGGCGCCCACGCCAGCAGCGCCTCCCATCGCGCAGCCGGCGCCGACGCCTGCGCCCGCGCCCATGCCCCAGCCCGCACCGACTCCTTCGCCGGCACCGCCGGTGGTGGTGGTGCCGGCCACACCGGCCGCGCCGCTGAGCGCCGAGACGGTCGACTTCTCCCGCGACTTCAAGGCGCTCATTGCCATTGCGATGATGAAGATCGACCGGCCGGGGCTCGACCGCAACTGGGGCGAGCCGGCACCGATCGCGGTCGCAGTGCTGCTCGAGAAGCGCCAGGCCGAATTGCCCGCCACGTGGCGGAGCTGGGACGACAAGCGCATGTCGGTGGCGCTCGTCCAGCTCGTCGCCAAGTCGTGCTCGATCGATCCCGGCGTGATCGACGGCCTGTGGGGCCAGCTCACGCAATACGCCTTCGATAGCCTCGTCCATTTGCGCGACACCGGCTCCCCGCTTTCCAACTGGCGCGACGACGAGCCCATCGACGTCAACCCCAACGGTTGGCCCAACCAGTCGGAGGCCGCGCTCGCCGCCTACTACGGCCGCGCCTGCCAGGTCAGGCAGGTGAAGGTGCGCTGTCCGTGGACGCTTCGGCTGGCCTGGGACCAGAGCACCACGCTCAATGAGATCAGCTGCCACGAGAAGGTGGCTGAGAGTCTCGCCAGGGTGCTGGAGGCCGTGCACCGCCACTACGGCGAGGCCGAGATCAGGAGGCTCAGGCTGGACCAGTTCGGCGGCTGCTACAATTGCCGGCAGATGCGGGGCTCGAACCGGATGTCGACCCACGCCTGGGCAATCGCCATCGACTGGGACCCCGACAACAACCAGCTCACCTGGGGCCGCGACCGGGCGACGCTGGCCAAGCCCGTCTACCGCGACTGGTGGGCGATCTGGGAGCGCGAGGGCTGGCTCTCGTTGGGGCGCGTCAAGAACTACGACTGGATGCACGTGCAGGCCGCGAAGCTGTGAGCGAAGGGTGGGGGCAGATCCCCAGGATTACCCGGCCCGCGGCGCCAGGGATCCGCCCCTCACTCCGCCTTGCCGAGGAAGCGTTCCAGCCAGTGGATGTCGTAGAGGCCGTTGGCGATGTCGGGCTGGCGCACCAGCTCGGCATGCAGCGCGATGGTGGTCTCGATCCCGTCGATGACGAACTCCGAGAGGCAGCGGCGGAGCCGCATCAGGCACTCGTTGCGGTTCTTGCCGTGCACGATCAGCTTGCCGATCAGGCTGTCGTAGTAGGGCGGGATGGTATAGCCCTGGTAGGCGCCTGAATCGACGCGCACGCCCAGGCCTCCCGGGGGATGCCAATAGGTGATCTTGCCGGGTGAGGGGCGGAAGGTCTTGGGGTTCTCGGCGTTGATGCGGCACTCGATGGCGTGGCCGGAGAACGTCACGTCCTCCTGCTTGACGCTCAAGGGCGCGCCCGAGGCGATGCGAATCTGCTCGAGCACCAGATCGATGCCGGTGATCATTTCGGTGACCGGGTGCTCGACCTGCAGGCGGGTGTTCATCTCTATGAAGTAGAACTCGCCGTCCTCGTAGAGGAACTCGACGGTGCCGGCGCCGCGGTACTTGAGCTTCTGCATGGCCTTGGCCACAGAGTCGCCGATCATCATGCGGGCGGCCGCGTTGAGAGCCGGGGAGGGCGCCTCCTCCCACACCTTCTGGTGACGGCGCTGGAGCGAGCAGTCGCGCTCGCCCAGGTGGATGGCATCGCCGCGGCCGTCGCCGAACACCTGCACCTCGATGTGGCGCGGCCGGGCCAAGTACTTCTCGATGTAAACGGCATCGTCGCCAAAGGCGGCCTTGGCCTCGGCGCGGGCGGTGGCGAGCGCCTGGCCGAGCTCGGCTGCGCTGCGCGCCACCTTCATGCCGCGGCCGCCACCGCCGGCCGCCGCCTTGATGAGCACCGGAAAGCCCATGCGCTGTGCCACGTCGAGCGCCTGGGCCTCGCTCTCGATGGCACCCTCGGAGCCCGGGACCACGGGAATCCCCAGGCGCTTGGCCGTCTCCTTGGCCTCGATCTTGTCGCCCATGATGCGGATGTGCTCGGAGGTCGGCCCGATGAAGGTAATGCCGTGCTCCTCCAGGATCTCGGCAAAGCGCGCGTTCTCGGCAAGGAAGCCGTAGCCCGGATGGATGGCATCGGCGCCGGTGATCTCGCAGGCCGACAAGAGGCGCGGAATATTGAGGTAGCTCTCGGAGGCGGGCGGCGGACCGATGCACACGCTCTCATCCGCCAGGCGCACATGCATGGCATCGGCGTCGGCGGTGGAATGCACGGCCACGGTGGCGATGCCAAGCTCCTTGCAGGCACGTTGGATTCTGAGCGCGATCTCACCGCGGTTGGCGATCAGGATCTTGTCGAACATGCGGGGCCGTGAACTCGTAAACTCGCGAAGTCGCCAAAACGTGGCTTGGTGCTGCTCGATTCGCCTTCACGAGGCACGAACCGGCGATCTGGCGACCTGGGCGAGATTCATTCCACCACCACGAGCGGCTCGCCGTATTCAACCGGCTGGCCGTTTTCAAACAGAATCTGGGTCACCGTGCCGGCCCGCGGCGCCGGGATATGGTTCATGGTCTTCATTGCCTCGATGATGAGCAGTGTCTGGCCCTGCGCCACACGCGAGCCAATCTCGATGAAGGGAGCTGCGCCCGGTTCCGGTGCGCGGTAGGCGGTTCCCACCATCGGGGACTTGACCACGCCCGGGTGGTTCGCATAGTCGGCCGGTCCGGCGTCGGGCGCGGGCGGCGCCGGTTTCGCGGTTGGAACGGCGGCGGGCGGCGCCGGCGCGAGGTGGCCCGCGGCGGCGATCACCTCGGCGGTGCGGGCCACCCTGACCCGCAGCCCCTCGCGCTCGACCTCGATCTCGTTGAGCCCAGTCTCCTCCAGCAGGCGGGCAAGCTCGCGGATCGCCTCTGCCTCAACAATGCCTTTGCTCTTGGGGTCTTTTGCCATGATCCGCTTGCTGCCGTCCTTGCGCTGCCCTGTGACCGGCCGGTGCCTTGAGCCGACTACCCGCCGGACCGCTCGCCCAGAAGCGTGGCCATCGCCTCGACGGCAAGCTCATAACTCGTCGGCCCAAAGCCCGAGATCGAGCCCACTGCGGCCATGGCCACGTAGGAGTGATGGCGGAAGCTCTCGCGGCGGAAAATGTTGGAAAGATGGACCTCGACCGCCGGCACCCCGGCCGCCTGCAACGCGTCGAGAACGGCGATCGAGGTGTGGGTCAAGGCGCCGGCATTGATGATGATACCTGCCGCGTCCTCGCGCGCCTGCTGAATCCACCCAACCAACTCCCCCTCGTCGTTGGTCTGGCGAAAGTCGACGGCAAGCCCGAGCGCGCGGGCACGCTCCTCGACGCGGCGGCGCACGTCGGCCAGCGTCGCATGGCCGTAAACGGAGGGCTCGCGCACCCCCAGTATGTTCAGATTGGGGCCGTTGAGAACGAAGATGGGCTTGGGCATGGACCGAGGCGGCGCGTGGAAGGCCTGCGGCCGCGGACCAATGTGGTCGAATCGGCCGCAGCCCCTGTATCAGCTTTTGCCGCAATGCGAAAGGGCAGCGCCCGGTCTTCTTCCCGTAAACTTTTCGCCCCCTCCAGGCGCCCCTCCGGCCCGGCCCTCAGCACACTTGGCAGCCGTTCTTGCGGGCTTCGCCGACGAGTTGGCGCAAGCCCTCGACCGGCAGGTAGCCCACACTGACCTTGGCGTCGACGATAAAGCCCGGGGTGCCCTCGATGGCGAGGGCCTGAGCAATGTCGTGGGTTTCCTTGATGGCCGCATCAAGTTTGGGGTCCTCCATGTCGGCCTTGAGCCGGTTCACGTCGAGGCCGACGCGGGCGGCGACCGTCATCACGTTCTCCTTGGTCACCTGCTTCTCGCGCATCAGGGCAAGGTGAAAGTCCCAGTACTTGCCCTGCCTGATCGAGGCCATTGCCGCCTTCGCCGCATACGTGGAGTGCTCACCGAAAATCGGGAACTCCTTCATCACGATTCGCACGTTGGGGTCGGCCTGGGCGAGCTTCTGGACGTCGTCCACGGCCCGCTTGCACCAGCCGCAGTTGTAGTCGAAGAATTCGACCACGGTGATGTCGCCCTTGGGATTGCCCAACACGAAGTCGGTCGGCGAGGAAAAGATCTTGGCCTTGCGCTCCGCAATCACCCGCTTGTGTTCGTCGGCCATCTTGAGCTGTTGACGCGCCTCCAGCTCCCGACTCACCTCGATCAGGATGTCGGGGTTGTTCATCAGGTAGTCCTTGACGATGTTGCGGACCGCCTCGACCTGTGCTGGGGTCAGTCCGGCTGCCTCGGCCGACTTCAGCACCTCCGCCGTCGGGCCGGCCGGCCGGCCGGGCTCGGCGGTGCGGTCGAGTTGGAGGCTGTAGCCCGCAACGAGCAGCAGCGCGGCGAGGAACACTGCAGCCGCGGCCAGGCCGGCCGCGTTTTTGTTCTTCAGCCATTCGGCGGACCGCACGATCACTGGGGGCATCATGACGACGTGTCTCCTCATGTGGGCGGAGCCTATCCGCCGCCTGCCTTCAATTCTGGGTCTGCGGCTTGATCTTAATGATGTCGTCGGCCTTGAGCCACGCCCGGCTGCCGGGCGCAAGCCTCGCCTGGGCGCGCTTGGCGAAGATCACCGCCTGCTCGTGGTCGCCGCGGATGAGGTGGGCGCGGGCCATGGCAAGGTCGGCCTCCGAAATCCGCTGCTTGGCGGCGTAGGCCCGCGCCAGCACCATGTAGCCAGAGGCGTCTTCGCTACCGGAGGCCTCCAGCGCCGGCTCGAGGATGCGGATGGCCTCGTCGAGCTGACTCGGGTCATTCATCTCCACCAGCGATTTGGCGAGCTCCATCTTGATGAGCGTGGAGCGCCCGCCGAGCAGCTGCAGTGCCTTGCGGAGCGGCGGGACGGCCTGCGCATGCTTGCCCTCGCGGGCATAGACGTGACCCTTGAGCTCCCAGAAGAACGGGTTGGACGGCTGCTCCTTGATCAGGCCGTCGATCTCGGGCACGGCCTGCGCACAGTTGCCCGAGCAATTGCGGGCGATGGCGCGGGCGTAGCGGGCAGCGAGGGACGTGTCGGCGGCCGGATAGGTCCGGTAGACGTCCTGCGGCGGCGTGGTGAAGCCGAACAGCTTGGCCCGCATCAGATCGTGGCGAAGCTGCAGCTCCGGCGGGTCTTTGGTGTCGTAGTACGGACTGGCGGTCACCGCATCCCGAAGCTGGGCAATGCGCACGCGCTCGATGGGGTGGCTCAACAGGTACGGATTGGCCTCCGAAAAGCCGCGATTCTGCTGGCCCAGGCGCTCGAAGGTCTCAAGCATGCCGCGCCCCGACTGGCGGGTGGCGTTGAGGAACCGCAGTCCCGCTTGGTCGGCGGCCGATTCCTGTTGGCGCCGCTCGGCCAGGAAGCCGCGCACGATGATCTCGTCGGCCGCCACCACCGCCTCGCCACTGCCCGAGAAGATCGCCGCCCCGATGCCGAGCAGCCGCAAGAGCAACATGCGCGTCTGCTCGCGCTGCATGCGCGAACGCATGGCGGCGACGTGGGCGCCGTCGATGTGCCCGATCTCGTGGGCGATGACACCGATCACCTGGTTCGGGGTCTCGGCCTGCATGAGCGTGCCGATGTGGATGTAGACATTGCGACCGTCGAGCACGAAGGCGTTGAAGCTCTTGTTGTTGACGAGCTTCATTTGAATGTTGCCCTGCGCAAGCCCGGCTGCCTTCAGCAGCGGGCGCGCATAGTCGGCAACCAGCGTCTCGATCTCATCGTCACGGATGAGCGGGATACCCTGCGCGCGGAGCGGCGCCGATTGCAGCAGCACGGTGAAAATGCCCGCCGCGAGCACGCCCTTGCTTGCCCACCCGCAGCCCCGTATCCAAGCGTTCAGCTTCACCTACCAATGACCCACGATAAAGAATGGCCGCCGACAGGCCCTGCCCGCGAGGGGGACCCGCACCGCTGGCCTAATTAGGAGCGCAAATGCGGACAATGCAAGGCTCAGGCGGCGATCGAGAGCCTCGGCGGGTCACGATTTTGTCAAGGTCACTGCCGGGCGGCGCGCAACGCGGGCCTTTATCCACCCCGGTGTGATAGAGAAAGCGGTTATCCATCCGCCGTGGTCGAGGATCCTGGGACGCTGCCCATGCGAGACGACACATTTTCCGCCGCCGGCGGCATCCTGCGCCAGCTGTCGCAGCGCGGCAACGTGGAGCCCTTCATCGTCATGGACGTGATCCGCGCCGCGGCCGCGCGTGAGGCGGCGGGAGAGAGGATTATCCACATGGAGGTCGGACAGCCCGGCACCCCAGCGCCGCGGGCAGCACGCGAGGCGGTCAAGCGCTTAATCGACACCGACAAGCTCGGCTACACGGAGGCCCTCGGCATCCCGCGTCTTAAGGAACGTATCGCGCGACATTATCTGGACCGGTACGGCGTCACGCTCGCACCCGATCGCGTGGTGGCGACGACGGGCTCCTCCGCCGCCTTCGTGCTCGCCTTCCTCGCCCTGTTCGATGTGGGCGACCGGGTGGCGCTGCCTTCGCCCGGCTATCCATGCTATCGCCACATCCTGGGCGCGCTCGGGGTCAGGCCCGTGATGCTCCAAACCGATGCGGTGAGTCGGTGGATGCCGACCGCCGCCCAGATCACGGCGGAGGCACAAGCGCGTGGCCTTGCCGGTGTGCTTATTGCGAGCCCGGCCAATCCGACGGGGTCCATGCTTCAGCCGGAACGGCTCGAAGACATCGTCACCGCCTGCCAGCGGGCGCGCGTGTGGTTCATTTCCGACGAAATCTATCACGGCCTCACCTACGCCTTCCCCGCCAAGACGGCGCTGGCTCTCTCCGATGAGGTCATCATCATCAACAGCTTCTCCAAGTACTTCTCGATGACGGGCTGGCGTATCGGCTGGATGGTGGTGCCGCAAGCGCTTGTGCGCACCATCGAGCGGCTGGCCCAAAACCTTTACATCTCGGCGCCAGCCATCGCGCAAGTTGCGGCGCTGGCGGCGTTGGATGCGACGGAGGAGCTGGAAGCAAACCGGCAGGTTTACCGCGCCAACCACGACCTCCTGCTCAAGGAACTGCCGCAGCTCGGCATGGGTGAGATCGTACCGGCCGACGGCGCCTTCTACCTCTACATCGACATCGGCCGCTTCACCGACGACAGCTTGGCTTTCGCCAAAGCGATGCTGGCCGAGACCGGCATCGCGGCGACGCCCGGGGTCGACTTCGACGCGAACCGCGGCCGGCGCTTCCTGCGACTCTCCTACTCGGGTACCACGGCCGACATGGAGGCGGCCGTGGAACGCCTTGCCCGCTGGCCACGGCTAAAGGGTTGACCGGCGATCTCAGAACACCGCGCCGCGCGCGGCGACGGGCCAGAGGGCCTCGACCCGGGCATTGGGCGTGTGCAGTCCGCGCACGGCAACGTACCAGTCGTGCAGGTTCACGGTCGGGTCGCAATGGCCGGGCACCAGCAGCACCTTGTCGTCGAGTTGCAGCCGCGTTGCGCAGCCGGAAAGCTCTAGGATGCCGTGCTCGTCAGACGGCCGGTAATAGCGCGCGCCCGGCAGCCCCCACGGCTCCGCCAGCCCTGAGTCGGTGCTCAGCGCCTTCAGGCCCGCGTCGACGACGGCGCGCTCCGGGGCGGGGAGGCTCATGACGGTTGCATAAACGAAGAGCGCCTGAACGAACGCCGGCACGCTGGCCTCGGGGTCGGGCGTGTTGCGGGCATAGTCGGCGTCCATGAAGACGTAGGACCCTGGCTGCAGCTCGTTCCAAACGCCGGAACTCGCTTCGAGCGCAAACGTGCCGGTGCCGGCGCCGGTAACGATGGGCACGGACATCCCGGCTGCGATCAGCGCCGCAACCGTCTCCTTGGTCAGCCGTGCGGCGCGCTCTATCGCGGCCCTGCGCTCGGCCGGCGCCCGCATGTGCTGAGCCGCGCCGTGATAGGCATGTAGGCCAGCGAACCGCAATTGCCCACAGTCTGCAAAAGCCCGGGCAATCTCTACCGCCGGCGCGCCGGGGGCTACGCCGCAGCGGCTGCCACCCACGTCGATCTCGATCAGAACGTCGAGACACACGCCGTGGCGCGCGGCGGCCGCACTGAGATCGCCAATAGTGCTGGCATCATCTATGCACACCGCGACGTGACACGAACGGGCGAGGCAGGCCAGCCGGTCGAGCTTGGAAACACTCACGACCTCGTTCGAGACGAGGATATCGCGGACGCCGCCGGCCGCCAGCACCTCGGCCTCCGACACCTTCTGACAGCACACGCCGACCGCGCCGAGTTCAATCTGCTTCAGCGCAATAATCGGAGACTTGTGGGTCTTGGCATGCGGGCGCAGGCGCAGGCCGAACCGGCGAGCAGCGCTTGCCATGGCGGCAAGATTGGCCTCGAAGGCGTCAAGGTCGATTAGCAGGGCCGGCGTGTCGACGGACCAGAGCGGCTGCCCTTCGCGGGCTGGCGGCGGCATCGGCATGGGCCATTCATCCGTTGGCGATGTCGAGCAGGACGTCGGCGTGGCAGGGCCCCACGAGCGAGCACCAGCAGGCAAGATTGCGGCCGGCAAGCTCGCGCTTTACCGCATCAAGGGTGCAGCGGGGATCAAGCCGCGCATTGAGGGCGGATTTGGGCCGGGTGAGCGCCTTGCGGTATAGCGCTACGGCCTCCGCGCGGCGCATCGGACGGCCGTGCTCGGGATGCTTGTCTCCCGGCCGGAAGGGGTTGCCCCATTGGCTCGGGCGGCCAACGTACACGGTATTGGCGGGCTTGCGCCAACCCTTGCTTCGTCGCATGATGACACGCTCGACCACCGTGCAATCCTCCCTTTCCCTTTTGCCTTTGCCGAAGGGGGACCGGTAGTTTTGTCGAGGAGCGGGAGCCAAAAAGCAAGAAGGGCCGCGCTGTGCGGCCCTTTTGCTGTGAGACTTGCGCCTCTTATGTCGTGCGGCGCCTTCCCACAGGCGCCTTCATCAGGCGGCCGCGACCTCTGCGGCCGGCAATTTCTTATCCTCCTCGACACTCTGGCCGGACTTCAGCGCGATGCCGATGTACCGAATCCGTCCCGCGATCTTAGCCTTCTGTACGCCCAACTCACCGAAATCACGACCGAATGTGGGTAGTGCCAAAGGCTCCTTTCCGTTCTCTTCACACCACTGACAGTAGTCCTCATAGAGCGACGTCGCCGTCAGGCTGGCCCCGTCCTGCGTCTCAATCCGCTCCTTGTAGAAACGCTGCACGTCGTCCTCGGGCGGAAGCAGCTTGGCCGCCGGAGCCGGCAGCGACCTGTTGTCGTTGGCGCTCGGACGGCGGCGCTCGCGCGGGGGCTTGGCCGGAGCGGCCAGGCTCTCCCCGATCGGGGCCGCAGAAAGAGCGGCCGCGACCGGCGGCGTCGGCAGGTGGCGGTCATAGAGACGCCATTGGCTGAAGGCGATGTACATGCCAAGTCCGGAACCGATCTCGAGCAGTAGTGCGATGAAGATGGTCAGAGCCATCTGCACCTCCTCAAGACCCCGACCCGACAAGTCGGCCAGCACCTTCGCCTGCGGGTCGGCCTCGCTCAGCACCGAGCCGCCGCCCGCCTGGGCGAGCTTCGCCGATACGTCGGCAATGCGCACCTCAAGAGCCGCCGCCTGTTGGGCAGACGCGAGCTCCGACGACAGCGTGTGGAACTGCTGACAGAAACTGCGGGTCTGCGGACCTTTGATCTCCGCGCACCCGTTCGACCAGCCCCATTCACGCCTCGTCTTGAGGCCCTCGATCTCGTTTTCCACGGTGGCGATCGGGCGGTGCTGAGGAATCCAACCAAGCTGTTCCTTGGCCCGCTCAAGATCGGCCCGCAGGTCCTTGTAGGACTGGGCCTCGGCCGCGCGATGGCCGCTCATGTCGAAGCGGTTGAGCGCGGCGTGTCCAAGCGCCGAGGTCAGCGAATAGGCGCTGACCACGCCCCAGACCAAAATGGATGCGATCGCCTGCGACCACATCCGGTTGCGTATTGCGGCAAAGAAGAAGAACGGAACCAGCGCCTTGAGGCAGTCGGCGGCAACGCTCGCC
>DATLZB010000088.1:0-6411 GCA_035574175.1 Hyphomicrobiaceae bacterium
CCGGCTGCTGTGGCTGGTGCGATGGAAGGGGCGCCGCATGGCCAGAAACCGACATGAGGTGACGATCCCGGCTGACGAGCGCTTCAAGTTCGAGGCCGGCGCCACCTCATTGCCCGTCAACTGATGGCGGTCACCATCGCCGAACGCCTTCCACAGCACCCGCGCGCGTGCCGGGGCCGGTCGACGAGCTGGATGCGGAGCAGGCGGCCGCCGTCGGCAGGGCCGAGACGCTGACGATGAACGTGCTGGTGACGGGCGCCAACGGGCACCTCGGCTTTAATCTGGTCAAGCAGCTCCTCGCCGCGGGCCATCGCGTGCGCGGCTCGGTGCGCGCCCTCGACGATTCCGTTCGAACGGCGCACCTTAAAGCGCTTGGTGCCGTCGAGCTTGTCGAGGCCGATCTGGAGCGGCCGCATCTGCTGCGGCTGGCGATGGACGGCATCGATGCCGTCTGCCATACGGCGGCCGTCTATGCGCTCTACGCGCCGGGCAGGGAGCGCGAGATCCTCGCGGCGAGCCTCGGTGGCGCTGAGGCCGTCATGCGCGCTGCGCATGATGCCCGCGTGCGCAAGGTGGTCTTCACCTCGTCGATCGTGACGCTGCCCTTGACCCGCCCAGGCGCCACGCCTGTCACCGAGGCGCAGTGGGCGACCGATCTGCGCGTACCCTACTTGAAGGCCAAGACTCTGGCCGAGCAGCGAGCGTGGGCGCTTGCACGCGAACTTGGCGTGCACCTTGTGACGATTTTGCCCGGAGCCTTTGGCGGACCCGGCTTTCAGCGCAACACGCCGACCATCGACCTGATCGAGGCCGTCATGAAGGGCTCCCTGCAGCTTGCAGCGCCCCCCTTCAACCTGCCCTACGTCGATGTTCGCGACGTCGCGCGCGCCCACGCGCTGGCCCTCGAGAAAGAGTGCAGCGGTCGTTTCGTAATCGCTAACGACCGCTTTCCGAACCTTGCCGACATCGCCGCGACCATGCATGCCATCGATCGCCGCATCCCGAAGCCGCTCATGACGCTGCCCGGCTTTACGCTGCCGCTCCTGCCGGCTCTCGACGAGCTGAACAGCCGCTTGAGCCGCGCCCCGCGCATTCTGACGCCGGACCTCGTGGCCACCCTGCGCGGCCGCATCTTCAACGCCAGCAACGAGCGGGCCAAAGCGGAGCTCGGCTGGCGGCAGGAGGTGAGCCTGAAGCAAAGCCTTGCCGACACCATTTCGGCGCTGCGCGAGCGCGCCGCAATCAGCAGCGGTGCTTCGGCCTAGGCAGCAAGGCGGTCGACCTCGGCCACCTCCTCGGCGGCCATTTCCCAGCTGCCCGCCTTGACGTTGGCCTCGACCTGCTCGGGCTTGGTAGCCCCGGCGATGACGCTTGCCACGGGCGGCTTGGCCGCAAGCCACGCGATGGCGACATCCAGAAGCGTGCGCCCGCGCGCTTGAGCAAAACGGCTGAGCCTTTCCACCTTGTCCCAATTGGCATCGGTGAGATAGCGCTGCGCGTAAGACTGGGTTGGATGAGCAAGGCGCGTGCCGGGCGGCGGGGGAGCTCCGCGCTTGTACTTGCCGGTAAGCAGGCCGCTTGCCAGCGGGAAGTATGGCAAAAGCCCCAGTCCCAGATGGCGCATGGCGGGGACCAGTTCGGCTTCGATTTCGCGGGCGAGCAGGCTGTAGTGGTCTTGGCAGCAGATGAAGCCCGTGAAGCCTTGTTCGCGGGCCGCAAAGTGCGCCGCCACCACCTGCCAAGCCGGCAGATTCGAGCAGCCGATGTAGCGCACCTTGCCCTGCCGCACGAGATCGTCGAGCGCGCCGAGCGTCTCCTCGATGGGCGTCAAGGGATCGGGGCGGTGCAGCTGGTAGAGGTCGATCCAGTCGGTCTTGAGGCGCTTGAGGCTGGCCTCGACCGCCGTCATGATGTAGCGGCGCGAGGCGCCTCTGAGCCGCCCCTCCTCGTCCATCGGCATGCCGAACTTGGTGGCGAGCACGACGTCCTTGCGCCGCACCCCGAGTATCTCTCCGAGGTAGGTCTCCGAGCCGCCTCGCTCGCCGTAGGTGTCGGCCGTGTCGAACAGTGTAACGCCGAGGTCGAGCGCCTTGTGCACCACGGCTCGGCTCGCTTCGCGGTCGATGCGGCCGCCGAAATTGTTGCAGCCGAGGCCGACGACGGAGACGCGCAGTCCGGATTGGCCGACGTTACGGAGCTTCATGGATCGCTTGACCTCTAACATTGCTTGCTGGACCCCTGCATCGTGCAGCAGGCTGCGGCCTTGGAGCAACCATGATGAAGCCAAGCCCATGTCTGCTCGAAACCGGCGCCCTGTGAATGCTAATGTTCGCCCCGCTGGGAGTGGCGGGCCGAAATTTCGAGGAGTATCGCATGCTGAGGATCGATGGGCTGCTTCACTTCAGCATCCCGGTGAAGGATCTCGACCGATCGGAGAAATTCTATACCGAGATCCTGGGCCTCCAGAAAATGAGGCGCAACAATCACATGGTGTTCATGAAGACGGCACGGAACGACTATGTCGTGCTCACCTACTCCCACAACCCGATCGATCCCAATCCGGGCAGCGCCCACGACATTCACACCGCCTTTCGCGTGTCCGCCGAGGAATACGACAGAGCCAAGGCGTTCCTCGCCTCGCAGGGGATCGCACTGATCAAGGAGGAGGACCGCCGCTCAGGCACATTTCAGGGGCGCAGCGCCTACTTTCATGATCCCGACCGCAATGTGATCGAGATCATCGACCTGCGGCGGCCGCCCGTCAGCGACGGTGCAGCCTAGGGTGAACGCTGATACTCGCGAAGCCGTGATCCCACCCCTGTCGGCTTCCGCTAGAGATTTGGCACCCCTGCCGCTATGGTCCCTGCCGAAGGGGGCGTCCGGCCATGCGCACGGCATGGGCTCAATGTTTCGTAGGGAGAACGAGGAGTGTGCCGATGACCGAAGTACCGAAGATTACCCAGGAAATGATCGATCTTTATGACGAATACACCCACATCACGCTGGACCGCCGCGCCTTCATCGACAAGCTCACCGCTCTCGTCGGATCGACCGCCACCGCCCTCGCCGTGACTTCCATGATCGAGGCGAACAGAGCGGCGGCTCAAATCGTCAAGGAGGATGACAGCCGCCTCAAGACGCAGACCGTGAAGTATCCTGGCGAGGGCGGCGAGCTCACCGGCTATCTGGCGATGCCGGCCAATGCCGGCAAGCTGCCGGCGGTCATGGTCATTCACGAGAATCGTGGCCTTGTTCCGCACATTAAGGATGTGGCGCGGCGCGTCGCGCTCGAAGGCTTCCTTGCCCTGGCGCCCGACTTTTTGTCCCAGACCGGCGGCACGCCGGATGACGAGGACAAGGGCCGTCAGATGATCAGCCAGCTCGACGCTAAACGCACCGCGGCCAACGCCGTGGCTTCCATCAAATACCTCAAAGCCCATGCCAACAGCACCGGCAAAGTGGGCGCCATGGGATTCTGCTGGGGCGGCGCGCTTACCAACCAGGCCGCTGTCCACGCCGGCAGCGACCTGCTGGCGGCGGTGCCCTACTATGGCCGGCAACCGGCTGCCGAGGATGTACCCAAGATCAAGGCCCAGCTGATGCTGCACTACGCCGGCAACGATCCGAACATCAACAAGGGCATCGACGACTACAAGGCGGCGCTGGAGAAGGCCGGGGTCAAGTTCGAGATCTACGTCTACGAAGGCGCCCAGCATGCCTTCAACAACGACACCTCCGAGGCGCGCTACAACAAGGCCGCCGCCGACCTCGCTTGGTCGCGCACGATTGCCTTCTTGAAGAAGGCGCTCGCCTGACAACCCGTACAACGGCTGAGCGACGGGGCCGGACCGCTGGTTCCGGCCCCGTCATGCGACCCAAGGAGCCCGCCATGATCATCAACCGACGCTCGTTCATGGTTGCCGGCGCCTCCGCAGCCGCCATACCCGCGCTCGCACAGAGCGGGCACGACGGACACGGCACCTCGCCTACGATCCTAAACGTGACACCTGGGAGAGACGCGCCGATGCCGACACCGCGGCACGGGCTCGGTGCAGCGCTCATCGGCGACTTCATTCACCTCGCTGGCGGCGGCCCGGTCATGGGCGGCGGCGTCCAGAGCGCCGTGCACGAGGCGTTCACGCTCGGCTGAGGCCACTCCGCCGTTCACAATTTCAGCCATTGCTGGATCAGCCGATTGACTGCCTCAGGCCGTTCCAGCGTGGAGAGATGCCCGCAATCGGCGATCACTTCGAGGCGGCTTCCGGCAATGCCGTCGCGCATCTCCTGCGCGACCTTGACCGGCGTCATCTGGTCCTCGGCGCCCACGATGATCAGCGTCGGACACCGGATGTGAGCGAGCAGCGGCCGGTTGTCAGGGCGGCCGACGATCGCCTCCTGCTGGCGCTCGAATGCGGCAGGGGAGGTGTCTTCCGCCATCTTGAGAACGCTTGCCACGAGCGCTGCATCCTTGAGCCGCTCGGGATGGATGAGGCGTGGCAGCAGCAGCTCCTGCACCCGCCGCGTGCCCTGCGCCCTGGCCAGCGCAATCAGCCGCCGCCGGTCGGCGGTCTGTTCCGGCCGGTCGGCCCGCGCATTGGTATCGAGCAGGGCAAGCCTTAAGACCCGCTCGGGCGCCTGCCTGATGATTTCGAAGGCGACGTATCCGCCCATCGAAAGCCCGGCGAGGGCGAAGCGCTCCGGAGCCGCCCTCAGCACACCCTCGGCGATGAGCGCCATCGATGCCGCCTGGGTGTGATCGGCAACCGTGATCCCCGCCCTGCCGCCGAGGGCGGCGATCTGCGGGCCGAACAATAGGGACGTGCAAAGCAGGCCGGGCACGAAGACGACATGCTCCGTGTCCGGACCGTCCGGCCGGCTCGCTTTTCTGCCACGCATGGCACCCAATGTAGCGGTATGACCTGCGTCACTTCCAGCAATTCGTCCTCCACCCCTTGAAATCGCCGGCATTGTATGCCAGCTCAAGCACATCATGAGCGCAGGGATCGCATTCCTTTGATCCCTTTGATAGGTAACAGCGTGCTGCTTAGCCGCGTTTCGGCCATCAATCTCCCTGCGCTCCGTCCGTCGCACGCGGCCGCCTCCTGCGGGCGGCGCTGCAAGAGAGGCATGGAGAGTAGAACTTTTGGAGATCACCAGCTTCGCTGAGCTGCCGCTCAGCCCTAAGGTCCAGGCGGCCGTCGCTGCCGCCGGATACACCACACCTACGCCCATACAGGCCCAGGCAATTCCGGTTGCCGTTTCCGGCCGCGATGTTCTCGGCATCGCCCAGACCGGCACGGGCAAGACGGCCGCCTTCGTCATGCCCATGATCACGCGTCTGGAAGCGGGGCGGGCGCGGGCGCGTATGCCGCGCTCGCTGATCCTGGCGCCGACTCGGGAACTTGCCGCTCAGGTCGCCCAGAGCTTCGAGAAGTACGGCATCAATCACAAGCTGAGCGTCGCGCTGCTGATCGGCGGCGTGTCGTTCGAGGACCAGGACCGCAAGCTCGACCGCGGCGTGGACGTGCTGATCGCAACGCCGGGCCGGCTGCTCGACCAGTTCCAACGCGGCAAGGTCATGCTGATGGGCGTCGAGATCCTGGTCATCGACGAGGCCGACCGCATGCTCGACATGGGCTTCATCCCCGACATCGAGAAGATCTGCAGGCTGCTGCCGCCGCGGCGCCAGACGCTGTTCTTCTCGGCCACCATGCCGCCCGAAATCAAGCGGCTTGCCGACAACTTCTTGAAGGACCCGGTACGGGTGGAGGTGGCCAAGCCCGCCACCACCGTGAAGTCGATCACCCAACGCTTTCGTTTCTGCCCCGAGACCGAGGACTGGGCCAAGCGCGAGGTCCTGCGTGAGCTCATTCGCTCCCAGACGATCAAGAACGCCATCATCTTCTGCAATCGCAAGCGGGACGTGGCGATCCTGCACCGATCGCTGGTCAAGCACGGCTTCAACGCCGCGGCTCTCCACGGCGACATGGACCAGCAAAGCCGCACGGAGACGCTCGAGCGTTTTCGCAACGGCGAGATAACGCTGCTCGCGGCGAGCGACGTCGCCGCCCGCGGCCTCGACATTCCCGACGTTTCGCACGTGTTCAATTTCGATGTGCCCTGGGCCGGCGACGACTACGTCCACCGCATCGGGCGCACCGGCCGCGCCGGCCGCGAGGGCTTTGCGGCCACCATCGTCACGCCGGACGATCTCGGGCTCGTCAAGGAAATCGAGCGGGTTACCGGCGAGAAGCCGGTGTGGATCGGTGCCGAGCCGTCGGCGGAGGATTTTGCCAGATCGGGTAGGCGCCGTCGCGGGAGCCGCGGCGGTCGGGAACACGACCGCGAACGCGGTGCGGGGCGCTCCGCCCGCCCCTCGCGCCGAGGAGAGCGCGGGCCCGAGCGGCGGCC
>DATLZB010000089.1:0-6105 GCA_035574175.1 Hyphomicrobiaceae bacterium
AGTACGGAGGCCCCGCACCCCGCTTCCGTCATGCCGGCGCAGGCCGGCACCCACGCCAGGTGCTGCTTGCTCTACGGTCCTGATCTGCTCTGGGCGTGGCCCGAGGGTGACTGCCACGTATCGAACGGGTGCGTGTCGAAGTTTGCGTGGGTCCCGACCTTCGTCGGGATGACGTTGTGGGTGGGCGTGGGTGGAGGCTTCGCCGGGATGACGCTGGAGAAAGGCCTGCGTCGGGATGACGGTTTGGGTGGGACAGGAGGGAGGCGCGGGCCGGGATGACCGTATGAGAGTTGAAGGCTTGGTAGAGAGTGATGGAGAACGTCACCCATGGCCGCACAGAAGGGCAAGGACCTGCTCCTCAAGATCGACAGCGATGGAGTAGGCAATTTCATTACCGTGGCGGGCCTGCGCACCCGGGCGCTCGCCTTCAATGCCGAAAGCGTCGATATCACCCATCAGGAATCGGCAGGCCAGTGGCGGGAGCTGTTGGAGGGTGCCGGCGTCAGATCCGCGCGCATCACCGGCTCAGGTATCTTCAAGGACGCAGCTTCCGATGAGACGGTGCGCGCCGCTTTCTTCAACGGCTTGATTCGCGCCTGGCAGGTGGTGATCCCCGACTTTGGCACCGTCGAGGGCCCGTTCCAGATCGTGGCGCTCGAGTTCACTGGCCGCCACGACGCCGAGATTGGTTTCGACATCGCACTCGAATCGGCCGGCCAGCTCGTCTTCCTAGCGGCATGATCCCATGGCCAACCGGCACCGCGGCGAGATCGAGGCGCGCCTCGACGGCAGAAGCTATCGCCTGTGCCTGACGCTCGGGGCGCTGGCCGAGCTTGAGTCCGCCTTCGGCGACTCCGACATGCTGGCGCTCGCCGAGCGCTTCGGGCGCGGGCGGCTGTCGGCGCGCGACTGCCAGCGCATCATCGCTGCCGGCCTGCGCGGTGCCGGCCTCGACATATCCGACGAGGCGGTCGCCGCCATGCAGGCCGAAGGCGGCGCCGCCGGCTACGTCGATATCGTGGCGCGGCTGCTCGCCGCCACCTTTGGGGGACCGGGCGGAGACGGCCAGAAGGAGGAAGCGGCGTCCGGGGAGGGGCGCGGCAGAGGCGCCCCTTTCCCTGGGACGACATGATGGCGGCCGGGCTCGGCGTGTTGCGGCTTGCGCCCGAGGCGTTCTGGTCGATGACGCCCCGCGAGCTCGATGCAGCGTTGAGCGCGATGCTGGGACCGGCCGGTACACCGCTCTCGCGCGGCGAACTGGTGAGTCTCATCGCGCGCTACCCAGACCCTCCCTCTTCCCCGCGAGAGCGGGAGCGAACCGCGAAGGACTGATCGCATGCCCGAACCCGTCGAGACCTGGACCGTGGCGGTCACCGCCGACACCAGCGCCCTACAGGAAGAGCTGAGCAAGGCGGCCTCTTACGGCCGCCAGTTCGGCCGTATACTGACGACGGCCTTCGAGGGGATCGCGCTCAAGGGCAAGAGTGTGGGGGATGTGCTGCGTTCGCTCGCCTTGAGCCTGTCTCGCATGGCGCTGCAGGCGGCGTTCCGCCCGCTCGAGCAGGGCATCGCCAGCCTGTTCAGCGGCATCTTCGGCGGCTTCCGCTTCTCTAACGGCGGCATTGTCAAGGGCGGCCTGCCCGTTCCGTTCGCCGAGGGCGGGGTGATCGCCAGTCCGATCGCCTTCCCGATGGCGGGCGGGCGCATCGGCGTCGCCGGTGAAAGGGGTGCGGAGGCCATCCTTCCCCTTGCCCGCGGCCCCGACGGCCGGCTCGGCGTCCGCGCCGGCGGTGCCGGCATCAACGTGACCTTCAACGTGACGACCCCCGACGCGGCGAGCTTCCGCCGCTCCGAAACGCAGATCGCAGCGCTGCTCGCTCGCGCGGTGGCGCAGGGCCAGCGCAACTTGTGACAAGCCGATCCGCCCATGTCCTTCCACGAGGTCCGCTTCCCGACCGCCATCTCGCGCGGCGCCGTCGGCGGGCCCGAGCGGCGGACCGAGGTCGTCGTCTTGGGCTCGGGCTTTGAGGAGCGCAACAGCCGCTGGGCCGACAGCCGGCGCAGCTACAACGCCGGGTACGGCATCAGGTCGCTCGACGACCTTGACGCCGTCATCGCCTTCTTCGAGGAGCGCCGCGGCCGACTGCACGGCTTTCGCTGGCGCGATCACGCCGATTGCAAGTCGTGCGCACCAATGGCGGCGCCCTCCGCGCTCGACCAGGCGCTCGGCACCGGCGACGGCTCCAACGCCGTGTTCCAGCTCGCCAAGACCTACGGCTCGGCGCACGCACCCTACCTGCGACTTATCAAAAAGCCGGTGGCGGGAACCGTACTTGTCGCGGTTGCCGGCATTCTGCAGATCGAGGGCAGCGACTTCATCCTCGATGCGACGACAGGGACGGTGACGTTCACCCCTGGCCACGTACCGGCCGCGGGCGCGGCGGTGACGGCGGGCTTTGAGTTCGACGTGCCGGTGCGCTTTGACACCGACAAGCTCGAGATCAGCCTGTCGGGCTTGCGGCATGGTGCCATCCCCAACATTCCCATCGTCGAGATCCGGCTGTGAAGGCACTCTCCCCCGGTCTTGCCGCTCACCTGGCAGGTGGCGCGACCACGCTTGCCTGGTGCTGGCGGCTCACACGCCGCGACGGTACCAAGCTCGGCTTCACCGATCACGACCGCAACATCGTCTTCGACGGCACCACCTTCGAGGCGGCGACCGGCCTCACCGCCAGCGAGATCAAGGACGCGGTGGGACTGTCCGTCGACAACCTCGAGGTCGAGAGCGCCCTTTCCTCGGGCAGTCTGAGCGAGGCCGACCTCGCCGCCGGCCTTTATGACGACGCGCGCGTCGAGATCTTCCGCGTCAACTGGCAAGCGCCGGAGGAGCGCGTGCTGATGCGGGCGGGCAGTCTTGGCGAGGTGCGCCGCTCCGGCCTCGCCTTCGCCGCCGAGGTGCGGGGCCTGGCCCATTACCTCCAGCAGCCCAAGGGGCGGCTCTTTCAGTTCGGCTGCGACGCCGACCTGGGGGATGCCCGCTGCGGCGTCGATCTCGAGCAGCCGGCCTTCCGCGGCCAGGGCACCATCACCGAGGCGGCGAGCCTGCGCCGATTCACGGCGAGCGGGCTCGATGCGTTCGCGGACGACTGGTTCACGCGCGGCCTTCTCACGTTCACATCCGGCGCCAACGTCGGCCGCGCCGTCGAGGTCAAGCGCCACGAGGCTCGCGATGGGCTGGTGACGCTCGAGCTGTGGCAGGAGCCGGGCGAGCCGCTGGCCGCCGGCGACGCCTTCGAGGTGACGGCCGGCTGCGACAAGCAGCTCGCCACCTGCCGGGCCAAGTTCGCCAACGTCGTCAACTTCCGCGGCTTCCCGCACATGCCGGGCAACGACTTCGTCACCTCCTTCGCACGGAGGAGCGACTGATGCCGCAGCTTTCCCGCGACGCCATCGTCGCCGCGGCCCGCGGCTGGCTTGGCACGCCCTATCACCATCAGGCGAGCCGGCGCGGGGTGGGCGCCGACTGCTTAGGCCTCGTGCGCGGCGTTTGGCGCGAGCTCTATGGTGAGGAGCCCGAGACGCCGCCTCCCTACACCCGAGACTGGAGCGAGGCGAGCGGCGAGGAGACGCTGCTTGCCGCCGCCCGCCGTCACCTGCTCGCCATCGATCCGAAGAGCGCCGCGGCCGGCGACGTCATCGTCTTCCGCCTGCGCGCGGGCCTCGCCGCCAAGCACGCGGCGATTCGGACCGGTGAAGCCACCTTCATCCACGCCATGGAAGGCGCACCCGTCGCCGAGGCGGCGCTCACGCCCTGGTGGCGGCGGCGCATCGCCGGCGCGTTCAGGTTTCCTGGTCTTGGTGAACCTGACGCGGCTGGAAGACGACCAGAGTAAGAAATGCACGTCGCAACGTCCGGTTTGCGTCGCGGAACCGCCCCAATGCGTCGCGGCCCCTTTTAACTATCCGAGACGCGTTTGATCTCGTCGCGCGGAAAAGAGGATCGTAGTCCGCCAGGTAACGGCTGTCCTGCAAATCGGTCAACGCCCTCGCGAAAAACTGCAGGTCCGGTCCGAAGCCGCCTTCGGGCGCGAATCTAGAGTATCGGTTGGGAAGGTTCTGCTTTGCGATGTCTTCACAAAGCCGGCGCAAAGTTCTGTGGTCGACACTGCGATACGCCAACATGTAGCGAGGTGTCTGACGGTGGGCCCTGCCGACGAGGTCGTCCGTCGCTTCCGTCACGACCGCATGGAACAAGGCATAGTAGGCGCTCGATATCGCTCGCCGAAGGTCCACTTGTCTGGCTGTTCCGCCTCCAGTCGACGCAATGAGCCTGTCGGCCTGGTCGAGCAGATGATCGGGGTCAGGAACCGACATCCTCTGCCAACTCTGCCTCAGTGGCGAAATTCATGATCGGCGTACCAGCCACATGCATCTCATGGAGTCGTTCGCGCAGCCGCGCTTCCGCGTCGGCTTCCGCCTCGCTGTCCAGTCTCTGTATGGCGTCGGGTGTGATGACGATTGTCGTCAACATGGCTCCTCGGCCCTCGGCATCCAGAGTGGGTGCAACTTCGACGCGGAGCACTTTGTCCCTTCCCAACGCCGCCACCAGAGGCTGCTCGATCAGCCGGCGAAACACCTCCTTTGGCTCGAGACGAGACCGATAGAGGCCCGGTTTCCAATTGGCCGCGCGCGCCTCTTCAACGTCGATTTCCACAACAACGTGTGTGAACCCAGCGTACCAAAGGTCGCGGCCCGTATCGCCAAAGCGCGGCGTGTTGGACAGGTCAGACACGAAATCTTGAGTGCGCAGATCGCAAAGAGCGATAGCATCCGACACCGGGACGTCGACCCACGGATCACCCCGTGTCGGTTCCTTGCCTTCGTAGACAGGCCAAATCTTGGCCATGCTGTTCTCCTTGGCACGGCTCTTGCTAGCTTGTGATAGCACATCTGCGAATTGAAACGTCAACGGCCGCGTGCTTCGAACCGACCGTTTGCCTCGATGCCGATAGCGCCGACGTAGGTCATTTGGCCGAATTACGCATACAAGGCCCCTCATCCGCCCTTCGGCCACCCTCTCCTCAAGCGGGGAGGGGCCTCCCAGGCCTCGTTCTCTTCTCACTCACCTACACCAGCTTAGCGAAATGGCGACCCTTGCTCTCGCCGCCGCCGGTGCTGCCATCGGCGGCACGCTGCTGCCGGCCGGCATCACCGTGCTCGGCGCCACCGTCACCGGTGCCACCATCGGCGGCCAGCTCGGTGCGCTCGCCGGCTCCTTCGTCGACCAGGCGCTGTTCGGCGCCTCCGGCCAGACCCGCACCTACCGCGGCCCGCGCCTGTCGGAGCTGCGCGTCACCGCCTCCACCGAGGGCGCACCGATCCCGCGCATCTATGGCCGCGCGCGGCTCGGCGGGCAGGTGATCTGGGCCACCGACTTCGAGGAGGAAGTGGTCACCACGGAGACCGGCGGAGGCGGCGGCAAGGGGCGACCGCGCACACCGTCGGCGCGGCAGGTCGAGTACCGCTACTACGCCAACTTCGCCGTGGCGCTCGCCGAGGGCGAGATCGCCGGCATCGGCCGCGTGTGGGCCGACGGCCGCGAGCTCGACCTGACCGGCATCACCTGGCGCCTCTACAAGGGCAGCGAAGACCAGCTCCCCGACAGCCTGATCGTTGCCAGAGAAGGGGCCGATCAGGCGCCAGCCTACCGCGGCACCGCCTATATCGTGTTCGAGCGGCTGCCTCTCGCCGACTTCGGCAACCGCCTGCCGCAGCTCTCCTTCGAGGTGTTCCGCACGGTCGACGAGTTCCACAAGCTCGTGCGCGGCGTCGTACTGATCCCGGGCTCGGGCGAGTTCGTCTATGCGACCGAGCCCGTCACCCGTCTTGGCGCCGGCGGCGAGCGCATCTACGAGAACGTGCACACGCGCCAGGGCGGCACCGACTGGCGCGTTGCCATCGACCAGCTCGAGGCGGCGCTGCCCAACGCCACGTCCGCCTCCCTCGTCGTCTCCTGGTTCGGCACCGATCTGCGCGCCGGCCACTGCGAACTGAAGCCCGGCGTGGAGATCGCCGCCAAGAACACGCACCCGCTGACATGGCGGG
>DATLZB010000090.1:0-4968 GCA_035574175.1 Hyphomicrobiaceae bacterium
CTCACCAGGTCCCGCCGCGCTTGCTCGACCAGCCATTGTGAAAGGTATCGAGAAGCCTCCTCACGGAACCCTGGAACAACGAGTTGAGGCAGCTTTTCGGGGCAACGGACGATACCGATCTCCCCCCGCTCTGCCTGCGGCAGAAACCTGAGCGTGTGCATGCGCCCACGCAACGGAATGACGGCGCCGTCCTCGAACGGGACCGGCTTGGGCAAGGCGCCCAAGTGCCGACGCACCCAGTCGAGATGATGACTGAGGAATGTGCCTGCCTGATTGAGGTCGCACTGCATCGGCAGCGTGACGATCACCGCCCGCCGCGAACGGCTCACCCGCAGCGTCATACGCCGGGCAGCCGGATGACGTCGCACCTCGACGGGTGCCTGCAGTCCCTGGATACGAAGCTGTTCGGACGACAGAGCGGCTCTGGTCCGCCTCATGGATGAACCTCGTTAACGCCATAAACCCACGGAGGGCGCCGGCGAGAAATGGCACGAGCGCCTGTTGGCTGCAGCAGGTGACCGAAGCTGTCCTGGCGCCAGGGCTCGACGCATGCCGACACGTGTCACTTAGCAAGCCGAATGCCCACATCACCACTGGGAAAAAGCTGCCTCGCACAACTCGACCGCCACACTGTGGCAGCGAAGTGCCAGTAGAGGTTACAGGCGCCACCTAACGCGCTCCTCGTCTCCTCGTAAGGACACTTCAAAGGCTACGCAACCTTGATGACCTTGAACGAGCCAATCAAACCACCGATCGAAACCGCGGCGCCAGGAACCAATCGGGCCGTCCGCTACGTCTCCGCAGGAAATGACTCACAACGCCTTGGCGATCGCAGCGGCCATGGCGTCGGGCGGCGTGGCATGGGTGAAATGCGTGACGAACTGTCCGTCTCGACCCATCAGGTACACGATCGAGGTGTGGTCGACCGTGTAGGTCTGCGAGGACGCCTCGTCCTTCACCTTTCGGTAATAGACCCGATAGGCGCGGGCCACTGTCGCGATTTCGGCAGAGGAGCCGGTAAGCCCGATGAGGCGCGGATGGAAACTCGGCACATACCTCGCCAACGCTTCCGGCGTATCGCGCTCTGGATCGACCGTGATCAGAATCGGAACAACGTCCTCTCCTTTTGGGCCGAGCTTCTCGATGGCGGCCGCCATGACCTGCAACCCGGTCGGGCACACGTCAGGACAATACGTAAAGCCGAAGTACACCAGCATCAGCCGGCCGCGGAAATCTTCATCGGAGACGCGTTGGCCGTGATGGTCGATGAGACTGAACGGACCGCCCACGGTAGCCTTGCCGATTGACGTAAGGGTGGTGCCAGAGGCAAGCCGCTGCAGGCCGCCCGGCAGCACGATAAGTGCCACCGCCGCGCCGACGGCCAAGCCAGCCAGCGCAAGCACGATGAGCCTAGTGCGCAACAGCCACGCTCCCAAGCTTCTCTCGCGAGTTCGGATGCCTCTCACTCGCCGATCTGCACCAGCGTACCGTTCCGCCGCGCGCTGTCCAGCAGGTGGCGAAAGAGAGCGTATGCAGCGCAAGTGTAGAGCGCATTGAGCACGAAGGCGCGCAGCATATCGTCGCTATTGAAGGTCTGCGTCATGACCAGCGCCCGCAGTCCCTCGAACACGTGCGTTGGCGGCAGTGCCAAGGCCACAGGCTGCAGCCAGCCCGGCAGCGTGGCCACCGGGTAGAACACGCACGAGAGCGGCAGCAGCAGGAAGACGATGAGCCAGGCCACGCTTTCCGCACCCATGCCCCAGCGTAGCACGGCACCCGTTGAAATCAGACCGAGAGCCCAGCTGAAGAATACGAGATTGGCGAAGAACGCCGCGAACGCCAACCCTAGGCTCAACAAGTTGAAGCCGAAGAACAGGTAGGCGAGCGTCGCCACGGGCACCATAGCGACCGCCAGCTTCAACAGGCTTACCGTAATGAGCGCCGCCACCAGCTCCACTGGGCGCAACGGGCTCATCATGAGATGCCCCAGGTTGCGAGACCAAATCTCCTCCAGAAACGCCACCGCAAAACCGAGTTGGCTTCGGACCAAAATGTCCCACAGCAGGATGCCGCCGACGAACAGCCCTGCGGCATGAGCGGCGAGACTTGTCGTCTTGGCGAGATAGGTTTGAAGGAAGCCCCACATCAGCATCGACACCAGCGGCCAGAAGATAAGCTCGGCCACGCGCGGCCCCGAGGCCAGCGTCACGTACCAGTGCCGCCGCACCAGCGCGCCGATGCGCCGCAGCGTTGCCGACGGCCCCGCCTGCTCGTACAGCAGGGCCCTTCGCTGCTGCTCCTCCGTCATTGGGCGGCCTCCCTCGGGGCCAGAGTATCCGGTCCCCGCCTGGCGATATCCAAGAATACCTCCTCAAGAGTGTCGCGCCCGTAGCGGCGAATGAGCCCGGCCGGTGTCTCGTCGGCGAGAATGCGGCCTCTTTCCAGCATGATCACACGGCCGGCGAGCCGCTCCACCTCGGCCATGTTGTGTGAGGCAAGTACGATCGTTGCACGACCGCGATCACGAAACCGCTCGAGCCGCCCCCTCACCCAGTCCGCCGTATCTGGATCGAGCGAAGCGGTTGGCTCATCGAGCAGCAGCACCTCCGGCTCGTTGAGCAACGACTTGGCGAGACTGACGCGCGTCTTTTGCCCGGCCGAAAGCTTGCCATAGCGCCGGTCGAGCAGCTCGGCGATGCGCAGCTCCTGCGCCATCGCCTCGATCCGCCTCTTGAGGTCTCGAACACCGTAGAGCCGTCCGAAGATTTCGAGGTTCTGCCGCACGGTGAGTCGCATGGGAATGTCCACGTACGGACTTTCAAAGTTCATCCGGTGCAGAACCCTGTGCCGCTCGCGCGCCATATCGGTTCCGAACACCAGGGCACGGCCGCTTGTCGGAATGACGAGGCCCATCAGCATCGCTATGGTCGTCGTCTTACCCGCACCATTGCCGCCGAGCAGCGCCGTCACGCTGCCCGGTTCCAGCTTGAAGCTGATGCCGCACACGGCGGCGACTTCGCCGTAGGTCTTGGTGAGGTCGTGGACCTCGACCGGCGGAACGGCCTGCTCGGATCTGTGCATCAGCGCTATGTGGCTCGCAGCGCGCTTGCGTGCAAGTCGTGCTAGAAAGCACCGGCAGAGCTTGAGGTTGGCAAGTGCCGAAAGAGCTTAAGGAACCTAAGGAACCGGAGGGCCGGATGCTTGCCGAGGCGTCCGAGAGCCGCCTGCGCCTGCAAACCATTGTCCGCCTGAGATGGTTCGCGGTGCTGGGCCAGCTCGTAGCCGTCCTCGTCGTTTACCTCGGCTTCAGATTTCCGCTGCCGATCGGCTACTGCCTGCTGTTCATTGCGGTCTCCGCCTGGCTCAACGTGTTCCTGCGGGTCATCTTTCCCGCTCGCCACCGCCTCGAGCCGGCCTTTGCCACTGTCCTGCTGGGTTACGACGTCTTCCAACTTGCGGGGCTCCTTTATCTGACGGGTGGCATCGAGAATCCGTTCACCATCCTGATGGTTGCGCCGGTGACGGTTTCCGCCGCCACCCTGCCGCCGCGCAACACCATCGGGCTCGGCATTGTCGCCGTCACCCTGACCGGTGCCCTTGCGCTCTTTCACCTGCCGCTACCGTGGCAGGCGACGGAGCCCATCGAACTTCCGATGCTCTACAAGCTCGGCATGTTTGCGGCCGTCGTCTCCTGCATGACCTTTCTGGCTGTTTACGCCTGGCGACTTTCCAAGGAAGCGCGTCAGATGTCCGCCGCGCTGACCGCCACTGAGCTGGTGCTCGCCCGCGAGCAGAAGCTGCATGCGCTCGACGGCCTGGCTGCGGCGGCCGCGCACGAGCTTGGCACGCCTCTCTCCACGATCGTGCTCGTCGCCAAGGAGCTCGAGCGTGAGATGCGCCACCATCCCCAGTACGGAGAGGACATTGCCCTGCTTCGCACGCAGGCTGAGCGCTGCCGGGAGATCCTGCGCAAGCTCACGCTCCGCCCGGCCGAGCAGGACCCCCTGCATGCAAGCCTCTCGGTACGGGAGCTCATCGAAGAAGCAGCCGGCCCACACCGGGCGCAACGGGCTGAGATTGTGATTGATGCTCGCCCTTCTCAGGCGGCCCCTTCGCTGGCCGCGCGCGAGCCGATCGGCGAGCGTCGCCCTGGCGTGATTTATGGACTGAGCAACATTATCGAAAATGCCGTTGACTTCGCTCGCCGCCGGGTGGAGATCGACGCGCGCTGGGACGAAAGCGAGATTTCAATCACGGTTGCCGACGACGGCCCCGGGTTCTCGCCGGAGATACTGGAATCCATTGGCGAACCCTATGTGACGACCAGACCGTCCACTGGCGCCGATTCCGTCGGCGAACGGCCCAGCGGCCTGGGTCTTGGCTTCTTCATCGCCAAGACGCTGCTCGAGCGGTCGGGCGCCACGGTCAGCCTCGGCAACCGCAGCGGTGACGCTGAGGGAGCCGTGGTGCGCATCACATGGCCGCGAGCGGCCTTCGAGGCTCCCGCCTCCGGCAGGCCGACTGAGATGCTGACCGAACGCGGTGCGAGCGCTGCAGTCCAGTAACCGCGTCTGCAAAGACCGACGCAGGACTTGGAACTTCTTGATAAGTCGTTATACTTTCCTGAACTGGAGGAATGATCGTGGCCGAAGACCTGTCTTTCAATAAGGACGAGCTTCCGGAAGACAGCTCGCTCATCATCATTGACGACGACCGGCCGTTCCTACAACGGCTGGCTCGCGCCATGGAACTGCGCGGATTCGAGGTTCGCTCCGGGCACTCGGTAGCCGAGGGTATGGAGCTCATCCGCCAAAGGGCGCCGGCGTTCGCAGTTGTCGACATGCGACTGGAGGACGGCAACGGTCTTGATGTTATCGCCGAGCTTGCCCGCGTCCGTCCGAGCGCACGAGCGATAGTCCTCACCGGCTACGGCAACATTGCCACGGCGGTTTCAGCCGTCAAGCTTGG
>DATLZB010000091.1:0-6685 GCA_035574175.1 Hyphomicrobiaceae bacterium
CCGCCACTCTGCGCGAGGAGCAGGCCCGGCCGCGGCCGCGGGAGTCGCTCAATGACCTGCGACCGGATCCCATACCCTGGCGCAGCGACGAGATGCTGGCCAAGATGGACGCGGCAATTGCGCGTTACCAACGCGTCGTCGCCAACGGCGGCTGGCCGCAGATCGCGCCGGGCCCGATGCTGCGGCTCGACGATGAAGGCGAGCGCGTACTCCAGCTCAGGCGCCGGCTGGCGGCCAGCGGCGATCTGCCGGGCAACGCCTCCTACTCAAGCAGCCGGGTGTTCGACGACCGACTTGAAGCCGCGGTGCGCAACTTCCAAGACCGCTCGGGCCTGCGCGTGACTGGTCGCGTCGACCGACCGACACTGGCCCAGCTCAACGGCTCGGCGGCGGCAAGGCTGGAGCAGCTCAAACTCAATCACCGCCGGATTGCCGAGCTGATGCAGGGCAGGATTGAGGATCGCTACATCCTCGTCAACGTCGCCGCCTACCAGCTGGAGGCGGTCGAGGGCTACGAGGTGCGCCGCCGGCACCGCGTGATCGTCGGTAAGCCCGACCGGCAGACGCCCTCGGTCAAGGCCACGATCCGGGCGCTCAATTTCTTCCCCTACTGGCGGGTGCCCGACAGCGTTGCCGCGCTCGATCTCATTCCGCGCTTGCAACGTGAGCCCGACTACCTCCAGAAGGAACAGATCCGAGCTTTCAACGGCTTCGGTGGCGCCGAGATCGATACGCGGAGCATCGACTGGACGCGCGTTGACCCGGCCAGGATCAAGTTCCGCCAGGATCCGGGGCCGCAAAACGCGCTCGGCCTCGTTCGCATCGATATGCCGAACGAGCACATCGTCTACATGCACGACACGCCACTCAAGCCGCTGTTCAACCAGCGGGCGCGCGCATTCAGCGCCGGCTGCGTGCGCGTGCAGGACGTATTCGAGCTGGTTGAGTGGATTGCGCGCTACGAGCCCGGCTGGGAGCGGCCCGGACGCGCCCAGGAGATCATCGACGCCGGCCAGCCCGTCGACGTGACGCTGACCCGGCCGGTGCCGGTCTACTTCACCTATATAACCGCGTGGGCCGAAGGTGACGGCGTGGCAGTGTTCCGGCCCGATGTCTACGGCCGCGATGGTTTGCGCGAGCTTGTCGGGGAGCGCGATCCGGAGGCCCCGCCGCCGCCGCAGTCGCTTGCGCCGTGACCATCGTCGGTCTCTAGAGGCCCTTGCGGGCGATTGCGCCGCCGGTCGGCGTGCAGTAGTTGGCCCGGTTGGCCCCGTCGCATTTTGAACGTTCCGTCCGGCGTGTGGCCGACGGAGTGTTGTTCATGCAATTGCTCGGACGTTGCCCACTCTAGGCCGGGTCGGCACCGGCTCTTCCGTGAGGACCGAGCCTCGTGGCGAACATCACCGAAACAGACAGCCAGTTGGAGGTGCTCGACTTCCTCGCCGATCCGGCTTCCTATCCTCATCGGCCGGCGAGCGTTGAGCGGCACGAGACGCACGGCGCGGTGGTCTTCCTCGCCGGCGAGGAGGCATTCAAGATCAAGCGCGCCGTATCCTTTCCCTACATGGATTTCTCCACGCGCGAGCGCCGCCGCCTCATGTGCGAGCGCGAGGTTGCGATCAACCAGCCCCATGCGCCCGACCTTTATCTCGGCGTGGTGGCGATCACACGGGAGAGCGACGGACGGCTCAGCCTCGGCGGATCGGGCACCGCCGTCGAATGGGCGGTGCACATGCGCCGTTTCGAAGAGGCCATGCTGATCAGCAACATCGCACGCCAGGGTGCGCTCGAGGCGGAGCTGATCGAGCGGATCGCCGATGCGATTGCCGCCTATCATCGATCTGCACCCCGCCTCTACGGGATCGATGGCGCACGGCGGCTCGAGCGCGACCTCATCGAGCTTGAGCTGGCGTTCGCGAACGCTCCCGACCTGTTCGATCCGGACAGAGCCCAAGGCTTCGCCCTGCGCGCGCGCCAGCATCTGGAGCGGGTGGCGGCCTGCCTCCGCCGCCGCGGAGAGGAGGGCTTTTTGCGCCGCTGTCATGGCGATCTTCACCTGCGCAATATCGTGCTGTGGCAGGGCGCACCCGTGCTGTTCGATGCGATCGAATTCAACAACGAAATCGCAAGCCTCGATACGCTCTACGATCTGGCGTTCCTGCTCATGGACCTCGATCGGAACGGACAGCGGGCGGCGGCCAACCGTGTGCTCGGCCGCTATCTCTGGCGCTCGCGGGCGGCGAGCGATCTCGATGCGCTCGCCGCGCTGCCGCTGATGCTGGCGCTGCGGGCCGGCATCCGCGCCATGGTGGCGGCCGATCGCGCCCGGCAGCAGGCGGGCGGTGCGGCCCACCGCTCGAGGGAAGAGGCCGGGGCTTATTTCGCGGCCGGCGACGGCTACCTCGATGTGCAGCGGCCGCGCCTTATCGCGATCGGCGGTCTCTCCGGCAGCGGCAAGTCGACGCTCGCCGCCGCCTTGGCGCCACACCTGGCGCCGGCGCCCGGCGCGCTCCACTTGAGAAGCGACCTCGAGCGCAAAGCCCTGTTCAACGCCGAGCCGACGGAGCGACTCCCAGCCCAGGCCTACACGAGCGAAGTGACGAGCAAGGTCTACGCCAGTATTACCGAGCAGGCGCGGCGGGCGCTCACGGCCGGCCATTCGGTGATCGCGGACGCGGTTTTCGGCACACCCGAGGAGCGCACCGCGATAGAGAAGGTCGCTGCCGACTCGGGCGCCGCTTTCGACGGCGTGTGGTTGACCGCGCCTGCCGGAGAGCTCAAGCGGCGCGTTGCCCTGCGCATGCGCGATGCTTCGGATGCGACCACCGAGGTGGTCGAGCAGCAGCTTCGGCTCGACACCGGCCGCATCGCATGGCCCGCGCTTGAAGCCGGCGGCAGCAGCGCGGCAACGCTTGCGGCCGCCCGGGCGAGGCTCGGCGTTTAGCCGGGATGCGAGATTACGCCAACGTCTCGGCGGTTTGAGCGGCGCTTCGGATCGGCTCCTAGATTTCGAGCTTTAGGCCGTGCTCCTCGGCGAGTTTGGTGATCGCCCTCTCGCTCTGCTCCCTGGGGAGAGGGACGAGCGGGGGCCGGACATTGGCCCAAGCCGGGTCCTTTCGGTAGTGGGCCACGATCGCCTTGAGCAGCGGAATGACGGGATAGGCCTGCACAGCATGGCGCAGCGCGGAAATCGCTGCCTGCTGCCGCTCGGCCTCCGCGCCGCGCCAGTCGTCCCACAGCTCTCGCATGGGCCCTGCCGCCACGTTGGCGGTTGCCGAGATCACGCCAGAGCTGCCGGCCTGCAGGCCTTGCAGCAGGTGCAGTTCGGACCCCGGAAAGAACTCAAGCTTGGGGTGGGCCTCGAGCACCGCCTTCATGTTCGACCAGTCGCCCGAAGAATCCTTCATGCCGACGACAACTTCGGGAAACTGCGACCTGAGGCGATCGATCAGCGCCAGCGAGAAGCCGACCTGAGCCACCGGCGGGATGTGATAGAGGTAAATTTTGAGCCGGTCGTCGCCGACGTCCTCGATGACCTCGGCGAAGAAACGGAATAGGCCTTCCTCGCTAGGGTTCTTATAGTAGAACGGCGGCAACATCAGCACCCCGCCGCAACCGAGATCGACGGCGTGCTGGGTGAGGATAGCGCTGTCCTCCACCGAGCAAACGCCGGTGCCGGGCAGCAGCAGTTCCGGATCGATGTCGGCGTCGATCAGCGCTTCGAGCAGCTCCATCCGTTCATCGAGCCCGAGCGAGTTGGCTTCGCTCGTCGTTCCGAACGGGGCGAGCCCCGTGCACCCGTTCTCGAGCAGCCATTGGCAATGGTCGACGAGCCGATCGGGATCCGGCGCGCCGTCGGCGCCGAATGGGGTCAGCACGGGCGCGATGACGCCGCTGAAGTTTCGCTCCATGCGCATGGGCTGTCCCTCCTTGGGTCCCTACCCGCCGCCGGGCAGCGGAAGCTTTATGTCACGGCATCGGGATGCCCGGCTGCCGGTTGGGGATGTGATAGCCGCGCTGGACCGCCGGGCGCTCGGCAATCGCCTTGTACCAGCGCAGCACATTCGGATATTGCTTGAGATCGATCGTTTGCCACTCGAACCGCGACACCCACGGCCAAGTTGCAATATCCGCGATCGAATAGGCGCCCGCCAGGTATTCGACCTCGCCGAGCCGCGTGTCGAGTACGCGATAGAGCCGCCGCGCTTCCTCGAGGTAGCGCTCCTCCGCATAGGGGGCCTTGCCCTTATGGTATCGCACGAAGTGATGCACCTGGCCGAACATGGGGCCGACTCCGCCCATTTGCCACATCAGCCACTCGATCGTGCGCCAATAGGGCTCCCCCTCCTTCGCCATCAGCTTGCCGGTCTTGGCGGCAAGATACATGAGGATGGCGCCCGACTCGAACAGCGACATGCCGGTGTCGCGATCGACGATGGCCGGGATCTTGTTGTTAGGCGAAATCCTGAGGAAGTCAGGTGCGAACTGCTCGCGCTTGCCAATGTCGATCGGATGGACCTCGTAGGGTAGCCCGATCTCCTCAAGCATGATGGAGACCTTGCGCCCATTGGGCGTGGACCAGGTATATAGATCGATCATCGGGAGCCGCATCCGTTGGGAGCCGCTAAAAGGCAGGACCGGCAGCCTAGACGATTGCTGCCCCGCCGGGCAACCGGCGCCATGGGCATGGGTAGGGTCGAGGTCAAGCCATGACGATCAGCGCACGCAGCCTCCTCGTCGACGTCTAGGCGGCGGCCCGAGCGGTAATTGAGCGCGCCGATGGGCCTCACCCGACAGCAGCGCCGGCGCCGTGCGCGCGAGCTCGCCGGCCTCGGCGAAGCGGCCGCAAGGCGCGGCCTTCCCCGCACCCCGAAATTCGACGACCTGCTCGGGCTCGCCCTCCTCCTACACCGCGCGCTCGCCGGCTCAAGCGGCGCCTCGCCGACGGCTTGCGCCGAGATCGCACACAAAACCTTCGAAGTCTCCGCCCGCACCGACAGAGACGCCGCGCCCCTCGCCTGCCGCAAGGGCTGCGCCTACTGCTGCTACGCCGCGGTGATGGTCACCGCACCGGAAGCGTTCCATCTGGCGCGCGCTGTGCGCACAGGTAAGGCCGCATCGTTTCTTGCGCGCGCAGCGGCCACCGCCGGCATGACCGCCGCCGAGCGTTTCGGACGCAAGCTTCCCTGCCCGCTGCTGAAAGACAACCTCTGCACGGTGTATGCGGCGCGGCCTCTGTCGTGCCGGCGCGTCACCTCCTTTGCCGTGGAGCCTTGTCGCGAGGAATACGAGGGTCTGGGCGGCGATATACTTTTGCCCAGGGCGCCCGTCGCCCATGCCGGCAACGCGCAGATCCCGCTGCTCGCCGCCCTGAAGGCCTCCGGGCATCCGCCGCGGCTCTATGAGCTCGCCGCGGCCGTAACCCTCGTACTCGACACCGAGAATGCCGAGGCGCGCTGGCTTGCCGGGGAGGACATTTTCGCCGGCATCGGCGCCTGCGAGGAGCCCCCGCGCGAGCTCACCTCCCTCATCGACCGCCTCGCTGGCGAGGTGCGCGCCGTGGAGGGAGACTGACGGACCCGCTCAAACGTGCTTGAGGTGCAGCGGTCAGCGGTCGGCCCGCGCCCGAGCCTGCTCCTCTTCCTTGATCTCCGCGTACTTGGCGCGCGCCTTCTCAAACTTGCTCTCGAACAGCCACATGGAATCGAGGATCTCGCGGAAGGTCGCGGATTTTCGCGCGCCGTCCGCCTTGCCGTAGGCGAACATGGAGTTGTTGCGCAGGTAGCCCATAATGCGGGCGTCCGCCACGCGATAGGCCGCAAAGTTGCCGGACGCGAGCGCAGCGCGCGTCGGCGCGGGGATGATCTGGATGAGCTGGAACAGCTTCATCTGGTCGATCTCGTCGGGCAGCACCTTCATGATCGCCGGGAGCTGCGCGAAAAGGTCGGCGTGCGCATTCATCAGGCCGTTGCGCACCGCCGTCCAGTGGTTGTAGCGCTGGTCGATGCCCTTGGCGCGCGCCTCCTCCTTGTCGTCGCGGGCGGCCACGGCGGGGCTCTGCGCGGCAACGATGGGTCTTAGCGCCGCCCACCGGGCGCGGCCGCGGCGATCCTCGGCAACGCCGGTCTGGAAGCTGCCCATGTACGTGTTGGAGCGCGTTGGAGATGTTCTGATTGCCGTTGGTCTCGGCGTAGAAGACGCCGAGGCTGATGCGCGCCGCGGCCTCGGCCGTCGCCGGATCGAGGCCCTTGGCGCGGGCGATGGCCCGGCCGAGGTCGGCGACGTCCTTGAACGGCGTGTCGGAGGGCTGGGCGAAGGCGGGCGGCGCCTGCATGATCTTGAAGAGCGCGGCGTACTCCTCGATCAGCGGCTCGATATCGGCGTCGAAGTAGGCGGGCGGCACGCCGAACTTGTTGGGCCGGCCGAGGCGGGAGGGAATGGCGTCGGTCAGGTCCTTATAGGTCGACATCACCTTGACGCGGGCGAGGTAGATGGCCTGACCGGGGCGCTCGGGGAGCTTCTTCTTGCTGTCGATCTGCACCCGACGCTTGGCAAGGATCGCCCTGAAGTCGGCGAGCGCCTTGTCGTAGGCGGCGACGGCGTCGACCTGGAGCTTGGTGAGCTTGGGCTGCTGAGCCGGGGCCTGGGCCCACGCTGGCGTTGCGAAGCCATCACCGCCGGGGCC
>DATLZB010000092.1:0-25326 GCA_035574175.1 Hyphomicrobiaceae bacterium
ACACCGCCAAGATCAACAAGTGGAAGTTGGAGAAGTTGAGACTAAAGGATGAAATGCTGAAGCTTAGCCAAGCACGGCATTGATTTAAGCCGCTAAGGCTACGGTATTGTTCGATGCTGTAAGGCTGATAAGCCTTGCAGAGAGTTGTTTTCTGGCATGTTGAATACCTCGAGAAAGTTCGCCGCCTCACTGTAGCAGATCGATCGACGAGCGCTCCTGCCAAGCGCGAGCCGCCCGCTCGGCCGCGGCCAGATCTGGGCGCGGCAATTTCTCCAGCATGGCGTCGAGCTCGGGGTCCGCAATGCCCCCACTTCGCGCAAGGAGCCGCCACTTGGCCGCCTCCCGGACATCTTTGTTCACCCGCACGCCGCTCGCCAGCACATGGGCTAATCTGTTCTGTGCCCCGGCGTGACCCCTCTCTGCGGCTGCCCGCAGCAGGCTGACGGCTTTCGGTACGTCGATGTTGAGGCCCTGCCCGCGGAGCAGTACCAGAGCGTACTCGAACTGCGCCTCGACCAAGCCCTGATCCGCAGCGCGGCTCAACCACCGAGCCGCTTGATAGGCGTCGGCCGTCACGCCGACCCCCTTTTGGTAGAGCGCGGCGAGATCGTATTGGGCGGCGGGCACGCCCTTTTCGGCGGCATAGGCAAGATGCTGTGCCGCGCGCAACGGGTTCTCGGGCTTACCCTTTCCCGAGAGGAACAGGAGGGCGAGGTTGTAGTTGGCGAGTGCATGGCCCTTGAGCGCAGCCCGCTCGAACATTTGGCCTGCCAGCTCCAGGTTCTTTTCTACGCCGCGTCCTTCCGCGAGCATGAGGCCAAGCGAGAACGCGCCTTCGATGTCGCCGAGCTCGGCGGCGCGCGCATACCAGCGGGCGGCGGTGGCGTCGTCGCGGCTGACGCCCGCTCCTTCCGCATAGATGCGGCCGATCAGCGTGTGAGCTTGCGGGTCGCCGCGCGCGGCCGCCTTCTCCGCCAGGCGCAGCGCCGTCAGAAAATGCCCCTGATCGAAAGCGATGTAAGCGGCGTCCTCGCCGCCTTCCGGGATCTTGATTGCCGGCGGCGCTTTGATCAGGTGCTCCGCTCGCCCGTTCCGGGGCGCCTTCCCGGCATCCTCGGCGGCGGGAACCCGCGGCGCTTGCTCTCTGGAAGCGCCCGGAACCGGCTTGCTGTCGCGCTTGATCCAGGAGCTGGTCTCGGCCGACGCCACTGAACCACCCCCGACCAAAGCCGCTGACAGGCACGCTCCGAGCCACCAACGCGGTGCCGCCGGGCCGTTGGCACCCACCCGCTTCACGAGAGCCTCCGCGCGGTGCAGGCGGCGTGATAGACGGCCGCGACGTGATCTGCCGCGGCTGGGGGCCCAATGCCGGCGGACAGTCGGCAGGCGACGAAGTCCGCCCCTGCGGCCGCCAGGGCTTGCGCCTCTCCGGGCGTGTCGGCGTCGAAAGCGACGCACGGCACAGTGAAGATCTCCCCCCACCACGCCACCAGTTCGAGGCGCCGCGCAGCCCCGGACATCCTGTCTCTGACCGCTGCCGGCAAACCAAAGCCGATGTAATCGGCTCCCCGCTCTGCAAGCAGCATGGCATCGTGGCGCGATTTGCCGGCATGGACCCCGACGATCGACCGCTTGTCGAGCACCCGGCGTGCCTCCTCAAACTCCTTAAGCAGTTGCTTCGACCACGGCAAATGGACCCCGTCCGCCGCGAGCGCCCGTGCCAAGTGGACATTGCGGTTGACCAAGGCAGCCGCGCCGCATTCTTGCGCCAGCCCAACCAGCGGCCGCGCGGCGCTGGCCACTTCCGCCTCCTCGGCCGGCTCGATCAGCACACAGGCGACGGGCACCACGGCCAGCGCCGCCGCCAGCCGCTCGGGTGCAGCCGGGCCGGCCTCAACTACCAGGTAGAGCCCGCATGCCAGTTCGTCTCCGCTCAACATCGTCTCTCGATGCACGGTGACCACGACCATTGACCCCCAAATCAGTCAAAACAGCGGCTTGCGGTGTGCGGGCACACGGCCCGCCAACAACAGACTGAAGCGATGGCGAAAGTTGGTGAAAGCCTTCTGCCGCACATTGCGGCGAAGCGCGTTGGAAGAAAAGCTTTGAGCGACGATTCGCGGTTCATCGACGGGGGGTGCCGACACCCAATGGGCGCCATCAGGCCGAACCAGCACCAGCGACAGGGAGCGAACATTGAGGTTGTCGTCCCGGTTGCAATGTTCATCGTGTCCCTCGCTCTGGGCGTGGCCGCGCACCTGCATGCCGCCGTCGATCTTGAGCTGGCGGCGGCAGGCAGCTTGACCCTGCTCAGCACGCTGTTGATGCTGCATGTGTTCGTGCGGCGCCGCACGGCGGCAGAGCGGCGCCGGGGCGCATCGGCAGCCGGTCGCGACCGCCGCCCGAGCGGAGCGCCCGACGCAGGCCCGCCGGCGGCTCAGGTCGCCGAGTCTTCCGCGCAGGTGAGTTCCGTCGGTCAGGCGTCCCAGATCGACCCCATCGCATCGCCGTGGCCATTTGCCGATGACGCCGCCCCGCCCACACGTGAGCCGGTAGGGGGCGAGCCACGGGAGGAAGAATACCGCGCCCAACCTTTATCTGCTCCAGCCCGTCCGGCGCCCTGGGACTTCCGTCCGGGGGGGTACGTTGCGCCGCCGGTGCCGGGATCGGATACGCCCTCTGAGGTTCGCCCGCCCTCAGAGGTTCGCCCTCTGCCGGAGGTTCCCCCCACCAGGACGGGGGGGGCGGAGGAAGAATCCGAGGCGATCGACCGTATCCTGAAGCGTTTGGCGGCCCAAATTCAGAGCGGTACGGAGCAAGCTCGCAGGGCGGCTACAGAATTGGCACCCGATAGGGTCCCCGCCGGCGAGGCCGCTCAGGCCGCGGCGCTGGCGGACGCAGTCGAGTCGCTGAGATCGGCAGCCGCCGTCATGCGCGAGCGCCACGGCACCGCTCCGGCGGCCGCGGAGGCGAGCACGACACGAGCTGCCTCCCCGGCGCAGGAACGGCTCGCCGTCGTCGTCGAGGCCCTGGCCGGCGAGCGGGTCGACGTTTACTTGGAGCCGATCCTCGGCCTTGCCGACGAGCGCGCCAGGCACTTCGAGGTGACGGTGCGCCTCAGGCAGCCGACCGGGGAGACCATCGAGTCGGAGGAGATCGCGCGGATCGGGCGAGGTGCGGAGCTTCTGCCCTTGCTCGACGCGCTGCGTGTGCGCCATTCGGCGGGATTGGCCTTGCGCCTCGAACGGCGCGGGCGCGATGGCAAGGTGTTCACCAACATCGCCTCCCAGTCGCTCGATAGCCGCCAGTTTATTGCCGGCATCGCAGAACGCCGCGGTCAGGCGGACTTCGTCAGCGATCGCCTGGTCCTTTCCTTCGAGCAGACCGAGGTGCGTGGCCTTGCACCGGCGCAGTGGAGCGCTCTGGCTGGGCTGCGCGAACAGGGCTTCCGGTTCGCTCTGCAAGGCCTCACCGACCTCGACATGGACTTTGCGGCACTGAAGGAGAACGGCTTCGAGTTCGTGAAGCTTGACGCCCGCGTGTTCTTACAGGGCCTGCCCTTGGGTCAGGGGGCGGTGCCGGCCAGCGATCTTTGCCGTTATCTGGCTGGCGCGGGGCTCGCCGTCATCGTCGGCCGCATCTCCAGCGAGGCTGAGCGCACCCGCATCCAGGGCTATGGCGTCGCGTTCGGGCAGGGTGACCTGTTCGGCCCGCCACGACCGGTCAACCTCGCCGTCGGTGCCGCGGCTGCTTGATTTGGCTGCGCCGAGCCTCTAGGCAGCCCGGTTATGAACGATGAACGCGGTCCGGCCCCAATTCCCATTGTTGCGTCGATCGCTCCATTTGCCGCCGGGGCCGATGCTTTCGTCTGCGACATCTGGGGCGTCATACATAACGGTGTTGCAGCTTACCCTCGCGCGATCGAAGCCTGCCTGAAGTTTCGCGAGACGGGCGGCATTGTCGTTCTGCTCAGCAACGCGCCGCGCCCCTCCAAGGCGGTTGAAATCCAGCTCGCCGGGCTCGGCGTTTCCCGCACGGTTTACGACGCCGTCGTAACCTCCGGCGACTTGACGCGCCGCCTGATTGCCGAGCGGGAGGGCGTGTCGCTGTTCCACCTGGGTCCGGAACGCGACCGAGGCCTGTTCGACGGCCTTGACGTGAGCCTGGTCGAGGCGGACGCCGCGCAGCTTATTGTGTGCTCGGGCCTCTTCGACGACACCCGGGAGGGCCCCGCGGACTATCGCCCCCGCCTGTCGGCGCTGGCGGCGCGGCGGCTGCCCATGATCTGTGCCAATCCGGACATCGTAGTCGAGCGCGGCGACCGCCTGGTGTACTGCGCCGGCGCGCTGGCATCTCTTTACGAGGAACTCGGTGGCAACGTCATCTATGCTGGCAAACCGCATGCACCCGTCTATGACATGGTGTGCGAGATCATCGCCTCCCTCAAAGGGCGGCCCGTCCCGCGCGCACGCATGCTGGCCATCGGCGACGGCATTCGAACCGACATTGCGGGTGCGCTGGGGGCGGGCATGCGCGCCGTCTTTGTCGCGAGCGCGGTGCACGTTGAGTTACCGCTCCACGAGACCAAGCTTGCCCCCCTGTTCGAGGGCTTGCCGGGTCGGCCCGTGGCAGCTATGCCGGCGCTCGCATGGTGAGCGCCAACGCTTGCGCGCGGCCACACTGCCTCAAACGGCCCTGGGTTCCTCGAACATGGTCGCGATCATCCGCTTGATCACGACCCCGACCGGGGCTGCAGCGAGGATCGACAGCGGCACAGCGAGCCAGAACCGCCATCCCGACAGGTCATGAACGAACCCCAGGGCGCGGAAGTTGACGATCAGGATCCAAACCGTTAGCCCGAGCGCCAGAATGCTGCCAAGCAGGAAGGTGAACTTGTCGGTCTCCGGGTCTTCCATGGCGGCCTGGCCGGCCTGGCTCGCGGTTGCAGGATTTAGCCCATAGGGCCGCAGCGCCGGCGACATTCCCGCCACCTGTATCCACTGACAAATCGCAAGGAACGGTGTGTAGACGCTTGCACCGTAAACGTAGGCAAGGCAGGTGCCCGCAAAGCTGGCCTTACCGCCGAGCAGCGCGAATGGCACGTGCACGACCATTGCGATCACGAAGAACGTCACGATGCCGAGAAAGGCGTGTGCCAGCATCTTGATTTTGAGACTGATCGATCCGCGGCCGTAGAACGCCGTGACGATGGCATAGACGAGCAGTGCGACCACCAGGAGCTTCGCCAGGAACTCGAAACCCGCAACGATCTGCGGCTGCGAGGGCTCGAAGGCGGGGGCCAGAAACTGGTGCGGGTCGACGAGCGCACCGAGCCAAGTGTTCAAATCCTGCTCAATCTTGCGACTATCGATCAAGCTCAACAGCTCGAACATGGTCCCCTCCCGTTACCATAGGCTGCGCACCCGGATTCCGCTTGGGGACATGCAAAGCCACCTCCGCGGCTCGCAAGAGCCAGCTCGGGCAGCCCCGAGGAGCGATGTTTCCAATCAGTGTGGACGTCGAATGCCCCAAAACCCCTCGTCGGGGCGCGAGCATACAGAAGAAGTCGCGGATGGGCAAATTGCCGCAGCGCAACCGTCAACGCCGGCCCGTTGCTTCCCTATCGTCGCACCGTCTTCATCGAGGCTTTTCAGATCGTGAGCACGATCTTGCCGATGTGGCTTCCCTCTTCCATTCGACGGTGAGCGTCAGCGGCGCGGGCGAGCGGAAAACCAGAGTCGATCAAGACTCGAAGCTTGCCGGCAGCAAACAGCGGCCACACCTTCTCTTCCAGTGCGCGGGCGAATGCGGCCTTAACCTCGCGCGAACGCGGTCTCAACGTCGAGCCGGTGAGGGTGAGGCGCTTCACGTAGAGGCGCGCCAGGTTGATCTTGACCTCTGCTCCGCCGAGGGTCGCGATTTGCACGATACGGCCGTCTTCCGCCGCAGCGACGATGTTCTTGTCGGTGTAGTCGCCACCGACCATGTCGAGGATGACGTTGACTCCCTTGCCGGCTGTTGCCTCCTTGCAGGCGGCAACGAAATCCTCGCTGCGGTAGTTGATGGCGCGTTCGGCGCCGAGCTCGGTGCACACCTTGCATTTGTCGGGCGTACCGGCCGTGGCGATAACGCGTGCGCCCATCGCCTTGGCGAGCTGGATGGCGGTGGTACCGATGCCGCTCGTGCCCCCGTGCACCAGGAACCATTCGCCGGTCTTCAGCGCGCCACGCTCGAACACGTTGTGCCAGACGGTGAAGTACGTCTCCGGCACCGCCGCAGCCTGCTCGAGATCGAGGCCCTCCGGTATCGGCAGCGCCGACGTTTCCTCCGCGATTGCGTATTCGGCATAACCGCCGCCGTTGACGAGCGCACAAACCTTGTCGCCCGGTTTCCATCGCCGAACCCCCTCGCCGATCGCGGCAACCTCGCCGGCTACCTCGAGGCCGGGAATGGGCGAGTGCCCTGCCGGAGGTGGGTAATGGCCGAGCCGTTGCGAGATGTCGGGCCTGTTGACGCCCGCCGCCGCCGACCGCACGAGGATCTGGCCGGGCCCGGGCTGGGGCGTCGGCAATTCGGCGGGCACCAACACCTCCGGGCCACCCTTGCCCCTGATCTCGATGGCGGTCATGGTTGGCGGCACGGCATGGCTCATCGGCCCGTCCTCCACGTTGTTGGTGCGCGGGATCGGGCGGCAAGTTGCACGATCGACGCGGACGGGACAAGACGCGGGGTCAGCTGGCCGATGGGGCGCGGCGCGAGGAGGTGAGCATGGATTGGGACGACGTTCGACCGAAGCCACAGCGGGAGATTACGGTCGGCGCCAGCCTCAAAGAGCTGTCCATCCAGGATCTCGAGGCGCGCATCGCGGCGCTCGAAGGCGAGATCGTGCGGGTCAAGGCCGAACTCGAGGCCAAGCGAGCCCAGCAGCGCGCGGCCGACGAGCTGTTCAAGCGCTGAGGCGCGTGTCGGCGCGCCATCCCGTAGGCGTACTGGTTAAGACGCCGTCTCGGGTCGGCGGGTCGCGCGTTTACGGTTTCTTGACCATAGGTCCGCTATGCTGCCCCCTATCCAGTCATCTGGATTCTGAGTGGGCCTGTCCACTCTGTTTGACGCCTCCCTGTTGACTCTGAGCCGCTCCCGAGCGGCTCTTTTTTTGTTGTGTGCTCGTTCGGGTCCTGCCATCAAACCCTCCCATTTTGAGGCAAGTTGTTAACCCGCTTCTGCGAACCTCTGCTCGCTTGCCCTTGGATTGGGCTTGGGGTTGAGGCTGAGGCTGAGGTTGAGCGTTTCGTTGTTGGTGGAGTGATGAATAGCGGGTACAGGTCATCGGGCGTTGTCGGCGAAGCGCCGGTCGCGATCTCTTTCGGCGAGCGCTTCACCAAGTCGGAGCAATTCAATCAAGTCTTCAACGAGGGCATGGCGCTGGTCGAGCGGACCGCCGCCTACCTTGAGGGCGAAGGCCGCAGAGAAGCCCGCAGGCTGAAGCCGCCGTTCAACATCGCCTACGCCAACGAGAGCATGCGGCTCACCACGCGCCTGCTTGAGCTCGCGTCCTGGCTGCTGATACGTCGTGCATTGAGAAACGGTGAGATCACTGCTGACGAGGCGGCACGCAAGCGCACGCGGCTCCGTCTCGATTTTGGTGCTCAAACCGAGAGCGTGCACGCTGCCGGCCTGCCGGCCGGATTGCGCGTCCTCATCCAGGAGAGCCGCCAGCTTTGGGAGCGCATCGTTCAGCTCGACCGCGCCATGCTGATCGTCGCGGATGGCGCTCGTGCCGGAGAGAATCCGGTCGCCAAGCAGCTCGAGCGTTTGGAGCTCGCCTTCGCCCACGGCGACGGCGGTTCCGCCCGCAGCTGACGCTACGCCGTCTCCGTCAGGCGTGCCCGACGTCGTTGACGAGGTGCGATGGGTCGATGCCGATTTTTGAGAGCGCCCGGTCGTACTTCAGCTCCAGGCGCGGGTCGAAGACGATGTCCGCATCGGCCGGGCAGATGAGCCATCCGTTGGCCTGAATCTCGCTCTCGAGCTGACCGGGCGCCCAACCTGCATAGCCGAGCGCCAGGATCGCCTGGCCTGGTCCGCGTCCGTCCGCCATCGCCTTGAGGATGTCGATGGTGGCGGTCAGGCACACGTCCTTGTCGATCCTGAGCGTTGAGCTCGAGGCATAGTAGTCTGCGCTGTGCAGCACGAAGCCACGGCCCGTCTCAACCGGGCCGCCGACATGGACGGCCATCGACAGCACGTGCGGCGGCACCGCGTCCTCGCTCCCCTCGTCGACAATGCCGAGCTGTTGCAGCAGTCCGGTGAAGGTGATGTTCGGGGCGCGCTGGTTGATGATGAGGCCCATTGCGCCCTCCGCGGAGTGCGCGCAAATGTAGACCACCGACCGGGCGAAACGCCTGTCGGACATCGACGGCATGGCGATCAGCAACTGTCCGTCGAGGAAGCCGGGGCCTTGACCCTTGTGCCGTCTTGAGGTGCCGCTCATCGCCATGAGACTAGACTGAGGAAGATGCGGCTGTGAAGGCGGTAAATCGCATCGAGCATCTGAAACGGTGTGAAGGTCGTGCTCAGGCACTCGTGATTTGCAGCCATTGCGGTCAGCGCTAATTAACGGCAGATGACTGATGCTCGCAGGAACATGGCCTACCCGCACAGAACGCCAGGCTGGCTGCTCCTGGGTGCGCTCCTGTCTTTGGCGCAACCCGCCGCCGCATCGGGCTTGGCGACGCCATGGCAGCATGGTCACGGTTCGAGCGCCAGGTTGCTCGTCGGCAGCAGCCCCGAAGCCGACGGCTCCGTGCGCCTTCTGGCGGGGGTCGAAATTAGGTTGGCGGATGGTTGGAAGACCTATTGGCGCCAGCCGGGCGACTCCGGCGGCATTCCGCCGCGCTTCGACTGGACCGGTTCCGTCAACCTCTCCGGCGCTCGCGTGCTCTATCCCGCCCCAGAGCGCTTGAGCGACCCGACGGGCGAGTCGATCGGTTACAAGAAGAGCGTGATCTTTCCCGTAGAGCTCACCCCGGCCAACCCGACGCAACCGATGCACCTCAAGCTGGCTTTCGAATATGGCATCTGCCGCGAAATTTGCGTTCCGGCCGAGGCGCGGTTCGAGGTCACCATTGCGCCGGGTGCGGTGACTGGCCTCCAAGCGGAGCTGGCGAGAATGATTGCGCGGGTGCCGCGCGCCGCAAGCGCCTTCGGGGCCGGCGCTCCCGCACTTGTGGCAGCGAGAGCCGTTCTCACCGGCTCTGCTCCAAAACTGACCTTCGAAGTCGCCGTGCCCGGAGGCACTGCCGGCGCCGACCTGTTCGTCGAGGCGCCGGACGGCCTCTACCTGCCGATGGCCGCGAAGGTCGGCGAGGCAGCGCCGGATCGCGCACTATTTTCGATCGACCTGAGCCGCGGTGCCGAAATAGATCGTTTGAAGGGGGTGACCCTGCGCCTGACGATCGTCGGTGCCGGCGGCATGGTGGAGACGACCTGGAAGGTCGAGTAACGCCCGCTCTGCTTGCCTCATCCTGCCATCGCCTGCCGGTGGGCTACCGTGAGCTCGAAGGCTGCCGCCAGTAGCGCCTTGGTGTACTCGGTCTGCGGCCGGGTGAACACCTGCTCGGACGGGCCCTCCTCGACCACCTTGCCGTTCTTCAGCACGATCACGTAGTTCGACAGCGCGCGCACCACCTTGAGATCGTGGCTGATGAAGATGTAGCCGAGGTTGCGCTTCTTCTGCAGCTCGCGCAACAGGTCGACGATCTGCGCCTGCACCGACATGTCGAGGGCGCTGGTCGGCTCGTCGAGCACGACGAAGCGCGGCTCGAGCACCATGGCTCTGGCCACTGCGATGCGCTGGCGCTGGCCGCCGGAGAACTCGTGCGGATAGCGGTCCTGCGAGTCGGGATCGAGACCGACCTCGGCGAGCGCCTGGCTGACGCGGGCCCGCCGTTCCTCCGGCCCAAGCTCCGGCGCCAGGATCAGCAGGCCCTCCTCGATGATCTGGCTCACCGACAGCCGCGGCGAGAGCGAGCCGTAGGGGTCCTGGAAGACGATCTGCATCTCCTTGCGCAGCGGCCGCATGGCCCGCGAGTTGAGCCCGTCGATGCGCCGGCCCTGGTAGACGATCGGTCCTTGCGAGGACACGAGCCGCAGCAGCGCGAGGCCAAGCGTGGTCTTGCCGGAGCCCGACTCGCCGACGACCCCGAGAGTCTGCCCGGCGCGCAGCGTAAGCGACACGCCGTCGACTGCCTTTATATGGTCGACTGTGCGGCGCAACAGGCCGCGGCGGACCGGGAACCAGACCTTGAGATCGTCGGTCTTTACGATCACCGGCGCCGCATCGTCGCTGGCCGGCGGCTTGCCCTTGGGCTCGGCCGCAATCAGGTGACGCGTATAAGCATGCGTCGGCGTGGAAAGCACCGTCGCCGTCGGCCCGCTTTCCACCACGCGGCCCGCGTTCATCACGTACACCCGTTCGGCCATCTTGCGCACGATGCCGAGGTCGTGGGTGATGAGCAGCATGGCCATGTGGAGCTCGCGCTGCAGCTGCTGCAGCAGTTCGAGGATCTGCGCCTGAATGGTGACGTCGAGCGCGGTCGTGGGCTCGTCGGCGATCAGCAGGTCGGGCTCGTTGGCGAGCGCCATGGCGATCATCACGCGCTGGCGCTGGCCGCCCGAAAGCTGGTGGGGAAAGGCTCCGAGCCGTTTTTCCGCGTTCTGCAGACCGACCTTTTCGAGCAGTTCGAGACTGCGAGCGCGCGCCGCCTCATCGTCAAGCCCGCGGTGGACTTTCAGGATCTCCCCGACCTGTTTCTCGATCGTGTGCAGCGGGTTGAGCGAGGTCATCGGTTCCTGAAAGATGATCGAGATGCGGCCCCCCCGCACCTCGCGCATCTCGCGGTCGGAGGCGGTGAGCAGGTTCTTGCCCCTGAAGAAGATTTCGCCCGAGGGGTGCGATGCGGAGGGATAGGGCAAGAGCCTCAGTATGGAGAGAGCCGAGACGGTCTTTCCCGAGCCTGATTCGCCGACGAGTGCCACCGTCTCACCCTTGCCGATGGTGAAGGACACATTCTTGACAGCGTGCACCGTGCTGGCGCCGGCCCGAAACTCGACCGACAGGTTGCGGACTTGGACAAGGGTTTCCGAGCTGGCCATCGGGCTTCGTCTCTCAGCGGAACGTCTTTCTCGGATCGAGCGCGTCGCGCACGGCCTCGCCGATGAAGATCAGCAGGGAGAGGATGATGGCGATGGAGAAGAAGGCGGTGAGTCCGAGCCAGGGCGCCTGCAGGTTGGCCTTGCCCTGGGCAAGCAGCTCGCCGAGAGACGGCGATCCGGGAGGCAGGCCGAGCCCCAGGAAGTCGAGTGCGGTGAGCGCGGTGATGGAGCCGGACAGGAGGAAGGGGAGGAAGGTCAGCGTCGCCACCATGGCGTTGGGCAACAGGTGTTTGAACATGATTTTCGTATCGGAGAGCCCCAGCGCCCGCGCCGCTGTGATGTACTCGAAGTTGCGCCCCCGCAGGAACTCGGCCCGCACCAGTCCGACGAGAGATACCCACTCGAACAGCAGCAGCACGCCGAGCAACGTCCAGAATCCCGGCACCAGCACCGACGAGATGATGATCAGCACGTAGAGGGAGGGGATCGACGACCAGATCTCGAGGATGCGCTGGAAGATGAGGTCGACCTTGCCGCCGAAGTAACCCTGCACGGCCCCAGCAACGATGCCGATCACCGAGGAAAGGACCGTGAGCAGAATGCCGAACAGCAGCGAGATCCTCAAACCGTAGATTACCCGCGCGACCACGTCGCGGCCGCCGTCGTCGGTACCGAGCCAGTTTCGGTTGCCGATCTCCTGGTAGCGTGCGATCTGCTCAGGGCTTGCCTCGCAGAACTCGCCGCTCGAGGCCCACGGTGGCGGCGCTGGGAACCCGAGGCAGCGGCCCTGGGCGCCCTTGATGCGCGGGTAGTCCTTGTTGATCGAGGAATAGGAGTAGCGTATCGGCGGCCAGATCATCCAGCCGTTCTCGTTGATCTCGTTGTAGATCAGCGGGTCCTTGTAATCGGTGATGGCGTAGAACCCCCCGAACTTGGACTCTGGATAGTCAACGAAGGCCGGGAATAGCAGCTCGCCCTTGTAGCTGGCGATGATCGGCTTATCGTTGGCAATGAGTTCCGCGAACAGGCTTACGACGAAGATGGCGAGGAAAATCCACAAGCTCCAGTAGCCGCGCTTGTTGGACCGGAAGTTCTCCCAGCGGCGCCGGTTGATGGGCGATCGCAGCGTGTGGCCGATGCGGCCCAACATCCGCATCGGCGCCGTAGCGGCTCTGAAGGCGAACCCCGCGCTCTTACGGGAAAGCTGAGCCCCTCGCCCGAGTGTTCCCTCCGATGTCGTCCGCGCGTCCATACCTCTCACACCTCCCGGCTCTCAAAGTCGATGCGCGGATCGACCAGCGTATAGATAAAATCGGAGAGCAGATTGATGAGGAGGCCGAGCAGCGAGAAGATATAGAGCGTGGCGAACACCACCGGATAGTCCCGGTTGATGATGCTCTCGAAGCCGAGCAGGCCGAGCCCATCGAGCGAGAAGATCGTCTCAATGAGCAACGCGCCGCGAAAGAAGGCTCCGATGAAGGTGCCGGGGAAGCCGGCAATGATCAGCAGCATGGCATTGCGGAATACGTGGCCGTAGAGCACCTGCCGCTCGGTCAACCCCTTGGCGCGCGCCGTCAGCACGTATTGCTTGCGGATCTCGTCGAGAAACGAATTCTTGGTGAGAAACGCCATGGTGGTGAACGCGCCGAGCGCAATAGCGATGAGAGGCAGCGTCAGGTGCCAGAAGTAGTCGACAACCTTGCCCCACAGTGAAAGCTCCTCCCAGTTCTCGGAGACGAGGCCGCGCGAGGGGAAGACCTGCATGAACGACCCGCCGGCGAACAGCACCAAGAGCAACACCGCGACGAGAAAGCCCGGCACCGCATAGCCGACAACCAGCACGCCGCTGGTCCAGGCGTCGAACGGCTCGCCGTCGCGCACGGCCTTGCGGATGCCGAGCGGAACCGAGACGAGGTAGGTGAGCAGAGTCATCCAGATCCCGAGCGAAATCGAGACCGGGAGTTTCTCCTTGATGAGCTGCAGTACGCTCGTGTCGCGGAAATAGCTCTTGCCGAAATCGAACACGAGATAGTTCTGCATCATCAGCAGAAACCGCTCGTGCGCTGGCTTGTCGAAGCCGAACTGCTTTTCGAGCTGCTTGATGAACTCCGGGTCGAGGCCCTGTGCGCCACGGTACTTGGAGGCAGTCGCATCCGCGGCGGGTTGTCCGCCTCCCCCAAACATTGTATCGCTCTGTCCGCCGCCGATCCGCGCTGTGGCCGAAGTGTCGGTGCCGGACAACTTGGCGATCACCTGCTCGACCGGTCCGCCGGGGGCGAACTGGATGACGGCGAAGCTGATCACCATGATGCCGAACACTGTCGGGATAACGAGGAGCAGGCGCTTGATGAGATAAGCGGTCATCGCGGAAGGCTGCTTCGGTCCTTGTGGTTTGGCTCACTGCTGCTTCAGTTTCGCAGCTTTCTCGGCGTCGTACCACCAGGTGTCCTCGATCCCGCGGTCGTACTTGGGTTGAACCTTTGGCCGCGAGAACTTGTTCCAGTAGGCGATGTTGTGCACCGCCTTGTACCAGTTCGATACCCAATAGTGCCCGGCCCGCAGAACTCGGTCGAGAGCCCGCGCGGCCGTAACGAGCTCGCCGCGACTGCGGGCGGCGATGACCATTTCGATGAGGCTATCGACGACGGGATCGCGAATGCCGGCGAGGTTGAAACTGCCGGGCGTATTGGCGGCCTCGCTGCTGAACATGTTTCTGAGCTCAACGCCCGGCGTCAGCGACATGGCAAAGCGGGCAGTGCGGATATCGTAGTCGTAAGACTTTGTGCGACGCTCGAACTGCGCGTGATCGACGCGCCGTACGCTCGTCGTCACGCCGACGGCCTGCAGGTTTTTCACGTAAGGGCCTAGGATGCGCTCGCTCGTCGGGTCCTCAATCAAGAACTCGACCTCGAGCACCTCGCCCTTGGCGTTGAAGCGCTTGCCGCCCTTGAGCGTCCAGCCCGCCTCGGTCAGCAGGCGCGCCGCCTCGCGCAGCAGCCGCCGGTCTGCGCCGGAGCCGTCGGACACCGGCGGCACATAGGCGTCCTCGAACACCTCGGGCGAAAGCTGGGTGCGAAACGGCTCGAGCAGCGCCAGTTCTTCCTGGGGCGGCTTGCCGACCGCCTTCATGTCCGAGTTCTCGAAGTAGCTCGTTGTGCGCTTGTAGAGGCTGTAGAACAGGTTGTTGTTGGTGAATTCGAAGTCGAAGGCGTAGTCGAAGGCCTTGCGCACGCGCACGTCCTGGAACTTGGCCCGCCGCGTATTGAGGAAGAAGCCCTGCGTGCCGGCCGGCCGCTCGTCCGGCAGATCGAGCAGCACCATCCGCCCTTCCTTGACCGCCGGAATGTTGTAAGCCGTAGCCCAGTCGCGCGAGGTGAACTCCTCCCGCAAGTCGAACGCGCCCGCTTTGAAGCTTTCCAGCGCCGCCGTGCGGTCACGGTAATACTCGTAGCGGATCTCATCGAAATTGTAGCGTCCGCGATTGACGTTGAGGTCCTTCGCCCAATAGTCGGGCCGGCGCACGTAGGTTACGTAGGTGCCCTGCCTGAAATCGCCGATCTTGTATGGTCCGGAGCCGAGCGGCGGCTCGAGCGTGGTGGCATCGAACTCCCGCGTCGCATAGTAGGCCCTGGAAAAGATCGGCAGCCCGGCGACGACGAGCGGCAGGTCGCGTACCAGTTTCCCCTTGAAGGTGTAACGGATGGCGTGAGGGTGGATCACTTCCGCCGCCTCCACGTCTCGCAGCCGCAGACTGAACGCCGGGTGCCCCTTCTCCTTTAGAACCTTGAAAGAGAAAGCGACGTCCTCGGCGGTGAGCGGCGAACCGTCGGCGAACTTCGCCTCGGGGCGGAGTCGAAACGTCACCGAGCGCTTGTCGGCTGCGATGTCGGCGTCCTTGGCGACGAGGCCATAGAGGGAGCTAGGTTCGTCGGCGGCCGCCACCATCAGACTGTCGAAGATGAGCTCAAGTCCTTGCGCCGCGTCGCCTTTGAGGATGTATCCGTTGAAGCTGTCGAAGGTGGAGATGGCGCCGACCCCCATGGTTGCCAGCCGCCCGCCCTTCGGCGCGTCGGGATTGACGTAGTCGAAATGGGCAAACTCTTGCGGGTACTTGAGGTCGCCAAACGTCGACAGGCCATGCCGCGGCTCGGCGAGGGCAGCCGCTCCGGCGAGCCACAGCCCGGTCGCCAGCGCGAGACAATATGCTTTGCTCGGCAATCTGCTCTCCGTTCGCACGCCTATTGTGACCCGGAAGCCGCGAGCTTGTCCGCCGCGGTCTTGTCGAACCACCAGATCCTTTCGAAACTTGAGGTCTGGGACGGCAGCTTCGCCGGACGACCAAATTTGTTCCAGTAGGCGAGCCGTTCATAAGGGTAGTACCAAAGGGGCACGACGTAGTAGTTCCACAAAAGCACGCGGTCGAGTGCCCGGGTGGCGGCGACCAGCTCCGGTCGATCCTTGGCGAAGATGATGCGGTCGATCAGCTTGTCGATCGCCGGGTTCTTGATACCGATGGCGTTGCGGCTCCCTTCCTGATCGGCGGCGGCCGAGCCCCAGAAGAACCGCTGTTCGTTGCCTGGAGATTCCGATTGCGCGAACCCCATCGTGGTGATGTCGTAGTCGAACGACCGCCGCCGGCGCTGGTATTGCGCGGAGTCGACGATGCGCACCGACGCATCGATGCCGAGCTTCTTCAGATCGTCGATGTAACGCAGCGTGTGGCGCTCGAAGGTTGGCGAGTTGAGCAGGAACTCGACCTTCAGTGTCTCCCCGCGTGCGTTCCTGAGCAGCGGGCCCTGCAGCGACCAGCCCGCTTCGCGCAGGAGCCTGGCGGCCTCGGCCAGATTGCGCCGATGCTCTGCGTCGGGGCCGCCGACCGAATTGCGGTATTCCTTGCTGAACACCTCCGGCGGCACCTCGTTTTGGACTTCCTTCAGGATCTCGAGCTCGGTACCCTTGGGTAGGCCAGTCGCCTTGAGCTCGGAGTTCTCGAAGTAGCTGGCTGTGCGCGTGTACTCTGAGTAGAGAAGCTGCTCGTTGATGGCCTCGAAGTTGAAGGCAAGGTTAAATGCGCGCCTCACACGCACGTCCTGGAACTGCGGCCGCCGCAGGTTGAAACCGAACGCCTGCATGGGGGCCACACGCTTCACCGGAATACGCTCGAGCTTAACCTGTCCGCGCTTGACCGCCGGGAAGTTGTACTCCGTCGCCCAGGCCTTGGCTGAGTTCTCCTCCCAGTAGTCGATCGCTCCCGACTTGAAGCCCTCGAATGCCGCGGTCCGCTCCCGATAGTACTCGTATCTGAGGATGTCGAAGTTCCACTGGCCCTTCGCTACCGGCAGGTCCTTGGCCCACCAATCGGCGACCCGCTCGTAGGTGATGGAGCGGCCGCGGTCGACCTCCTTGATGCGGTAGGGACCCGAGCCAAGTGGGATCTCGAGCGTCGACTTGGAAACGTCGCGCGCTTCGCCCGTCGCCGTCTTGCCCTCCCAGAAATGCCGTGGCAGCACTTGCAGCTGGCCCATGATCTGCGGCAGCTCACGGTTGCCTGTGACATCGAAGGTGAAGGTCACCTCGCGTTCGCCGCTCTTTTTGCCGCCCACCACGTTCCGGTAGTAGTGCGCGATCTGCGGGTTGGCTTTCTTCAGCGCCTCGAAGGAGAAGATGACGTCCTCCGGCGTGATCGGCCTGCCGTCGTGGAAGCGGGCGCCCTCACGCAGCCCAAAGGTCACCGATGAATAGTCGGGCGGGAACGAAACCCACTCCGCCACGAGCCCGTACTCTGCCGACGGCTCGTCCGGGCTGCCAACCATCAGAGAATCGTAGATCAGGCCTATCCCTGCCGCGCTTTCGCCTTGAATGCTGAAGGGATTGAGGCTGTCGAACGAGCCCTCCTCCCATTGTCGCACCATGCCGCCCTTCGGGGCATCCGGATTAACCCAGTCGAAGTGCTTGAAGTCAGGTCCGAACCGCGGCGGCTCGACGAGCGACAGCGCGTGGTGGCGTTGGGGGGCGACAGCTTCCTGCGCAAGCGACGGCAAAGATGCGAAGAGCGCCAAGAAGATCAATGCACCGGTCGGGACATGAAGCGGACCGCGAGAGGCCATCGAGCATGGTCTCCGTTGCAATCTTTTCCAACCGACTTCCCCGCCTGGCTCGACCTGAGCCCTCCCTCGCGCGCTCCGTCGAGGAACGCCCCGCCTTGGATCGAGCCCCGCCTTGGACCGAAAGGGGAAGCCGTGCGTCACTATATCGGATTGCGTCGGTGGCGGCCGCCTTCAGCGCATTAAAAATCCGTAATGCACCAAGCCTGGCCAAACGCTCCAAGAATGCCTGCGCCGCTCGGCCTTGATGGCTCGGCTCGGCCAAGCCTTAGTTGGGCAGCGGCGCCGGGCTGTCGCTCTGCTTGTTGAGGTAGGCGAGGAGGTCGGCGAGCTCCTGGTTGTCCTTGACTCCGGCGAACGCCATCTGGTTGCCGGGGATATAGCCTTTGGGATCGTGGAGATAGTTGGCCAGGCTCTCCAAACTCCACTTGCCTTCCTTGCTCTTCATGGCCGCCGAATAGCGCGGGAACGACGGGCTCTCGCCGATGTCGCGGCCGACCACGCCCCACAGGTTGGGACCGACGCGCGCCGGACCGCCTTTGTCGGCGGTATGGCAGGCGGCGCAGCGCTTGAACACGACCTCTCCGTTGTCGGCGCTGGCCGATTTGAGCAGCGGCGCAATCTCGGCGAAGCTGAACGGCTTCTCGGCCGCTGCGGGCGTGCCGGACTCAGTCGGCGCCTTGAAGGGAAGCTCATAACCTGGCTTGTTGGCCGCGTGACCGCTGGCAAGGATTTCGATCAGGGTGCCCGTGCCGAACGCGAGCAGCAGCGCCGAGAGCACGGCTCCGGCGATCTTGTTGAACTCCCAGGTGTCCATTTCCCGTCAGCCCTCCTGCCCCGGTCCACCCTCGACCCGACGTCGCTCACCCGGGTCGCGGCCGGCCCCCTCCCCTTGCCACTCCGCCGTTGCCTGTTCTAGAGCCTTGCCCCGAGGCGAATTGTCACTTGGGCGGCACCGCGAATCGATGGCGAGCGTCATCATCTTTATCCCCGCCCGTATGAGGGCGACACGGCTGCCCGGCAAGCCATTGGCCGACATCGCGGGCGAGCCGATGATCGTCCACGTTTGGCGTCGCGCACGCGCCGCTGAGACCGGGCGGGTAGTAGTGGCCACCGACAGCGACGAGATCGCCGCGGCCATTCGTGCCGCGGGCGGGGAAGCAGTCATGACCCGCGCCGATCACGCCTCGGGCTCGGACCGCGTGTTCGAGGCGCTGAGCAAGCTCGATCCCGATGGCGACGCCGAGATTATCGTCAACCTGCAAGGGGACCTGCCGACCCTTGAGCCGCACCTGGTGACCGCGTGCCTGGCCCCTCTGAAGAACAAGGGACCGCACATTGCCACCATCGCGGCCGAGATCCGCGAGGAGGCCGACAAGACCGCCCCCAACATCGTCAAGGTCGTCGGCACGCCCTTGGGCACGGGTGCGCCGAACGTGCTGCGGGCGCTCTACTTCACGCGCGCCTCCGCCCCCTATGGTGACGGCCCCCTTTACCACCACATTGGCATTTATGCTTACCGCCGAACTGCCCTTGAGCGGTTCGTTTCGTTGCGGCCTTCCCCCCTCGAACTACGGGAGAATCTCGAGCAGCTGCGGGCGCTGGAGGACGGCATGCGCATCGACGTGGCGCTCGTTGACACCGTTCCCCTCGGCGTCGATACTCCAGCCGACCTCGAGCGGGCGCGCCGCATGCTGGCGGGCGGCCGGCGCGTGTAGGCCCCCTTGGACGCAAGACCTTCTGCTGCCCGGATCACCCATGCCTAATGAGAAGCCGCAGCGCACGGGTCGGCCGCCGGCCGGCCGCCGGAATGGGCGCCTTGACGGCAATGGCAGGAGCCTGTTGCGCGTTGCCTATCAGGGCGAGCCTGGCTGCAATTCCCACGTCGCCTGCCTGAGCGCCTTCGCGGAGGAGCGCGGGCGCTTGCGGGCCCTGCCGCATCTCTCCCACCTGCTTTCCGGCGAGCATGCACGCCTGCAGCCGGTATCGAATGCCACCTTCGAGGACGCGCTGGCTTCCGTGCTTGCAGGTGACGCGCACTACGCGATGATCCCGATCGAGAACTCGGTCGCCGGACGCGTTGCCGATATCCACCATCTGCTGCCGCTTTCGGGGCTTCACATCGTCGGCGAGCACTTCGAGCGGGTGCGCCACCAGTTGATGGCGCGTCCCGGCACTCCGCTCAAGAGACTGAGAAAGGTTTTAAGCCACACCCAGGCTCTCGGCCAGTGCCGCGCCACCATTCGCAAGCTCGGCCTGGAGCCTGTGCCTGAGGCCGACACCGCCGGCTCAGCCCGCCTGGTTGCCGAGAAGGGCGATGAGACTTTGGCAGCCATCGCGCCGGCGCTAGCCGCCGAGGTTTACGGGCTTGAGATCGTTCTCCGCGACATCGAGGACATCGCCCACAACACGACCCGCTTCGTTCTGCTGGCCCGCGACCCGCATCCGGTGGCTCCCAAGGACGAGCCCGTGATCACCACCTTCGTGTTCCGCGTCAGGAACATCCCCGGCGCGCTCTACAAGGCGCTGGGCGGTTTTGCCACCAACGGCGTCAATATGACCAAACTCGAGTCCTACCAGCTCGAGGGCACCTTTGCTGCCACCATGTTCTACGCTGATGCCGAGGGTCATCCCGAGGCGGCCAACGTTGCTCGCGCTCTCGAGGAGCTTCGCTTCTTCTCGACCGAGCTGCGCATCCTGGGCTGTTACAAGGCAAGCCCCTACCGCCGGGACCTCGCCAAACAGAGCGCCCTCGCTAAGCTTGCCCGCTGAGACCGGGAGGTTGCGGACCGCTGAGGAGAGTTCGCATGCGTCTGAAGGACAAGATTGCCATCGTTACCGGCGCCGCTTCAGGTTTTGGCAAGGCCATCGCTGAGACCTACGCCAGGGAAGGCGCGTGCGTCGCTGTTGTCGACATCAACGGCCAGGGCGCCCGCGACGTCGCCCGGTCGCTCGGGGCGAGGGCCATGCATGTCGCCTGCGATGTCACCCGCAAGGCCGAGGTCGATGCCATGGTGGGCGAGGTCCTGGCGCGCTACGGCGGCCTCGACATCATGGTCAACAACGCCGGCTTCACCCACCGGCGCCAGCCCATGCTGGAGGTTAGCGAGGACGAGTTCGACCGCGTCTACGCCGTGAACGTCAAGGCGATCTATCTTGCCGCGCTTGCCGTCGTGCCGGTGATGGAAAAGCGTGGTGGTGGCGTCATTATCAACACCGCGTCCACCGCCGGCGTCCGCCCCCGCCCGGGGCTCACCTGGTACAACGGATCGAAGGGCGCCGTGATCGTGCTCACCAAGTCGATGGCCGCCGAACTCGCGCCGAAGAACATCAGGGTGTGTGCCATCAACCCGGTGATGGGCGAGACCGGCATGCTCGAGCAGTTCATGGGAGCACCCGACACGCCGGAGAATCGCAGGGCCATCGAAGCAACCATCCCGCTCGGGCGCCTGTCGCGGCCTGCCGACGTTGCCAATGCCGCGCTGTTCCTCGCCGAGCCCGCCTCGGAGTTTCTGACCGGGGTGGCGCTGGAAGTGGATGGGGGGCGGTGCATTTGATCATGGGGGCTCCTTCTCCAGCTTACCTGGCGTGGCTAAGCCCTGCTTGCGTCCCATCTGCTGTTCGCGCCAGATCAGCAAAAGCCCTGCCGCGATCACGATGGTCCCGCCGGTGATCACCGCCGGCGTCGGCACCTCGTCGAACAGGATGTAGCCGATCAGGCCTCCGAACAGCATCGAGGTGTATTCGAACGGCGCCACCGTCGAGGTCTCTGCGTGCCGGTAGCACTCGGTGACGAGGATTTGGCCAAGCCCGCCGCTCAAGCCGGTCATGATGAGCAGAATGGCGACGCCGGGGCTCGGCACCTGCCATCCGAATGGGATCGTGAACAGCGATGCGATCGTGCACATCACCGAGAAATAGATCACGATGGTCGTCGTGCGCTCCGCCACCACCAACGTGCGCAGCACGACCGTTGCCAGCGCCACTACGGTTGCACCGCCGAGCGCGCACATGGCACCGATTGCTTCCGTCGAAGCGCCCGACGGCCCTCTGAGCACGCCGAGACGCGGCCACAATATGATGAGGACACCGATGAAGCCGATCAGGATCGCGCTCCAGCGGAAGGCACGAACCCGCTCGCCGAGGAAGAGTGCCGCAAACGCCGTGGACAACAGCGGCATGAGATAGCCGATGGCGATCGCATCGGGCAGCGGCAACAAGCCGAGCGCCGCGAAGTTGAGCCCCATGCTGGCGACACCGAGCAAGCCGCGCCAGAGGTGACCGTAAGGATTGGAGGTTCTGAGCGCGCCGGGCAGGTCGCCCAAGATGGCGAGGTAGATGAGGATCGGAAGCAGCGCGAAGAACGAGCGGAAGAACACGGCCTCGCCTGGCGGTACCTCTGTGGATGCCGCCTTCACGCAGGTGAACATCACTGTGAATGCCAACACGGACGCGATTTTGAGCGCGATTCCGAGCCTGGGGTTCATGGCGCGCGATCCGAGCAGGGCGGTGCCTGCCTGCCGTGGCGAAGCCATGAGGCAAATCGAGCACACGCTGCGACCTCGTTGAAACAAAGCATGATTACGGCTTGTCGGCCCCCCGATTTCGTATTCCTGATGGAGCGCCTCGCGCCCTTTGGGCGGGCAGTGGATCTCGAGTTCTCCCCATGACCTTTCCATCGTCCATCGAGCATGCCGCCCAGGCCGACGACGGGGAAATTACCCCCGATGTGGTCTCCCAATATTTTACCGACACCTATCGGCTGGTTCTGCTCGCCCACGAGCGCTGGCGGACGGCGATCCGCATCATCCAGGTAGCTACTGCCATCGGTGGCATGGTGCTCGTCGGCCTGTCGCTCTATTTGGGCTACCGCGAAGCGGGCACCATTGGCGGGCGGATGATCGAGTCTATGGGCCGCGAGCTGTTCCTTCTGCTGCCCGGCCTCCTGATGCTGGTCATCGGGGCCGTTCCGTGGCTCTGGAAGTTCGGCTGGGAACTGCCCGCCGGTCTCGTCGTACTCGTGACCGCGGCCGAGATGTTCTTCTTCCAACTGGGCAATCTGTGGTTCACGGTCGCCCTCTTTCTCGGTGCGATCGGCGCTGTCGTCTACGGCATTTATCTGCGCTTCAAGAAGCGGGATCCCCTGCAGATCGCCGATCTCGAGCGGAAGCTTGACGCCTACACCGACCGGGTGATGGCCGCCCTGCCACAGAAGTTGCGGCTGCCGGTTGCAGTCGGCTTCGGGGACCGGGACTGGCTGCTCGTGCGCAGCTTTCCCAATGGCGAGCGCTGCGGGGCGCTCGAGGTGCTGTGCCGGATCGGTAGCGACGACAAGCCGCGCACCAACCCGGCTGCCATCGCCGCGTTCCGGCTGCAACCTGAGACGCTCGCCGTCTTCGAGGCGGCCGTCGATTTGCGCACGCACCAGCCCCTCTACACCCTCGTCCAGGAAGTCGCCTACACCGACATCGCACAGCTCTCGTGGGTGAGCGATGTCACGGCCGACGACGCCCGATCGACCGCCGGCAGTCGCATCGCCGGCATGGCGAGCGCGGCTGCCGCCGCGGCCGCTGGCAGCACGAGTACCGGCGGCGCAGACGACCAGGTTTCGCCCCGGCCGCGGGACCGTATGCTCAATCAGCGCATTCTCCTCGAGATCGGGCTCCCCGGCGGCCGGACGATATCCATCGTGTTCTGGGACTCTGCCGTCCTGTCGCGGGGCGCACGCGGGCTGCCGCCCGTTCCGATCACCGACCCGAGCGTGGTTGGCGCGCTCTGGCAGCAGATCCTCGAGCGCCGTGCGCTTACGCGCCATGCCCGCTCCGCCCCCGCCTGATCTGCACGCTCATACCCTTCCGTCGGCGAACTGCGAGATGAGCACGCGGGCGATCGCTTGGCGTCCGGGCACGAACAGGCCGTCGGGATGCTTGTTGTCGAGCATCAACCTGATCTCGGGCCGCGCGAACCAGCGCGCCTCCACGATCTCGTTGGGGTCGATCGTGATCTCGCTTGTCTTGGCGAAACCCAAGCATCCGATCATCAGCGAGTGCGGGAAGGGCCAGGGCTGTGTGGAGTGGAAGCGCACTTCACCCACTTCGATGCCGGTCTCCTCCACCGTCTCGCGGCGCACGGCGGCCTCGATGTCCTCTCCCGGCTCGATGAAGCCGGCAAGCGCCGAGAACATCTTCTCATGAAAACGCGCCTCGTGACCGAGCAGACAGCGCTCGCCTGACGGGTCGATGATCAGCATGATGACCACCGGATCGGTGCGCGGGAAATGCTCGTGCCCGCACGCCCAGCACTTACGCTTCCAGCCGCCGTCCTTAACCAGAGTGGTACCGCCGCAGTGCCCGCAGCAGCGAGTGTTTTCGTGCCAGTGCGACAGGGCCTTGGCCTGACCGAGGAGCGAGATCTCTTCGTCCGACATCACCCCCTGCATGGCAAGCGACCTAAGGTCGACGATGGGGCGCAACAGACTGAGGCCCCCGGGCGCATTTCGGACGCGGTGCTCGCTGACGGCGACGGCGAATCGGCCGGCTCCAGTCTTGCGATCGACCCCAAGGAACAGCGCTTCGGCGACCGGCAGGCCAACATCCTGCAGTTCTTGGCGAGCGAACCAGCGGATGGTTGCCTCGGAGCGCTCCGCATTGGAGCGGACCACCGGCTTCTGGTCGGCGAGCACCAGGAAGCGCGCATCGGCGCGCTCGTTGAGCATGGCCAGATACTGGGCATCGCTGCGCCGGTGACTCTGGCGATCGAGCAGCGTCGTGGCACCGAGCGTGGGCTTCATTTTGTCGCTTCCTCCCAAGGGCTGTGGCGGCAACGCCGAAGGCCGTCTGTGCGGCCACTGTTAACATTAACCTGAAACGCCCATGAACACGTGGGGACGTTCATGGACTTGCCAAGCGGCCGATTTCTGGCCTTGCGCAGCGCCGGCTCGGATGGCTAAATCGCAGCACCGCTCCCGGTCCGGGTACCGTGCATGTGGGCTTAATCCGCTCGTTGCAGAGGCGGAACGCTCAGGTGGACGCGGGCCGAAAAACCACGAGCGGGGTCGGCAGCGGAGGCACGGGCTGGGGCTTCAAGCATGGTCGTTCGCGTTGGTGCGGTGCGGGGGCGTGCGCCTGCGGGGTCTTCTTTTGCGTTGTTGACAAGGGTCTTGGCATCGCTGGCGCTAGTCCTCGCTCTCGCCGTGGCGACAGCCGGCTCGACCGTCGGCCAGACTGCCGGCCAGCCTCTGGGTACGGGCAGGTGCAAGGCGCCCAAGCAGCTCGTCCGCTTCAACGCGCCGTTGCCGAACATGCGCCGCGCGCTGGTCACCCGTTCCGAGTTCCGCATCGCCGCCATTGGCTCCTCGAGCACGGCTGGCACTGGCGCCAGCTCTCCCCGGATGCGCTACCCGCTTCGCCTGGAAGCCGAGCTCAACCGCCGCTTCGATCCCGACCGCAACTTCATCGTTTCAAATCTTGGCGTCGGCGGGCAACTCGCCAGCGACATGCTCGCGCGTATGCCGAATGAGGTCCTGCCGCTCGAACCGCAGCTCGTTATCTGGCAGACTGGGGTCAATGACGCCATTCGCGGTGTGCCGCTCCCGGAGTTCGAGGCCACCCTCGGCCAGGGCGTAGATCTGCTGAAGTCCCGTCGCATCGACGTGATCTTGCTCGACTTGCAGTACTACCCTCGCTCCGAGCAGGTCCCAGGTTACCTCGACTACGTCCGCACCATGCGCAAGGTAGCCCGGGAGAAGGACGTTCCCATCCTGCACCGGTTCGCGATCATGAAGCATCTGATTGCGAGCGGCCAGTTTACCCCGCCCGAGCTGCTCTCCGCCGACTTGTTCCATTTGAACGACGTTTCCTATGGCTGCTTGAGCGCTCTGCTTGCCGACGCTATCGAGGACGGTCTGGCCGTTCGTTCTCGGGAGCTGGTGAAAGAGGCCATGGCACGCTAGGTCCAATCGACATTCGGGATTCCCATCGGGAATCGGTTCTGATTCATTGCGGCTCGGATCAACTGATTCGGAGCGCAGCGCATGGCGAAGCGGTACGAGCTCAATGACCAGCAGTGG